>CAIPWR010000026.1 GCA_903868795.1 uncultured Spartobacteria bacterium | reverse complement strand
TGTAGCGGCCAGAGTTCATGGCCGAGTATCCTCACCAAGCGACCTTCCAAGTTCAAATCCCTCACATCCATTTTGGATCGCAAATCCCTCGTCTTGAACAATCAACAGAATCCAATCACCCTCTTAACCGGACACTAGTGAATATCGCCGTGAATATAATTGGCAGCTTTACTCTCAAGTAAGGTCTTAAGATGATTTAAAGTTACCTGCTTCCCTGTGAGTAAATATTACTCATATCAACACCGCTCCCATTGAAAGAAGTTTTGTGTACATCCACTTTCCAAAGAATGTTGTTTTTAAAAGACAAAGAAGCCATTGAAGGGATCATGTTTCCAGTGTTCGATAGGTAGTAGCTTATAGAAACAATCCCATAATCGCTCATAGTTGAGGCGGGATTACCGAGCAACGATATACATTCCTCCTTGGTTGCAGAACCAACCTTCAGGGTGATCACCTTTTTTGAGAATTCTTCAGCATCAACTGCAGATCCTCTTAGTCCACTCATCGCCATTGCTGAATCTGTAGCTTGGCTCACCATTAGCTGGGATGGAATCATGCACCCGGTTAACGGTAGAACTGCAACTAAACACAGCGAAATTTGAACTTTGTTTTTGAACATGGCCATTGTCTACAAATCTTTGCGTTTTGAGTCAAGTGGACTGATTGCAATGTCATCCACTTTTTGTTCGAACGGCAATTCTTAAGCCAATACGACCTTTTTCTGCCAATGGTCATTTTCATCAATGAATGGTCGTTGGATCTATTGACCGGTTCTAGAGGCCTATAAATAGATCCTCTACGGGTCTGAGGGGGTTGTCAGGTTCCGGCGATCGGGGGTAGAGGTCGCTCATGCAGACGACACCCTCACTCACCACACATCGCCATCTCACCCCCCCCCGTCTCGGGGGCATCACCCTGATCCTGGTTCTCCTACTGACCTTGGTAGCACCCATGGCTCCACTCCATGCTAATCCCTATGGCTATGGAGGGTCGTATGGTTCCTACGGCTGCGGCGGCGGCAGGGGGTATTACCAGCCGCAGCAGTGCGGAGGGTGGTCCGGCAACTGCAACCGTGGAGGCTGGCTCGGAACCGGCGTCCCGAATGGCCTCGGATGGACACTTTTCGGTCTCTCTGCCGCGGCCGCGATCTCCCGTCCGACCTACGTTGCCCCTGCTCCAGTTGTAGTCCAGCAACCGGTCTATGTGCAGCAGTCCGTGGTGGTTTCACGTCCGGCTGTCATTCAGGCCCCTTTGGTCAATTACAACGGCGTCCCCTGCTATCTGGTCAATGGCAACTACTACCCGGCCACCCCGATGCAATAAGCGACGAAGAATCTACCTCTAAAATCCATGAGCACATCATCCCCATATCCGTCCAACCGAGTCATGCGTTCATCCCGTCAGGTCAGTTCAGAATCTGATCTCAGTGATCCAATCGCACTCAAGGAGGCCCAACTCAGGGCTAAGATTGCGAGGCTTCAGGCCCAGGAACGGAGGCAGAGATTGATCGAGGATCTTGAAAAACCCAGACGCACGAAATCGGTGGGTTTTCGCTTCATCCATGCCTTTCTGATCGTCCTGGGTCTCCATGTTGCAGCCGTTGGAGGCTTCTTCGGAGTATCCGCTCTGAGAAAGATGCATGCCTCGGACAAAATGGCCCTGACAGAGAAAGTTCCAGTCTATGCGGGCGTGGCAGATCCCTCGCCAAATCCTGCTGGCACCTCTTCTACCCAATCTCCCAAAGCCATGGAGGGCATCAAAGCCAAGCACTCTGCAATGCACTCCAAGAAAAAGAAACAGGAGTCGTCCGTAGCAACTTCTTCACCAGTGAAGGATTCTCCACCGGCAATCGAAACCCCCAAAAAGGAGATAGATACAGTGCAGCAATCCGTCCAGAAGATCACCCCTGCGATCAAGGCCCTCTTCACTCACCATCCAGCACTGAAATCAACACCATCATCTCATTCCTCGGAGAACCAGGGCTCATCCGGTGCTGCTGATGCCCTTGCAACCATGGGGGGTCATGATGCTGCCGATGCTGTCCCCTCACCCGTGGTAGCCCCTCCTCATCCCCTTCCCCCAAACCCTTCGAGCTACACGGTTGGCCCCGGAGACACCCTCTCCAAGGTTGCCTCCATGATGGGTATGCCCGCTGCGAAAATCATTGCAGCTAATGGCATGGAATCGGGAAGCAGCCTGCGAGTGGGGCAAAAGCTAACCATCCCGGACTCCGACAAGAATCCGCCGCCACTCCAACTCGTAGAGAAAGAGCCGGAGAGCACTCCTAAAAAATCGGAGCCTCCTGAAACCTTCACCCCGAAGCTAGAGCGCATAGCTCCCAACGGGGTCTACACGGTCCAACGTGGAGATAATTCCTACTCAATCGCTCATCGACTAGGTGTCTCATTTACCGACCTGATGACCGCAAACAACATCACCAACCCGGCAGATGTGACGATCGGCATGCATCTCAAGGTGCCCAGCGGTTCTCTGGCCTCCAATTGAAGAGTCAAATCTTCCTAGATCCATGAAATCTGAGAAAGAGACTAATTACGACCCCTCAAGTGACCTGCAACTCCTGAGCGTAGGAGGCAGCCTCGATGCCATGGGGCAGCTTCTCGACATCCATGAAACGCTTTTCCTTTCAGACTCAGGAGGGTTCTATCTCCAGCGTCAAATACGACAGCTACGCCGTGGGAGGACATGGGAAACAGCCGAATTAGGTGATTGCGATGATTCCCATGACTCTAGAAACGTTCGCTTTCTGAAAGTGCTACGCCCTATGAACCGGGCACAGGTCATCCGCTATGTGATCGATGCCTATATGCCGAGAGAGGGAGGACTGCATCTCGCCACCCACCTAGCGCTGGACAACGCTGGAATACCAGAGCGCTAGATCATCCTAACATATGAAGATCGAATCTCTCTGGATTTTACTTTTGCTCTTCTGGTGCCTCGTCGGCCTTTTTTCCTGCCAGGCGCGGGCCGGAGAACCAGAACATCAGATCAAGCCTCCAGAAATCGTCATTAGCGTGAAGGATCAGAAACTTGCCATGGTCTGGGAGGGGCAAGTCTCAGGGGTCTTTCCAGTCTCGACCTCCCGTTTTGGGATCGGAGACAGGCCTGGAAGTTATGCCACACCACTAGGACGACTCGTCATTCGCAAGAAAATCGGTAACGGGTGCCGTCTCGGCACTGTCTTTAAGACGAGGATTCCAACAGGTGAGGTTCTTCCTCCTAATGCTCCAGGACGGGATCCTATTGTTACCAGAATCCTGTGGCTTGATGGTCAAGAACCGCAGAATCGACATGCCTATGCCAGGTCACTAGTGTCCGGTTAAGAGGGTGATTGGTTTTTGTTGATACTTCAAGATGAGTGATTTGCGATCCAAAATGGATGCCACGCATTTGAAATTTGAGCGACGTTTTTTGAGGATACTCGGCTATGAACTCTGGCCGCTAC
>CAIPWR010000025.1 GCA_903868795.1 uncultured Spartobacteria bacterium | reverse complement strand
GCAAATTCGACATCACCGCACGAGATCGCTCTCTCATGAAAAAGATCTCCCCCTCAAAGAAAATTGCTCCTGCGAGTGCGACACTCAAACCGTCCAAGACTTCCAAACGTTCCAAGGCCTCCAAATCTTCCACTCATTTCGATCCGATCACCGATGTCCTAGAGGTGATCCGGAAGGGGGGGATGGTGATCGTCACTGATGACGAGGATCGCGAGAACGAAGGCGACCTCGTCATGGCCGCCTCCAAGGTCACACCACAGGCGGTAAATTTCATGGCAACCCATGGACGCGGCCTCATCTGTGTTCCCATCACGGAGGAGCGCGCCAGTCATCTGGGACTACAACGCATGGTCGCCCATAACCGGGAACTCCATGCCACCGACTTCACCGTCTCAGTCGATGCCTCCCACGGCACCACAACCGGAATTAGTGCCCGCGATCGCGCGGCAACGATCAAGATTTTGGGAAATCCCAAAGCCGACTCGAAAGATCTCCGCCAACCGGGTCACATTTTTCCGCTACAGGCCGCAGAGGGGGGGGTGCTGAAACGGGCTGGTCACACCGAGGCGGGAGTTGATCTGGCACGCCTCGCTGGACTCGATCCCTCGGGTGTCATCTGCGAGATACTGAATGAGGATGGCACCATGGCACGGCTTCCGGACCTTTTGAAGTTCAAGAAGAAGCATGGCCTCAAAATCTGTTCGATCAGGGATCTCATCGCTTATCGCCGCAAGAGCGAGAAGCTGGTCCGCAGGGAACAGGAGATCGAGATGCCGACCGACTTCGGCGACTTCAAAATGTTCCTCTACCGCGCCGAGGTGGATAACCATCATCATCTGGCGCTGGTGAAGGGCCCCATCGATCCAAAAAAACCGGCTCTGGTGCGTGTTCATAGCGAATGCCTCACGGGAGATGTGTTCGGATCCCGCCGCTGTGATTGCGGAAGCCAACTGCACCAGGCGCTGGCACAGATAGCCCAGAGCGGGCACGGCGTCTTGGTCTACATGCGTCAAGAGGGACGCGGCATCGGACTACCGGCAAAGATTCATGCCTACAAACTTCAGGAAGAGGGACTCGACACCGTTGAGGCCAACGAGCGCCTAGGATACCCGGCGGACCTGAGGGATTATGGAACAGGAGCCCAGATTCTTGCTGATCTTGGGGTCTCCAAAATCCGCCTCCTAACGAACAATCCCCGCAAGGTGGTTGGACTCGAGGGTTATGGCATGGAGATCATCGAGCGCGTGCCCATTCGCCCCGAACCAAATCGACACAACACCCGCTACCTCTCGACGAAGAAGAAAAAACTGGGGCACATGATCTAGGTGATGGTTTCTAGGGAATGGGGCATCAGGAAAACGATCCTCTCGGATTTCCCTAATGCCGATCTCCCATGACCAATTCCCCAAATCCCCTTTAGCCTTCATAATTCATCCAGCATCCCTCATCCTTCCATCAGTTCATGCTCAAGCCGCTTCCATCCAGACCCATCCCTGATCCCACGTCTGCAAATCGTTTTGCATTCGTGGCAAGCAGGTACAATGGAGAATTTGTGGAGCCAATGCTGGCCAAGGCCCTGGAGGAACTTGCACTTATTGAGCCACACTCGGAGACCCAAGTGGTTTACGCGCCCGGATCCTTTGAGATTCCTTACCTGGCCGGACAGCTCATCAGAAAAAACAAACCCGATGCCATTATTTGCCTTGGGGTGATTTTCCAAGGCGAGACAGATCATGCCAACCTGATTGCTGCTTCCGTGAGCGATGCCCTTTGCAGGATGTCAGTCGAGGCCGGCATCCCGATTATCCACGGGGTGTTGTTGCTTCAGAATGAAAGCCAGGCGAAGGAGCGATGCCTGGGCGGAGAGAGCAACCGCGGCAGCGAAACAGCACGGGCCGCCATTGAGGCCCTTCGGGCTTCCGTGAGCATCCCCACATCCTTAACCTAATTATTATGGGCGTACGAAGCGAAGGCCGTGAGGCCGCCATCCAGTTCCTCTACCAGCGCGATCAGGGAGGTGGCGCGGGTGTTTCCGATCTCGAGGATTTCTATGCCTTCCGGGGGCTCAGCCCTGCGGCACGCCGTTTCTGCGAAGGCCTCGTCAGCGGTCTGCTGGAACACTCTGCCGAAATCGACATCAAACTCCGAGAGCATACCCAGAACTACGAGCTTGAGCGCCTTTCCGCCGTGGACCGTAACATTCTGCGCCTTGCCATCCACGAGATGCTCCATTGTCCAGAAATTCCACCCGTGGTTTCGATCAATGAGGCGATTAATATTGCCAAGAAGTATGGTACCGAGGAGTCGGGGCGTTTTGTGAACGGAGTCTTGGACAAGATCAAGGCCACGCTCCAGCGTCCCGATCGCACTCCCGCCGCAAAGCTTGCAGAGGATTCTGGTAACTCCGAGGAATAATGGCTGGCTGGCTCAAGGGGATTTTGGGGCGCATCACCGGCGCCCATGAGTCGGTGGATTGGGAAGAGGTAGAGGCTGCTCTCTGGCAATCCGACCTTGGAGCTCCCACGGCAACCGCCATTCTGGAATCGCTCCGAGCCAAGGGTCTCGCCCTTCATTCTGAAAATGTCCTGCAAGCAGCGCGCGAGGAGGCGGCTAAGTATCTACCCGAAAAGGGTACGGACCTCTCACCCTCACCGAATGGTCCCGTCGTCATCCTGATGGTGGGGGTCAACGGCACCGGCAAGACCACCAGTAGCGCCAAACTCGCGACACTGCTGAAATCACGCGGGCAGAGCGTCCTCCTCTGTGCGGCCGATACCTTCCGTGCCGCCGCTGTGGAACAGCTCAAATCATGGGGCGATCGTCTCGGCATTGAGGTTGTCAGCAGCGAGTACGGGGCTGATCCCGCCGCTCTCTGCCACGATGCCCTTGCGAAAGCCAAGCGCCTGAAGTCCGACTTTCTCATCTGCGACACAGCCGGCCGACTTCACACGAAATCAAATCTCATGCAGGAGTTGGCCAAGGTGAAACGCTCCCTTGGGAAAATCGATCCCTCAGCGCCCCATGAGGTCTTTCTCGTGGCCGACACCACCACCGGGAGCAACGCCGTTGTTCAGGCAAAGGAATTCCACGCCGCCACCCCTCTCACCGGTGTGATCCTCACGAAGCTCGACGGATCGGGCAAGGGGGGCGTTGCCGTGGCGATCTCCCGGGAAACCGGAATCGCACCGCGCTTTGTCGGTACCGGGGAGCAGGCCGGCGATCTCGCCCTCTTCGACCGAGCATCCTTTCTGGAAAGAATGCTATAGACCACCTCGGCTCGTATGTCGGATCCGTAAGGCGCGCACTCTTGCAATCGGCACGAATTTTGCCAATGTAAAATTCGCTATGAAAACGCCCACTGTCTCTGAATACGTCCTAACACGCCTCTCCCAACTCGGCATCGACAAAATCTTCGGAGTCCCCGGTGATTATGCCTTCTCGATCAACGATGCATCCGAAAAGGTATCCGGCCTGGAGTGGGTCGGATGTGCCAATGAACTGAACGCCGCTTACGCAGCTGACGGCTATGCCCGCATCCGTGGAGCTGCGATCCTCACGACCACCTACGGAGTCGGAGAACTTTCGGCGATTAACGGAGTGATGGGTAGCAAGGCTTACAGACTACCGGTCTTTCACCTCGTGGGGATGCCCAGTGAGCGCATCCAGAAACAGTGGCTTCTGACACACCACAACCTCGGGGATAACAACTATGATCGTTTCCTACCTCTTTCCGGGGCTGCTGCTTGCGTTACCGCCGTTCTCACCCCTGCCAATTGCATTGATGAACTCGAGAGAGTGATCCGAGAGGCGCTGCGGCAGAGCATGCCAGCCTATATCGCTATCTCGGAACTCTCCGGTTACTCCCCCTTGGTAGGCACTCCCGTCACAGGCAAGCCGTTGGCTGAAATCAAGCGCCAGCAAAGCGTCCCTGAGGAACTCGCGGCTGCCGTTGCCTCCATTGTTTCTCGACTTGAAAAGGCCAAAAATCCAGTCGCTCTTGTCACCAACCTAACCGCACGATACGGGGTGAAGGATCTTGCACTAGAGATCGTCAAGAAGGCGAATCTACCAACAGCCATCGCCTCCTACGATAAAGGAACGATGGACGAGTCCCTGCCTCAGTATATTGGACTTTATAACGGCAATTTTTCAGTTCCTTCCTCTGTCAAAGGGGCCGTCGAGGATGCTGATGTGGTTCTGGATATCGGAGGTATGATCCCCACTGAACTAAACACAGGCCTTTGGTCTGAGAATCTTGATTCGTCCCGACTGCTCTCTATTCACGACAACTGGGTGAGACTTGGCACCAAGGTCTTCATGAATGTCGCCATTGACGACCTGCTCAAGGAACTCCTTGCAAAAATACCCTGCCGCTCAGAGACGATTGCATCCTATAAGGATCTGCTTCCCCTCAAGGGAGGCGGAACCGAAGCACTTTCTTCAGCAGCTTTTTATCCACGCCTCCAACGCAGCTTGAAGTCGGGTGACACGCTGGTCATAGAGACCGGCACCTGCATGTTCCACTTGAACGGCATGCTGTTGCCCGAGGGAGTCGGCGCAGAGGAATCCGGGCTCTGGGGTTCGATCGGCTGGGCCACTCCAGCCACCCTGGGTGTTTCCATGGCCAAAAAAACCGGTCGCACTTGGATGGTTACAGGAGATGGCTCCCATCAACTCACCTTGAATGAACTGGGAGTGATGGGGCGTTACGGTGTGAAACCAATTATCTTTGTCCTTAACAATGATATCTTCGGAGTTGAGGACGTCCTCAGTGCGCGAGGCCATGTTTATGATGATCTGGCAAAACTGAACTATCATCTCCTTCCCGAGGCTTTTGGCTGCAAGGGATGGCTCACAGCAAAAGTCGGAACTGTTGCGGAACTGGAAGATATTTTCGAAAAGATCGAGAAGCACGACGGTGCCGCCTACATTCAAGTTCTCATTCCAGAATCCGAGAGCCAACCGATCTCAGAAGTCGACATCGATAGAGACTATAAACTCCGAGTTCCTCCGGTAGGCTAAGAGAAAGTCTTCTAAGGCCGCACTCCCCTGTTGACCAAGGTAGAGTGCGGCCTATTCTATCTCTAAATGCGGGGGAGCCGGCTGGCTGAGAGGTTCGGAACATACCGGACGACCCTTTGAACCTGACACGGATAATGCCGTTGAAGGGAGAGGACTCAGGCCACGCCGTGCACCCCACGCGTGGCTCTTTCATTGCCTTCATTTCCCAACTTTTCACCTTTCACTTTCTAACTTTTTAACCTCTCCCATCATCATGATCGCACCCATCGAAACCCTAGAACTCCAGAGCAACGACGCCAGCAGGGAACAGCTCCCCGCCAGCACCCGCGTCTATGTCGAGGGAACCATCCACCCCGAGGTCCGCGTCCCGATGCGCGAGATCGAGCTCTCACCCACCAAGAACTTCTCCAGCGAACTGGAGCCGAATGCTCCTGTCCGCGTCTACGACTGCAGCGGCCCCTGGGGTGATCCCGGATTCGATGGTGATTCCTCGGAAGGACTTCCTGCACTCCGTCAGAGCTGGATCGAGAAGCGCGGTGATGTTGTCTCCTACGAAGGTCGCGAAGTGCAACCGATGGACAATGGCTATCTCTCCGGCAAGCATGCCGAGTATGCCAGCACCTCCGAGCGGAATCGCCTGATTGAGTTCCCCGGGCTCAAGGGAAGCAAGCGCAAGCCTCTCCGTGCTTCTGCCGGCCATCCAGTCACCCAGCTCTGGTATGCCCGTCAGGGAATCATCACCCCGGAGATGGAGTTCATTGCCATCCGGGAGAACATGGGCCGAGCCCAGCAAACCAAGCTTGCGGAACTCGACAAGGACATCGTGCGCAACGAACTCGACAAGCAGCACTCCGGATCCGGTCAACGCCCCGCGAGTCCCTACACTCCCTCGATCTTCGGCCGCTTCCCGCAGCGTATCCCCAACGAGATTACGGCGGAGTTCGTCCGCTCCGAGGTCGCTGCAGGACGCGCCATCATCCCGGCGAATATCAATCATCCCGAACTCGAGCCGATGATCATCGGCCGCAACTTCCTGGTGAAGATCAATGCGAATATCGGCAACAGCGCCGTCGCCTCCTCCATCGAGGAAGAGGTGGAGAAGATGCGCTGGGCCACCAAGTGGGGGGCAGACACCGTGATGGATCTCTCCACGGGCAAGAACATCCATGCCACCCGCGAGTGGATTCTGCGCAACTCCCCCGTTCCCATCGGCACCGTGCCGATCTATCAGGCGCTCGAGAAGGTGAACGGCAAGGCCGAGGACCTCACCTGGGAGATCTTCCGCGACACGCTGATCGAGCAGGCCGAGCAGGGGGTCGACTACTTTACGATCCACGCCGGAGTCCTTCTCCGCTTCGTCCCGCTCACCGCCAAGCGCATGACCGGCATCGTCAGCCGCGGCGGCTCCATCATGGCGAAGTGGTGCCTCGCTCATCATCAGGAAAACTTCCTGTACACCCACTGGGACGACATCTGCGACATCATGGCCGCCTACGACGTCAGCTTCTCGATCGGCGACGGCCTTCGTCCCGGCTCCGTGGCCGATGCCAATGACGAGGCTCAGTTCGGCGAACTCAAGGTGCAGGGCGAACTCACCGAGCGCGCCTGGGCCAAGGGAGTTCAGGTCATGAACGAGGGTCCCGGTCATGTCCCGATGCACATGATCGAGGAGAACATGGCCAAGCAACTCGAGTGGTGCCATGAGGCCCCCTTCTACACGCTCGGCCCCCTCACCACCGACATCGCCCCCGGTTACGACCACATCACCAGCGGCATCGGTGCCGCCATGATCGGATGGTACGGGTGCGCCATGCTCTGCTACGTCACGCCAAAGGAACACCTCGGCCTGCCGAATAAGAAGGATGTGAAGGATGGCGTCATCACCTACAAGATCGCAGCCCATGCCGCCGATCTGGCGAAGGGACACCCCGGCGCCCAGTACCGCGACAATGCGCTGAGCAAGGCCCGCTTCGAGTTCCGCTGGGAGGATCAGTTCAACCTTGGCCTCGACCCTGTCACCGCGCGCGAGTTCCACGACGAGACCCTTCCTCAGGAAGGGGCCAAGTCAGCCCACTTCTGCTCCATGTGCGGCCCCCACTTCTGTTCGATGAAAATCTCTGAAGATGTTCGCCGTTATGCCGCTGAAAAAGGCATCGCCGAAGAAGAGGCCTTGAAGGCGGGAATGGCAGAAAAGTCGAAAGAGTTTTCTGCCACTGGCGGCGAACTCTATACCAAAGCCTGATGCGCATTGATCCGATGAGCCGAGGCCGTTGGGAACGGCCGAGTCAGAGCCACCGAAGGTGGGCCCGAAGGGCGCCGTCGATGGGCATCGACGGCGTCAATATCACTCTACATTCCCGCAAATACGCCGCCGCCCAAAAACTTTCGGAAGAAGAAGCCCTCAAAAAGGGCATAGAGGAGAAGTCCACCGAGTTCGTGAAGCAGGGCGCGGAGGTTTACACTAAGGACAAATTGACATGTAGATTGTTATTCTAACGATCAACCATGAAGATTTTTATATCTACCAATGGTCGGGAAGAAGGCCCATTCTCACTGCAAGAGGTAAGGGAGAAAATTTATCGTGGAGAGATAACTGAATCGCAAACTATCGCTAAATTTGAAGAGGCAGATCACTGGGTCCCTCTCAAAACATTAATCGATTCAGATTTGCAATCCTCTGGGTTGCCGAGTGTTGAAGTTACTCCTGTGAGGGCGCCCAGCATTGCTGAAAAAACCAAAAAAATTAAAAAATCTCTAAAAGCTAAGCTTTCTTTTGCACTCATGCTTTTGGGATCAATAACACTAGCGTCCGGTTATAAGTCTAACAGCATCAACTGGTTATTTTCTTGAGGCATATAAGATTTGAAGTCGGTTTCTGTAAGTAGTTCATGGATAGGAACCTTCTCAAAGGGATGAATACTCAAAAGTTGGAAAGTTCTG
>CAIPWR010000024.1 GCA_903868795.1 uncultured Spartobacteria bacterium | reverse complement strand
CGATACGGCAGCCAGTCTTAAGCCGCTACTTCATCTCTGGTCGCTTGCGGTGGAAGAGCAGTTCTATATTTTCTTCCCCTTGTTGCTGATCCTACTGTGGAGGAAGCCAAGGCTTCTTGTGCCGGCTATGGGGCTACTACTCGTAGTAACCTTTATTCTTAATGTGGTGATGTCTGTGCAGAACGGAGTGAGCGATTTCTTCCTCACACCTTACCGTGCGTGGGAGTTCCTGGGAGGAAGTCTGCTGGCGTGGTGGCATTACGATAAGGGACACGAGGAGGAGGTGCCTCCCTATCGAGAAGTTCTCTCATGGAGTGGATTGGTACTCCTGGGACTCGGGATGGCCTTCATTCATACGGGTGATCCCTATCCCGGATGGAGGGCACTCCTGCCAGTGGCAGGAACCCTCCTGCTTATGGAGGGGGGGAGGTCTGCCTGGGTGAATCGGAAGATCCTATCAAATCCGGCAGTGGTATGGATCGGACTCATCAGCTACCCTCTCTACCTCTTCCACTGGCCCGCTCTTTCCTTCGTTCACATAGTCAAGGGGGAGAGCCCGAAGCCTGTCTACCTGTTTGATGCGCTTGTGGTCGGTTTAGTATTAGCGGCGGTGACCTACTATTTCGTCGAGAAGAAGATCCGACATAATAAATCCCGATGGACATTGCACGCCTTGATTGTGGCATTCTTGCTAATGGGGGTTCTTGGTCTCTTGTCTTGGAGTGAAAAAATGCCTTCACGCTATGGCACTCCGAAGATGAAAAAAATCAACTCGGCCATTCAAGAGCGGAATATGCTCTCCGGATGGGAACAGGTGAAACTGAAGAATGGATTCTGCATCAATCGAATTGGAGGTAATGGTCCTCAAACAGTTTTCTTTGGTGACAGCAATATGCAGCAGTACTCACCCAGACTTCGTGAGTTATTAAAATCCAATCATTCGGATGAGAGGGGTGTCATTTCCATCGGCGAGGGAGGCATCGTTCCTGTTCGCAATGTGACGCTATACGATTCCCTGGAATGTGGGAAAATGTTTGAAGCTCTGGATCAACAAATCGCATCAAATCCTAAGATTGACCGTGTTGTGATTGCGGCAAGGTGGAGTTTCTATTTTAAGAAAGATTCTAATTGGAAAATAGATGGCAAGTATTCCATCGGGAATAATCCTGGAAGAAAAAAGGCTATGGAACAAATCGATAAAACATTCCTAAGCCTCCGAGACCTCGGTAAGAAAGTTATTTTTGTCTCCACAATTCCAACAGGTGAAGCGCTCGACCCAAAAAGCAACTACCGCAGGGGATTTTTCGATATTAGCTCACGAAATCGAGGTGTGTTGACCAAAGAGGCCTTCCTGCAGGAAAACGGAGCTGTTCTGAATGAAATCATTTCCATTGCTAGAAAAACCGGAACCGAGGTAATCGACCCGATGGATTATCTTTGCACTAATGGTATCTGCATTGCTGAGGATGAGCAGGGAGCGCCAACACATTATGATGATGCCCATCTACGCCCTGAATATGTAAGAGATCACGTGAAGTATTTAGATGCTACGGTAGCCCCGTGATGAAAACCATGATGAGTAATCTTAAATACCGATCTGACATAGATGGGCTTCGTGCCGTGGCTGTGCTTGGTGTGGTGATCTACCATGCATTTCCGAAGTTGATCCCTGGAGGATTCATTGGGGTGGATATTTTCTTTGTGATCAGCGGGTACCTGATCAGCGGG
>CAIPWR010000023.1 GCA_903868795.1 uncultured Spartobacteria bacterium | reverse complement strand
CCCCTCGCCCAGGAGCTTCCCCCCGTCAAGCGTGAGCTTCCAGGGTAGGGTCGTGACCGGGATCGGGATATTGGTGGCTAGGGTCACCGTGAAGACAGTCTTCTCACCCGACTTGTAGAGGGCATCGGGATGATCGGTCGTAACCTTGATGAAGGTATTCAGCGGCACCGTTGTCGGAGGCGCAGCGTGACTTGTCACCGTCGGCATGATGGCAAAGATAAGCAGCGAGAAAAACCTCAGGGCTACGAAGACGAGACGGGGGGATGGATTCATGGGAAATTCTAGAAATTAGATACCAAATGACATCTTATCAAATAGTGTCATTTCAGAATCGTTGCGCCATGACTACTGCGCGTACTGCTGGAGGAAATCGACAACAGGCGTGGGGTCTGAGAGGCCGTGCGGGTGGTGATCGACGCCGGGAGTCGTAATCAGCTTGAAGACGCCTCCCTGCTTGTCGTATTGCTGCTGCATCGGCGCGCCATTTTCCGAGTAAGGAACGTAGTTATCCTTCTCTCCGGCGACATAGATGATGGCCACCTTGTCGGCGATGAGCTTGGGGGCGAGATCGACAGGGTTCTCCTTGTAGGCCATCGCCTCGGCCTCGTCCTTGAAATTATAAACTTTCTGGAGTTCGGCCCAGTCCTTCTTACTACCCGGACCGACACCGAGCTTGCCTCCGGGCCAGCTCTTGAAGTCACAGACCGCATGGTCGAGATAGATCGCCGAGACCTTGCCGGGGTTGGCGGCGGCCCAGCGGCAGACAGTCAATCCCTCACGACTCAGGCCGATCAGGGCGGTCTTTTTGGAGAGTCCCAACTTCGTGGTCGCCTCCTGATAGACAGCGTCAAGGATACCCTTGGGATCGGGTGCTCCCAGAACAACGCTGGGCGAGGCGCCGACAACATAGAATCCTCGACGGACGAGTTCCAGATCCGTGCGGGCCATGTTGAAGACCGCCGCATTCCTCACGTCGGGGAAGCTGGTCATCACCCATGGCTTGCCAGGCAGGGGCTTTGCAGGAGTGAGTACGAGGGCGCTCGTGAGCAACTTGCCATCCTTCATGATGGGAAGGGCTGACAGGGTGAAGGCCGGATAGTCGATCGGCTCGACAGGGAAGGCTTCCTGGGCTGGTAGCCGGGAAGCCGTGCCGCCCAGAAAGAGTACGGCAAGGAGGAGTGCGGCAGAGAGAGTCTTCAGGAGTTCTTGAGTGGGAGGGAGGTTTTCATGGGTGAATTACTGCAGGAGTTGATGGTTGGTTGGTTGTTTTTAGGGAAGCGGAATGAACTGAGCCTGGTGACGCCTGAGCAGTCGGAGATAGCGGTGCTACCTGTGCCGCTGTTCCTGGCTGGGGTGAGGGCTTCGGCGCGGTGCTGATCGGGAAGTCATCCGTGCGGAAGGGGGTGAGCGGCAGTCCATCCACGGAATAGAGGTTGCAAACCGGATTGTCGGCCCAGGCATAGCGGACGGCCAGCGGTGCCGGGACCTCGTCGCTGATCACCTCGACTTGGTTCTTACCGAGAACCTTACCCTTGGCCCAGTGCCAGACCTGGTCGGGACCGCAGAGGGCGAACCCTGTAACCTCCTCCGTTCCAAAGGGGCGGAGTTGGCTGCCGAAGGAGTCGATCGTGACAGTCGCCTTGTTGCCGGCAAAGGCGACACTCTGGAACTCGGGGCTGCGGAAGGGCAT
This sequence comes from uncultured Spartobacteria bacterium, assembly GCA_903868795.1. GTDB lineage: Bacteria > Verrucomicrobiota > Verrucomicrobiia > Chthoniobacterales > UBA6821 > UBA6821. Next base: position 3,929 of record CAIPWR010000023.1, on the reverse strand, counting down.
GAAGGAACCGGGCGTCTGCACCCCGTAATCCTTCACCAGCGCCCAGCGGACAAGACGCGCGGCGACATCGTGCTTGTTTCTTGGATGGATGTTTATCCCGTTACCCAGGTCGATGATGACTGCCTGGCCGGTGTTCGTTAATTGCATCGTCTTGGTCTGAGCCTCGCGGAGTTCCGCCCAATTGCTCTCGCTTGGCTGAGGCTTCGTCGCCTGATAGTTTGCCAACTGGACCCAGTAGAAGGGGAAGTCCCCCTGACCCTGCTCCTTGCGCCACTGCTCGATCAGGAATGGAAAGAGGACATTGTACTCGTAGGCCTGCCCCGCATTACTTTCGCCCTGATACCAGATGACTCCCTTGATGCCGTAGCCGAGTGTGGGATAGACCATGCCGGCAAAGATATTCCCGGGACGATGCTGGTCGGTGAGGAACACACTCGGATCACTGGGCTGGCGTGGAAGCGGTTTTCCCTCCGCCTTGTCCTTGTCACTGGCCACCTGCCAAGCAGCCATCTGTTTTTCATACTCTGATTTTGCAAGCCCGGAATTGATGCCACTCTCTCTCTTAACGGTTCTTTCGATCAGGGGCTTGAAACGGGGATCCTGCTCCAGCGAAGAGCGCCGCACCCAAGCTTCGGCGGAGGAGCCCCCCCAAGAGTCGTTGATCAGTCCCACTGGAACATTCAGGATCTGATGAAGGTAACGGCCGAAGAAGAAGCCGACGGCGGAGAACTTAGCCGCAGATCCGGGGTTGCAGGGGGTCCACTCCCCCTTGAAGTCCTTCTGCAACTCCTGCGTTCCGACATGGGGAACCGTGATCAGCCGTATTCCGGGAATGTTCGCCGAGGCCGCCTCGACCGGACCGTTCGAGTCCTCGGCCAGCCTGAATTCCATGTTCGACTGCCCTGAGCACATCCAGACCTCACCGATCAGGATGTCGGCCAGCTCCCGCTTGGACGAGCCGGTGATGGTCATTGTCTGAGGGGTGGCATTCGCCGGCATCGGATCGAGCTTCACCACCCAGCGGCCGTCGCTTCCCGCCGTGGCGGTGTACTCTTTGCCGGCGAAAGAGACAGTCACTCTCGTGCCCGGGGTATCCCATCCCCAGATCGGGTCGGCAAGCTTCTGCTGGAGCACCATGTGGTCGGCGATGATGGCAGGCAGCTTCAGCGGGGTCTCCGGGGTCGGAGCGGGCGTCGGCGATGGGAAGTCAGAGGGGGTGTTGGTTATCCCGGCAACTGCGACGCTGAATGTGAAAAGAAGCGGGAGGAGGGTGAGGAGTGTCTGGAGGTGCTTCATGGGGAATGATTTCTTTTTTTATCGTTTTTTATGTTGGGTACCGGAGACCTTCAGGCTTTGCCTCAGACGAATATCCTCCGAAGAAGAACCCACCATGACGGTGAAAGTTCCGGGCTCCACCACCCAATGATGATCCTTCCAGAATCGTAGTTGTTCGAAGCCGACGGGGAACTTCAGCGTCTGACTCGCACCGGGAGCAAGCGTGATGCGGCGGAATCCACGCAATTCCATGGCCGGACGGACCAGTGAACTCACATCGTCGCGGAGGTAGAGCTGCACCACTTCATCGCCGCTGCGTGATCCTGTATTGGTCACCTTGACGCTCACGGTTGCCGTCTGACCAGATTGCAAATCATCGGGTGACACCTGCAGGTTGCTGTAAGCAAAGGTTGTGTAACTCAGCCCATATCCAAATGGGAACAGATTGGCTTCGGGTGAGTTGTAGTAATGCATGACCCGACCGGCAGGAAACCGGTAATAGTAGCAGGGGCAACGGCCGGCATTGACCGGAAAGGTGACCGGCAGCTTTCCTCCCGGATTGATCTCTCCGTCGAGCACTTGAGCCAAGGCGGTGCCGCTTGCCTGTCCGAGGTACCATCCCTCGACGATCGCGGGGATGTTCGTCTTGATCCAGGGAATCGAAAGCGGACCGCCGTTCTCAAGAATCACCACCGTCGGCTTGCCGGTTGCGTGAACAGCCTCCACCAACTTCTCCTGTCCACCGACCAGATCCAGGTTGTCGCGGTCCAGATTTTCGCCCAATTGCTCGCGGGTGGTGCCCACCACCGCCACCACCACATCGGCGTTACGGGCGGACTCAACGGCCGCAGGAAGAAGTTTGTCGGAATCATTTGCCAGCTCGCATCCCGGCTCGAAGGTCACCTGGGTATTGGTTCCGAACACGGCTTTGATCCCATCCACCACCGTGACATAAAACTTTGGCTTCGGAGTGGCATAGCCTCCCAGGTTCATCAGTTGTGCGAGCGGGCCCACAACGGCAATCTTCAGTCCCTTATCCTTCGGCAGAGGCAGTAGAGCGCCCTCGTTCTTGAGCAATACAATGGCCTTCTGAGCCACCTCCAACGCAAGTTCATCATGGGAGGGGTCATTGAGGATCTTCTGCGCGTCCGGCAACGGCATGCCATCCGTCCCGAGGGTTCCGTTCTTGACCAGCGTGCCCCAGAGATCCCCTGCCCCGTTACCCTGATCGGGTTCGGCGTTCCGGGGAGTTGCGTTCCGGGGGGGTGCATTTGTCATCACGGCTTTTTCGGGAGCCGTGGGGGAGAGATTGAGTTCCAGCTTGGCCCTCAGCACCCTGGCGTCTGAACGTTCCACCAAGGAGAGAGGAATTTTTCCGGCCTGAACCGCATCCAGAAGCGTCTTCGCGTAAACCCGCTCGGAGTCGCCCCATTCACCACCCGCCAGTTCGGTATCAACTCCGCTTTGCAGCCCCAGCAGGGCGGACTGATCCGGGGTGTCCACCACCCGCTGAACCTGAATGTGAGGGTATTTGGGATTTTTATTTTCTGAACCGGTGCCCAGATTGTGGAGATCTCCGAAGTCCGAGACAATATACCCGTCAAATCCCCACTCCTTCCGCAACACGTCCTCCAAGAGCCAGGGGTTTCCGTGGCAGGGCACGCCGTTGAGAGAATGATGCGCCGGCATGATCGAGGCCACATGGGCTTCCTTCACGGCCGCCTCGAAGGGGAGTAGATGCGTTTCCCGAAGCAGTCGCTCCGAGATTTCGAACGATCCCGCATTCTGGCCGCTCATCGGCTGTCCGTCAGCGGCGAAATGCTTGGCCGTGGCAATGATATGGTTTCGGTCCAACCGTTCGCTGCCCCGGCCCTGAAGGCCAAGAATCGTGGCCACTCCCATGCGGGAGACCAGGAAGGGATCCTCGCCAAAACTCTCCTCGACCCTCCCCCAGCGAGCATCTTGAGCCAGCGCCAGCATGGGACCAAAAGACTGATGCTTGCCCAAGGCCCTGGCTTCCTTGGCGGTCACCGAGGCCGCCCGTTCGATCAGTTCGGGATCCCAGGTCGCCGCGAGGGCGATCGCTTGGGGAAAAGCCGTGGCACCGGGCGCCACGACTCCATGCAGGGCCTCGCAAACATTCAGGTTGGGAATACCAAGGCGCGGAATGTCGTTGCGGTTAAAGCTCTGAAGCTGCTTGATTTTTTCTTCCAGAGTCATCTGAGAGATCAGGCTTGAGACGAGTTTTTCGCGGCTTGCCGCATCACCTTTTGTCGGCTGGCCGGTCGTGGCCTCAGTTGCTGAGGCGATCTGATGGGCCAGCAGCAGGGCAGCGAGGAGCGCTGTACAGATTTTCATTTCTTCTCGATGGGGGCGCCCATGATCATCGGGGCGGCAGCTTTTCCCGTGGGATCGGCGATGCCGGCCTGCTCGACCAGGAAGCGGTTTTTTAAGTCCTTGAATCGGGGACCACTGTTATGACCGAGGAGCGGGACCAGGTCGATCTGCTTGGGACCTGGAAGGGTATTGTAGATGGAGAGGGCAGTCATCGGAGGGACGGCCGTGTCGATCAGGCCGCTGCTCATCAGAACCGGCACCTTGACAAAGCGGGCGAAGTTCACGGTGTCGTAGTAGGCGGTGGCCTCGACGATCTT
>CAIPWR010000022.1 GCA_903868795.1 uncultured Spartobacteria bacterium | reverse complement strand
GGCTATCGGCGCATCACCGCCCTGCTTCGGCAAGAGGGATGGCCTGTGGGCAAGAGGCACATCCAGAGTCTGAGGAGATCGCTCGGCCTCCGAGTTCCTCCGACCAAGAGGAAGGTGATCCGGCGAGGTCACTCGACGGGTTTGCCGGTGAAAGCGGAGTACAAGGGTCATGTCTGGACCTGGGACTTCATCTGGGATGGAACCACGCGAGGCGGGGCACTGCGGATGCTCACCATCCTCGATGAGTACACCCGAGAGTGCCATGTGCTGCGAGCAGATCGCGCCCTCAAGAGCGGTGATGTTCTGGAGTGGATGAGCAGGGCGATCCAGCAGCATGGAGCCCCAGCCTTCCTGAGAAGCGACAACGGGAGCGAGTTCATCGCCAAGACGGTGCAGAAGTGGCTCGCCGAGAACCGAATCAAGACGATCTACATCGAACCCGGCAGCCCTTGGCAAAACGGCTATGTGGAGAGCTTCCACGGACGCCTGCGCGATGAATGCCTCAACCGGGAGCAGTTCTGGACCCTCACCGAAGCCCGCGTAGTCATCGGGACTACCGCAGGGAATACAATACCTTCAGGCCGCACAGCAAACTGGGCTACCTCAGTCCCGCACGCTTCGCGGCAAGGAAGACCGCACCATCCCCGTCTCCGGTCGGCCTGCGGCCTCCCTACGCCGGAGATGGACAACCCAACAACAACCCACTAGAAACCAAAACAACCCTTAAAGACTAACCCTCACACTGGCTCCAAATCTCGAGTCCGCTCATACACGGAGTGCACAGGATTTGTGATCGCTATGAAGCGCATCATATCAGGGATAGGGGATAGAGGAGTGACATCCGCGGCGTGGGTCACAATCCCCTTGGGTCTTTTGTGTTTTTTGTGGCCATAATCCAGATCCTCCATCACCCTGCTCTGCGTCTTGCGCCTCTGCGCCTCTGCGCGAAACCCTTGACTTATGATTCCTCAAAAACGGATGCGATTCCTACTGCTAGCCCTTCAAGTATTGCTACCCCTCGCGGCGCTCCAAGCCCTCGAGATGCCGCCCCCCGCCCAGCCGGTCCCGGCGAAGATCGAGATCGTCGGGGGTGAGTTCCAGCCGACCTGGGAGTCCTTGCGGCACTACCGATGCCCGGAATGGTTCCGCGACGCCAAGCTCGGTTTCTGGGGGATTCTGGATCCGCAGTCCGAGGCCGAGGGGGGAGGCTGGTATGGGCGCGAAATGTATCTGGAGGGCACCCCTGCATATCTCTCACACCTTGCTCATTTCGGTCATCCCTCACGATTCGGTTTCAAAGATCTGGGGACGCGTTGGAAGGCCGATCATTTCGATCCGGACCGCCTCATGAAACTCTACAAGAAAGCCGGCGCGAAATACTTCGTGGGCCTCGCCACCTTTCATGACAACTGGGACAACTGGAATTCGAAATACCACCGCTGGAATTCGGTGAACGTCGGCCCTCACAAGGACATCGTCGCGCTGTGGGCCGCGGCGGCGAGGAAGGAGGGCCTGCGCTTCGGTGTCAGCGAGCATCTGGAGCGCAGCTACAGCTGGTTCAACACGAACAAGGGCCGCGACAAGAAAGGAGCGTTTGCCGGGATCCCCTATGATGGCAACGATCCGGAATTCGCCGACCTCTATTTCCCTCCGCACGAGGATACCACGGTCACGTATCCGAAAAATCCTCCCGAATGGTGGACCCGGGAATGGTTCTGGCGAATCCGCGATCTGGTCGACACCTTCCAACCCGATCTTCTCTACACCGACGGCGCGGTGCCCTTCGACGCGACCGGGCGCAGTCTGATCGCTCATTACTACAACACCAACCTAGCCCAGCACGGAGGCAAGCTTGAGGCGGTTTACAACCTCAAGGACATGAACCACCGCGCAGGCCACGATCACGGCGAGTATGTCGACGGAGTCGGCGTGCAGGATGTCGAGCGCGGCGGGCTGCATGGCATCAAGTCCGAGCCGTGGCAGACCGACACCTGCATCGGGGACTGGTTCTACAAGACCGGATTCCATTACAAGAGCGCCAGGCAGGTCATCGCCTATCTGTGCGATGTGGTCAGCAAGAACGGCAACCTCCTGCTCAATATCCCGCTCCGCCACGACGGCACCATCGACGGCGACGAGGAGAAGTTGCTCGCCGGGATGGCCACCTGGATCGGGGTCAACGGCGAGGCGATCTACGGAACACGCCCTTGGCGCCTCTTCGGTGAGGGATCGCAGAACATCGGCAAGATCGGCGGCCCTGTGAAAGAGGATGTCTTTGCACAGATGACGGCAAGGGATATCCGCTTCACCACCAAAGGCGACTTTCTCTATGCCATCGCGCTCGGTTGGCCGAAGGACGGAATCCTTCGGATCCATTCGCTGTCCACCTCCGTCGGCCGGATCGAAAGCGTCTCGTTGCTCGGATATGATGGCAAACTCGCCTGGAAGCAATCCGTGAAGGAACTCACTGTCACTCTTCCCGAGAAGATTGTCAGCCAGGATGCCATCGTCCTGAAGATCAGTGGTCGGGGTCTTGGATCGCGTCCATAAAAGCTCATAAAAAAGTTTCAAAGTGTCGTCATTTTTTAGAAACTTCGCATTCGCTATGAAACAAACTCAATCCTCCCGTCTCCTTGCTCTATCGCTGCTTAGCTTTGCCATCATGCCGACGGTGACAAGTCATGCTGCGCCTCCGACAACGGTGCCGCTGAATACCTTCATCAAGGTCACGACCGATCATCCCGATGCCCTCTACAAGTCGGGTGAGAAGACTGTCTTCACGGTGACCCTAGCCACCAATATCCCGATCCCGGTCACGACCCTACCCTGGAAGCTCACGCTTGACGGGGGGAAGCTCCTGGGCGAGGGG
>CAIPWR010000021.1 GCA_903868795.1 uncultured Spartobacteria bacterium | reverse complement strand
TCGGGAAGCGCCACGGTTCTAGGATTCAATCCCTCAAAGCGTCCGGTCGAACTGAAACGTCAGTTTGCCCTTCTCATGGGGCAGAAGAATGCGCTCTGGTGGGATCTTCCCGCCCGGGAGTCGCTGGAGCTCAATCGGGCCATCTACGGCATCGAGAGAAAGGAATTCGAGCAGACGGTCGGTGAGTTGATTGAACTGCTCGATGTTCGTGACAAGATGGGGGTGATGGTCCGTGAACTGAGCCTCGGAGAGCGGATGAAGATGGAGCTGATCGCCGCTCTGCTGCATCGGCCCAAGGTCCTCTTTCTGGATGAGCCGACCATCGGACTCGACGTGATGAGCCAGAAAAAAGTCCGGGAATTTCTTGCCGAGTATAATCGTCGTCACAAGGTGGTCACCCTTCTCACCAGCCACTACATGCAGGATATCGAGGAGCTCTGCGAGCGGGTGATCCTGATCGATCACGGCAAGATTTTCTTTGATGGTTCGCTTGCGGAGGTCGTCTCGCGGTTCACCTCCACCAAAATCATCGAGGCCGACTTCAGCACCCCCTTGCCCCAGGATTTCATTCCGCCCGGCTCCGTATTGGAACGGAATCCACTCCAGATCAAGATCGAGGTGTCGCGAACCGAGGTGCCTCATGCCTGCACGGCGCTTCTCGCCGGAGGTCAAGTCATCGACCTCTCCGTGCAGGAAGTGCCGATCGAGGAAGTTATCCGGCGCGTCTTTGGGGAACAGCAGGAGGAGCATCAACAGATGCTCGGTAGCAGATAGGATGCTTGATTCTTAATGTGCTGTTGGCGTGGGGGTGGAAGAGAAGATGATATTGGTGGCGTAAGGGCCAACTTTGAGTCTGGCTGACTGTGCATTGGTGGCATACGTACTTGTGCTCCAATAATTATTGAAAAAGATGTTACTCACGAAATGCTCTGCGTCGTACCCCTTGATCTCTGAGCTGTAGTGATTGCTACTCAGGCAGGAGACATTTTTGAGATGAACATCCGAGATAGTGGGGCCAGTAGGAGCAGGATGTTTTGATTCCAGTGCCAGGAAGTACACCGGATGACCGTTATCGGGTTTCTCGATGGTGCAATCATCGTATTCAATATTCCTGACGCGGCTGCCATCTTCCAATTGGATGTAGAGTGCAAAGTTGCCGACATGGATGGTGGTGCAATGATGATACTGGATATTCTCAAACATCTGTCCCGGGCCGCTGCTGCCGATACGGAATGAGCTGGCTCCATCGGAGGTGCCGACGCAATTGGTGTAGATGACATGGCTGTCTCCAATGGGGCTCAGCGGGCCTCCTGGATTCTGCGAGCCGTAGAGACAGGTGTTATCATCGCAGTTTCTAATGAAGGCATTGGCGATCACAAAATTGGTCGTGCCATCAATATCGAGACCATCGTCATTGATATGGGCATTGAGAATGTGGATGTTCTGCGCGAGACCATTATTCACCTGATAGATTTGAAATCCGTAGCTAGGGGAATTGAGGATAGTGAAATCGCGTAGCGTCAGACCCTCAATGTCTTGCGTGATGCTTCTTTTCTGGCACGCCGTCGTGAACATCTGACCGCCATGGTTCTCAAGAATGTTCCCTCCCCAGAGGATACCGTGACCGGCAAAGGTGATGTGAGAACCGCCAAAAGCGAAGACCGAAGAAACCACTGCCCCTCCTGGTACATAGACTGTCACACCTTCGGGAATCACAGCGCGATTGGTCATTTTATTAATGGTGAAGGGTGTACCAGGGGCATCATTCCCAATGCTTTCGTGGAGACCTGGAGCGAAGTAGATGCAGTTCTTACCAACGGGTAGGTGGGCGAAGTCGGCTTTGAGATCATGGATGCCTGGTTGATACACAAGGACATTGGGAGCATTGGTATCGGGAGCATCCGTGACGGGAGGATTGGCAAAGAGTTCCATCGTGTAAGGGCCGCGATACTGACCATTAACCTCGATATGGAGATTCCTCGGGTGATCGAGGGTGAAGCTAATAACATTGCCTTGGATGGTCGGCTTGATACCTGCATTCACAGGGCTGATTGTCACATTCGTGGGAGTACCGCCATTGAGTACGAGAGAGACAGGAATCGGCTTCGTGCTATTCATATCAAACGAGGCCACAGCGACATGATCGGGGTGATAGCCACGCCAGTTTCCAATTTCGAAATAACGGAACTGTCGTTCGCTGGTTGTGGTGAAAACCTGCGTCTTGTCGATGTATCCGCTCGCTCCTAGTCCAGAGGTGAAATCAAAACGGAAGTTTTTCCAACCTGCCGTCCGTTTGATTCCAGTGCTGATAAAGTTCGTGCCGCCATTGGTGCTGTAAACATAGTTGGGCTGATCGGGTAAAACACCGATAAGCGTATTGCCGACCTGGACCATGCATTGGCCTGTATTTAGGTTTGTGGCATCGCCATACCAGAGAGAGATACCTGCATTGGTCATCGCACCCATATCATGGGTGGCGTATTCGACTGGCCAGGTCATGACGATGCAATTCTTCCCAGAATGTGCATGACCGGGACGGGAATCGCCTGCAAATTCATAAGCGATCCAGTTACGGGAATTGGTCTCAAAACCATCAGCCATGAGGGTTTCGCCTTTGGCATTAGTTATCAGCACATCGTCGTAATAGGATCGGGAAAGATTTTGATCTCCGACATAGTAGTCGTAGCAGGGAATGGTGATGCCCTCAGCAGAGAGAGTGAAGGCGTTGTTGGTTGGAACTCCAGCGGGAATGGGGTAAGCCGTGACCGCTGTGAGTGGGGAGGGCGTGGGAGTTGCCGCCTGAGAAGTTAAGCTAGGGGCTTGAGAGACGAAGGCGGCTGCTACGAGCAGGAGAATTAGCAAAAATTGTTTCATGAGGGGAAAATTTTATCACAGCCATCCCACGGGGGCATAAAGACTGAGTGCTGATTAAGTATTGAAGGGGTAGGAAGGGTGATTTTGGATAGAGGTGGTTTTAGAATTTCTCCAGTTGAAGGGCGAGGGAGGGGAGTTGAGAGGGGTGCTGTCCCATAGGTTATGAGCTGAACAAGTGGAAATAAGCCTGATTGGGAGTAGCCATTGCGCGAAAGCCGCCGGCGGCTGTTCCACAGCTTTTTAAGAGATCCAGCAGATTGAAGTATTGCCAGAGTGAGGAGCGGATGAGCGTGAAGAGGCGGGTGAAGCTCCCGCTCCAAGAGGAGAGGAACGCCACAAAGCGCAGCAAGAGGTAAGTGAGCAGAGCACTCCAGACCTGCCAGCGCACGGCATTGGCGCTATGGCCCAAGAAGTCGGCGAGTTTTAGGGTTTGCTTGATCTGCTTGAAGAAGACCTCAATGGACCAACGGGAGCGGTAGAGATCGGCGACGCTACGGGGACTCCAGTCCATGTTATTAGTCAGGAACTCCATCTTCCGTTCCGAGCCATCGACCTCTACGAGGGCGCGAACACGGCGCATCCGCTCAGGGTACTTCCCCTCAAAAGCAGCCTTACGGGAGAGGATCACCTCCTCATCGGCAAGGATCTTCGGGTCGGAAGACGGCTTGCTCTTCACGACAGTGAAGAGATGAGAGCTTTTGGTACGAGAGACCCAGAAGACGCCCCGCAGTAAGAACTCAAAGAGGTGGTCGAAGTCCACATAGGCTTTATCAAAGACAACAATCTCACCGGCATGAACACCCGAGCAGAGTTCCCTTGCTCGCTTGGCATCGTTGTGACGGGCAGTGTCGATGAGAACGAAGCTTGGCAGGAAACTCTGGAGATCCAGCATCATATGGCACTTGGCTGCGGCCTTGCGTCTACGATGCTTGGCCCAGTCCATACAGAGGGCCACCAGTTCGATGGTGGTGGAATCCACCAGATGGATCGTCTTGCGGAAACGGTGGGTGACGCCCCGGCCTCGGCGTCCATGAGCAAATCTCGGGGAGAGGCTCTGAAGGTGAGCCAGCACCTCCCAGAAGAGCCTCTCGGCAAGAACTGCCTTGCGCTGCTTGCCCGCATAGGAGAGTCCGTTGCGACTCGGTGGCGTGGCTCCTCGAATCGAGGAAAGAGGCCCACGATGAAGCCTCAGAGAATCGCACACATCATTGAGACCGATAGAATGGGTCAACTGCGCATAGAGCATCGCCACGACATGACTCCAAGGCGAAAAACTACGACTCAATAGATCCACTCCCGTCTCCCTGGCAAGCTTTGGTACCAGATGGCTCGGAATGAGGTTGCAGAGCTGCCTCAAAATCGTGAACTTGCCTACCGATGGGCGGGGTTGTGTTTGCATACCCCTGCCATGTGGCAGGTTAAAATCTCCCCGTCCATCACAACTTTATCCCACCCACTTTTACCCTCCACTTGCCTCCTCTATGGGATGGCTGTGAAATTTTATAAATGACATTGCTCTCATCCGTCGATGTCTGTTTTGGCGAGTTTTGCCAAGATGCAGATTGAAATCACAAGATCACAGGGGTTTCATCATCCCTGATTCTTTCCTGCTATTTATGAAAATCCCCCATCTGTTTTCTTCACTCAGTTTTTCCTGCCTCGCTCTTTTTTCTTCGAGAGCAGAGGTAGCTCCCGTCACCACGAATGCCGCATCGACTAACCCATCTTTGACCATTTCATCTTCTAGCCTTCGTGAGGCGACTCCTGCTGTGGTGAATCCTCCCACCCGCTCATCGTTGCAACAGGTGCTTTCGTTGGATGGCAGTTGGAATTTCACGACCGATCCCAAGAAAGAAGGAATAGCACAGGAATGGTTTCGTCCGGGTGCAGTCTGGCAGTCGGAGCGTTCCCTGATTGTTCCCGGATGTTGGGAGGCTCAGGGGGTGGGAACCGAGGGGGAACATAATCTTCTCTCGCCCCTCAACCGTCAGCGTCTCTATGTCGAGGCAGGCATGAAGACCGAATACGAAGGCATGGCCTGGTATCGAAAGGAGATGGAGATTCCTGCGGATTGGGCAGGAAAGGAAATCTGGTTAAAAGTGGGCGGGGTGAACTGTCTCGGTGAGGCCTTTATCAATGGGACTGCTGCGGCTGATCTCGGCGGGGCTGGAAAATATTGTGGAACTTACAAATACAGAATCACCGACCTCGTGAAGCCTGGTGCCAAGAATCTCGTGGTCTTCATGGTGCGCAATGATGTGGCGAGCAGCAAGGGGGCTCGGAATATCGCAGCTCGTTATGGTGGTATTGATGGCAGCGTCGAGTTAGAGGCAACTCCCGCGATTTTTGTCGATTATGCTGATGTGTTGAGTGATGCGGCCAAACAGACAGCCACAGTCAATTTGACTCTGCGCCATGTCGGGGCCACTCCGCAGGAATCGACCTCCTGTCAGGCTCATGTTGTGATCCGGGATCAGCAAGGAAAGGTCGTCGGACAGACTGGCCAGATTCCTGTTTCGTGGCAAGGCGAGGTGGGTGGGCAGCACATCACGATTCCTCTCTCACCCTGCGCGCTTTGGTCTCCCGAGCATCCTGCACTTCATGATGCCGAGATTACGCTTTCATCCAACGGGCATCCCCTTTACGGCTGGGTCGAACGCTTTGGTGTCGCGAACTGGACGGTGCAGGGCACTGATATTTTGCTTAACGGGAAGAAATTCTTTGTGCGAGGGATTGGCTTTGACGCGGATTGGCCCATCACCATCAACTATCCCCTGGATCACAAAACTCTTCATGAGTTTTTTGCGCGTCTCAAATCATATGGCTTCAACCATATTCGTCACTGGGCTCATACACCTCCTCCAGAGTATTGTGAGGCTGCTGCCGAGGTGGGAATCTGCTTCACCGTAGAGCTACCATATTATCATGATGGTCCTGATGCACGGCAGGGACATCATTGGGATCCTCTCCCCAAGGAGTATGATATTCCCCAGCATGATCTGGAGGAGGTGACGACGCAGTATCGCCGATTTCCTAGCATTTTCACTTTCAGTGGAGGCAATGAAGGAAGCTTGCATGGAGACAAAAAGAAGTTTCTGGAGACTGTGCACTCGATTGCTCCTGGCAAGCTCTGGACGCTTAATACCGGTCATGTGAACAACCGTCCCGGAGTTGCCGACTACAATATTGATTATTTCTCCAGGCAGGATGGAAAAGGGGTCGTGCAACCTGGAAATCTTCCCAACTTCCCGCACATCCTGCACGAGTATAGCAATCCCTCCTACATGCTCGATCCTCGTGCGGCAGATCGCTACACATCGGGGTATCTCTCACCGATTCCGCTAGAAAATTACAAAAAACATGTGGCCGATGCTGGTCTCGACTGGACGGTGGCAGAGTCGCTGTTTGATGCCTCGCAGGAGATGACTGCCTATTACCAGAAGCTTGCTGGTGAAAATGCACGAACCTTCAGCGAGCCTCCACTCTGCGGCTATCACATGTGGGGTTCTATCAATGGAGATAGTCATTTCTTTGCACAACAAGATGCCGGAATGCTGGATGCCTTCTTTGGGCAAAAGAAGGGTGGAAGCCCAGAATTCTATCATCAGTTCAATCAACCCGTCGTGCTTCTTTCCAAGATCACGCCGAGCGGTGTGCCTTTCCAGATGTCGCTCACCAATCCCCACGGTGGGAGAAAGCCCAAGGTCGAAACCATCCCTGAGCAGGTGATCTTTGCTTCCGCTCAGACGATTGACATTGATCTCTGGCTCTCCAATTTCAGTGAGAATGATCTTTCTGGAAAACTAGAGTGGTCGATCAGTGATGGTGACAAAGTCCTGAAGCAGCAGGTTGTGAACTGCTCGGTTCCGCAGGGAGGAGTGGTTTCGGTGAACAAAATATCGTGGACGATTCCGACACTTACTGAGGCGACTCGTCTGACAGTAACGGCCAAGCTTCAGGGCACGGAGACGGCCAATTCCTGGGATATTTGGGCATTCCCACCTCCAGAACATAACACGCAGAAATTAAGCGGCGTTGCAGCAACTCCTAAGGTCTTTGCAGCGATTCAGGCCCGCTACCCAGGTTTGGTGAGCGTCGATGCCGGGAAGCCACTTTCCGATGATATCAAGGTGCTCGTTACTGAGGATCTGAATGCTGTACAGCCAGCCTGCGATGAGGGGAAGAAAGTGCTTCTGCTGAATCTGCATGGGTTGACCACATTTTCCCCTGGAGTTCATGGAGGTGAATGGGGCCCAGGCCTTCAAGAGGGAACATTCATTGCCCATACGAATCCGATCTTTGCACACTTCCCCTGTAAAGATTTCCTGGAGCCGGTTTTCTCTCACCTCCTGGGAGATGCTGCTCTGATGACTGCTCCCTACAAAGCTGTGACTCCAATTATGGTGGGGGCTGGCAATGTGCCAGGATATAAAGGAAAGACGCTGCCTGATTATCTGCTAGAGATCTTTGAGGCTCCTGTCTCAAAGGGATACCTTCTCGCTACCGGTTTGAATCTCCTCAATAACACGCCCGAGGCCGCATGTCTGCTGGATGGGATGATTCGGTATGCCAACTCGGAAGCGTTCCATCCTGATGCCTCCAAGGGACTCTTTGACATCAAGGAGGCGCGAAGTGCCGCTCAGAATGGTTTTGCAAAAATTTTACAATCTCCTGCGGAAGATCAACGCGAACTCTTTACCGGCATGAAGAAACTGAGCGTTGCGCAGAGTGAGCATCCTGAGAAATCCCTGCTCTGGGAGAGTAAGCCTGTGCAGATGCCCGCGAATGCGACTACCTACGACATTATTTGCTTTGTCGGAATGGGATCACTCGATGCCAACTCCGCTTCATTTACCCTCACACTTGCAGGCAAGCCAATCGCTAAAATTCCTGTTTCGCTGCAAGGATCCTCTTGGCAGGAGAGTAATGGAGTCAGCCTGAAATATCAGGTCAAAGAAACAGCAACCCAGATTGTGCATTCCACAATCTTTGCCGATATGGAAAAGGCGATGGGAACAGGTAAGAAGAGTGCCGAATGGGAAAGCTCAGGTATTCTCCGAATCACAGTTCCCAAGGAATTGGTAACGCCAGGACAGCCTCTTGCCCTCGGCCTCACTCCGAATCCTTCTGCTAGCAAAGCCTGGATGGGATTGATTGTGCAATAGCAACCACTCCTCACATTGATTGGGAATAAAGAGCTTCTGCCTACTCTGATACAAACACCCACTCATGAAACTCTTCCGATTCGCACTTGCATTCTTACTGCTAGCTCCGTTTGGTTCATTCCTTGCGGCTTCAGAAGCAGGGGTGAAGGCAATGCTCGTCTTCGACGCCTCGATGCCGCTGGTTCCCGGTGAACCCTTCACGGCGATCATCGTACTCGACCTCAAACCGGGCTGGCATACCTACTGGCTCTACCCAGGGGATTCGGGAATCCAGACCAAAGTAGAGTGGCACCTGCCTCCGGGATGGGAAGCAGGCCCGCTGGAGTTCTCGATTCCCAATCAGTTCTCCGAGCCGGGCGACATGGTCATTTACGGGTATGAGAAGCGACAGCTTCTAAGGGCTGTGATCACTCCGCCGAAGGAGATCCCCAAGGATCAGCCCCTCGAGCTGAAGGCTTCGCTCTCCTGGTTAGCCTGCAAGGAGCTCTGTGTTCCCGGATCAACCGAGGTTGAGTGTCAGATCGCGGGGCCAACGAGTGAGGTTGTGAAATGGTTGAGCTCCTATGTTGCCGAGGGTGAGTGGCCTCAAGTTGGAAGCCCTCCCTTCGAGCTTTCCATGAGCGGCAAGGGAACGAACCGTATCGTCTCCTTTACCGGACAACACGGCGCGACCTATGAACTCTATCCCGCTCCTGCTGAAGGAACGTCAGCCGGGCATGTGACGCGTCTTGTTTCCCAAGGAGAGAGCGGTCCTGCCGTGGTCTTCTCGGCGCCTTGGGAGGGAACCGCTCCCTTCAAGGCCTTGCTTGTGGAGACGATTGGTGATTCCCGTTCTGCCTGGTGGATCCCGGATCAAGGAAAGGGGAAGAGGCAGGGATCCGTCTCAGGCGATTCCACAAAGAAGATCGCCTTGGGAGTTCTTCTGACTGCTCTCTTCTCAGGCTTCCTGGGAGGCCTGATCCTGAATCTCATGCCGTGTGTTCTACCGGTCATCTCGCTGAAACTCTTCAGCTTTATCTCTCAAGCCGGCGAATCGTCGCGACGGATCCTCCTGCACGGGGTGGCATTCGCTGCGGGAATCTTTGCCTGGTTCCTGGGACTTGCGCTTCTGGTGATCGCCCTGAAGGCCGGAGGATCCCAAGTGACTTGGGGCGCTTTCCAATTCCAAAATCCTCTCTTTGTCGTCGGACTCAGTATCCTGGTCTTCCTCTTTGCGCTGAATCTTTTTGGTCTCTTCGAGATCACGCTCCCGGGGAGTGCCACCAACTCGCTTGATCAGGCAACACACCGGGGAGGATATGCCGGATCTTTCTTTCAGGGATTGTTTGCCACGCTACTCGCCACTCCCTGTACCGCCCCTTTCCTCGGGAGTGCGTTGGGATTTGCCTTTGGGCAGAGCTCGCTCGTCATTCTCGCGATGTTTGCCTCGGTGGCCCTCGGAATGTCGCTACCCTACCTTCTCCTCTCGGCGCGTCCTGGATGGAGGAAATGGATTCCGAAGCCCGGAACCTGGATGGAGCGTCTCAAGCAGTTCATGGGCTTCCCCCTGCTAGCGACCAATCTCTGGTTGCTCTGGGTCCTGCAAAATCAACGGGGTACGGACGCAGCCCTCACTCTCCTAGCTCTCTTTCTATTCCTCGGCTTCTTGGCATGGCTCTTTGGAATTTTAGAAGGGGGGGGCTCTCGCTCTGGAGCCTTCCTCCGTTGGTTGATCCTTCTCGTGGCCCTAGCGGCCATTGGCCTTGCCTCACAGCGGATTCGGCTCGCCGAACAAGCAGGTGTCGGCACCGCAACGCAGAATGACAGAATCGCTTGGATCCCCTACTCACCGAGTAGACTCGATTCACTTCGTGCGGAAGGAAAGCCGGTCCTGCTCGACTTCACCGCATCATGGTGCTTGACCTGCCAGTTCAACGAACGCACGGCGATCAATGTTCCTTCTGTCAGGCAGCTTATCAAAGAGAAGGGAATCACAGCGATGAAGGGCGACTGGACCAACGCGGATCCCGCTATCACCGCCGCGCTGAAGTCCTTCGGTCGCGTCGGCGTGCCGCTCGTGGTTTTCTATCCTGCTGGAAAAGGAAGCGAACCGATCGTGCTTCCGGAACTGCTCACGGAAAAAATCGTCCTCGATACATTGATCAAGTGATCTTTCTGTCTTTCATTTCCTGAGTTCCTGAGTTCCATATTAAATTTCTCTTTCGCATTCGATGAACTTCAAAACTCTCCAACTCGATCAACTCGACCAGAACAAGCAGATCTCCAAGGAGGTCTATGCCAGGGAGCTCAAGAAGTATCAGCTAGGGTTACTGAATCTCCAACTCCGCCTTAAGGAGAGCAAGCGCACGGTCATTATCGTTCTGGAGGGGCCTGATGCCGCCGGGAAGGGTGGGGCTATCAAGCGCACGCTGGAACGCCTCGACCCTCGTTTGGTGCGAGTCTACTCAACCCAGAAGCCGACCGCCGAGGAGTACCGGCATCACTACATGTGGCGCTTCTGGAACAAGATTCCGCCGGTTGGTGAATTGGCTGTCTTTGACCGCTCCTGGTATGGTCGCGTGCTGGTGGAGAGGGTTGAAGGATTCGCAACCAAGGAGGAATGGTCACGGGCCTATCGTGAGATCAACGAGTTCGAGCAGACCCTCGTCGAGGGTGGCGCGATCATGATCAAGCTCTTCCTGCAGGTCTCCAAGGCGGAACAACTCAAGCGATTCAAGGAACGCCAGGCCGATCCCTACAAGCACTGGAAAATCAACGATGAGGACTGGCGCAATCGCCGCAAGTGGAAGCAGCATAACGAGGCTGCCGAGGTGATGTTTCAGAAAACCTCGACCAAGTATGCTCCTTGGACCTTGATCGCCGGCGACTACAAGTGGTACGCCCGCGTCCAGTTTGCCAAGACAGTCTACGAGCGCATCGCCAAGGAGTTCCCGGACGCGAAGGTCGGGGTCTAGCCTGTTTTAGAATCCGTCGTCCGTCACCGCACCGTGGGATGCGTCGGTGACATGGGCGGCATACTTGGCAAGCACTCCGCGGCGGTAGCGAGGTGTTGGTTGCTTCCAAGCCTTCTTTCGCTTGGCGAGTTCGGCAGTGCTGACTCCGAGAGAAAGGGTGCGCTTGCTGGCATCAATGGTGATGAGGTCGCCTTCCTTAATCAGGGCGATTGGTCCACCGGAGAAAGCCTCCGGAGTGATGTGGCCGACGACAAAGCCGTGGGTGCCCCCGGAGAAGCGACCATCGGTAATCAACGCCACATCCTTGCCTAATCCAAGACCCATGACCGCGCTGGTAGGGGAGAGCATCTCGCGCATGCCGGGCCCTCCCTTGGGCCCTTCGTAACGGATGACGATGACGTCACCCTTCTTGATCTTCTTGGCGAGGATGGACTGAAGTGCCTTCTCCTCGGAGTCGAAGACCCGGGCCTTTCCTTCGAAACGAAGCCCTTCCTTGCCGGAGATTTTGGCGACACCCCCCTCGGGAGCCAGGTTGCCCTTGAGGATGACGAGGTGACTCTCCTTCTTGATCGGATCGCTGATCGGGCGAATGATCTCCTGCCCCTTGGGGTAGGGTTTGAAGGCCGCGAGGTTCTGACGAAGTGTCTTGCCGGTGACTGTCATCACATCGCCGTGGAGGAGTCCCGCAGCGAGCAGATCCTTCATGAGTGGAACGATGCCGCCGATCTCAACGAGCTGGGACATCAGGTATTTTCCGCTTGGCTTGAGGTCGGCAAGAACGGGGACAAGCTTTCCGATCCGGGTGAAGTCGTCGATCGTGAGCTTCACGCCCGCCGCATGGGCGATGGCAAGCAAATGGAGGACGGCATTGGTTGAGCCGCCAATGGCAATAATGACCGTGATGGCATTCTCGAAGGCCTCCTTAGTCATGATATCAAGGGGGCGGATTCCTTTCTTAAGGAGATTCAGGACGGCTGCTCCGGCATCGCGGCAATCCTGCATTTTGTGGGAGGAGACGGCTGCCTGGGCGGAGCTGTTGGGAAGACTCATTCCCATCGCCTCAATAGCGGAGGCCATCGTGTTGGCGGTGTACATTCCACCACAGGATCCGGGGCCGGGGATGGCGCAGGACTCGACGGCCTGACGCTCTTTGGCAGAAATCTTGCCAGCGGCTTCCTGACCCACGGCTTCAAAGACCGAGACGACATCAACGAGTTTGCCATTCAGACAACCGGGAAGGATGGTGCCGCCGTAGACGAAGACCGAGGGGCGATTGAGTCGAGCGATGGCGATCATGCAGCCGGGCATGTTCTTGTCACAACCTCCGATGGCAATAAGTCCGTCGAAGCCTTGGCACCCGGCCACGGTCTCGACGGAGTCGGCGATGACTTCGCGCGAGACGAGAGAGTATTTCATTCCCTCGGTACCCATGGAGATTCCGTCGGAGATGGTGATGGTGTTGAAGATCACGGCCTTGCCGCCGGCCTTGTCGATGCCCATGGCTGATTCACGGGCGAGGGTGTCGATGTGCATGTTGCACGGGGTGACCATGCTCCAGGTGGAGGCTACCCCGATAATGGACTTGCTGAAATCTTTGTCACTGAACCCCACCGGATAGAGCATGGCGCGACTCGCAGCGCGGCTCGGGCCATCAAGCATGAGGGAGGAGTAGGCGCGCTCGATGGAGGTTTTCTTCTTGGAGGACTTTTGGGAATTGTTGGACTTGCCTGTTTTGGCAGGGGATTGTTTGCGGGAGCTCATTGTCAAAGGCTAGCAGAGGAGGCCAACGGGGAGAACGAAAACATCAAGAGCGAGTGCAAGTGGTCAGTTTTTTGGTGGGACGGCTTCATCAGGCTTCAAATGATCAATGAGGTGGTGGAGTAATGCACGCTGCTCCTTGGTCAGTTCAGGCTGCGAGACGGCTTCCTCAAAAGAGCGCATGGCTTCACCCCGCTCTCCGTTTCTGGCGTAGGCCTGACCGAGGTATGTGAGACTGGCACCGAGCAGTTGGTGTTGTGTCCGTGCCATCTTGACCAGGGAGCGAAGCGCCTCGATCTCCTCATCCTTGGAGTTTGCGGCATTGGCGGCTCGGGCGAGAAGGAAGAGTGTCTCCTGATTGCTGACTTGTTCCGTGAGTTTTCGCGCCACATCAAGTGCCTTGTCCGGGTGACCACTTTCGGTAAGGGCGCGAATCAGGATTTCGGCGGCCACCGTGTTCCGGGGATCTCTGCGGTAGGCCTCCTTGGCCGTTGCCAGAGCATCGTTCCAGCGTCCTTGTGCTGCGGCAAGTGAAGCCTGAGCAACTTGAAGGGATGTGCTGCACTTTCCCGTTGATGCCGCAGTTTTCAGGAGCTCCTCTGCCAGACTCATCCTCTTGATGGAAATAAGGTTCTCGGCGGTCGCGATCATCCATTCGGTTCTCGTTGTGATGTCAGGATACTCTCGGGCCAATGCCTCCGAGGATGGGAGGTTCCATGAGGCTTCCCCCCCCTTGGTAGGGAGATTCGGTGAGAGAATATATCCCCAAGGGGAAACATCACTCAGGACCCAAAGCGGCGAGCCGATCAACTCTCGGACCAGAACTGTGGAGCCCGGAAGGGTTCCAAGGATCAAAAGCGAGAAGTGGCGTTCCCTGTTGAGCTTGTAAAATTTTGCGGTGTCCGTTGTAGCGGTCTCTGCTTCTTGGGATGAGGGAAGAGACTTGAGATCCCGGGGGGGAATTGAGGGGTAGTATTCCGGGGAAAGAAAAACGTTCTGATGCTCGCCCAGAGCCTTTTCGAGAAGAGAGATCTGTTTTTCAGGAGATGATGCTCTCAGATCGCCGTGCTTCCCAGTCTGTAAAATGGTGAATCCGATCGTCGCGATCAAGGGAAGCGTCACGCAGCAGGAGAGGATCAGGATGAGAATCCGAGTGTTATTATTCATGATGTCGGATGGGTGAAACGCTTGCTCTGAGTGCCGATGATGCTATCCCTTGGCCATGAAGCAAACGTTTCTTCTGCTCTTAACTATGAATCTTTTCTCACTCTTCGCCCGCGCTGAACCCCTTGTTGTCGGAAGTTCGGCACCCCTGATCACGGCAAAAAATCAAGACTCACAGGATGTGGTCTTCGGCGACGTCTATGTCAAAGGGATCACCCTCGTATATTTCTACCCCAAGGCCGAGACACCTGGCTGCACGAAGGAAGCCTGCTCACTGCGTGATTCCTATGCGACGCTGCAAGGGAACGGACTTCAGATCCTGGGAGTGAGTCGGGACACGCCAGAGGCTCAGAAAAAGTTCCGGGATAATCAGCACCTTCCTTTCACCCTGATTGCCGATACCGACGGCAAGGTGGCCGAGGCGTTTCATGTGCCGATGATTCCTGTTATCGGTGTCCCGATGAGGCAGTCCTTCATCATCAAGGATGGTAAGGTCGCCTGGGCCTCCCTGAGCGCGCAGACCTCCGGTGCGGCAAAAGAGGTGCAGAGTGCCCTCGATTCGTTGCAGAAATAGGAGCCGAGTTCCCACGCACCCTCTGCCGAAAGTGGGGGATCAATGGGTCTCTGCAAATGTGACGAAATTGTGATGGAAATTCTGTAGACACGAATCTACCGGCTTGAAAGAAAGTCAGCATGGTCTCGTGCCCGGCAAGCTCTTCCTCAGGTGTCGCTGATTGGCGGCTTTCAAAGTCTAAAAGACCCTCCTACAGGGTTAGATTTGCAAAGACGACTGAAGAGCTCCGGGCTGCTTTGAGCCTCCGATTCGAGGTCTTCAATCTCGAACTGAACGAGGGACTTGCCAGCTCCCATGCCACGGGACTCGATGAGGATGAGTTCGATGATGTCTGCGATCACTTGATCGTTCTGGAGGAGAATTCCGGCTCTGTCGTAGGCACCTACCGGATGCAAACCGGAGCCTCAGCGGGCCGTCATCTCGGCTACTATGGAGCGGGCGAGTTCGACTTCGGTCCTTACGAGTCGATCCGTGATTCCCTCGTGGAGCTTGGGCGGGCCTGCGTCCACAAGGACCATCGCAGCATCGTGGTCATCTCGATGCTCTGGAAGGAAATCGTCCGTTATGCTCTGGATCAGAATGCCCGCTACCTCATTGGCTGCAGTTCGCTGACTTCGCAGGATCCTGCCCATGGTCGGGCCATCTATCAGCGATTCATCAAGGAGGGACATCTTGCCCGGCCGGAGTTTCTAACGAGTCCTCTCCCGGCATTCCGCTTGGAGGATGTCGAGCCGACGGTTGACTGCCCACCACCGCCGAAACTTCTGCGTGCCTATCTCGGCGTCGGTGCGAAGATCTGCTCCACGCCTGCCATCGACAGGACCTTCGGCACCATTGACTTCCTGACCATGATCGACTGTTTCAACGCCGATGCTATCGCGACCGAGCGTTTTCTGGAGCGCCCCAATAGGGATAGGGATAGGAATAGGATGCTCGTGAACGGCTCGGAGCAGGGCCGCTAATGGGACGGCATCCATTTCGATTGTTTGTCCGGTTCCTCTGGCTGGGGTGGGTGATCCTCTCGGGCATGCTGGCCCTGGCTTGGTTCTTACGCGCAAGAAAGTGCGAGGAGACGGATTCGAGGATTGCTTGGATGCAGTGGATGAGCCGTCGCTTCCTTGCGGTACTCCATTGCCAGGTTGAGGTTTCGGGGACGGTCCCCTTAAGTGGACTGATCGCCTGTAATCATCTCGGCTATGTCGATATCCTTGTACTCGGCTCCGTCTGCCCGGCGATCTTCGTTGCGAAGAGTGATGTCGTGAAGTGGCCTGTTTTCGGATGGTTGGCCTCCCGTGCCGGAACGATCTTTGTGAGTCGGGATACTCCCGCCAAAGTCGCGGCGCAACTCCGCAAAATGGAGCAACCCCTACGCGATGAGCGTCCGGTCATCCTCTTTCCCGAGGGGACAAGTTCCGATGGATCCCGGGTTCTCCCCTTTCGCAGCTCATTGATGGAATCCGCGATCATGACCGGAGTATCGGTCACTCCCTCTGCCATCGGGTACGATCTTCAAGGGGAGGGGGATGTGGGTACGGAGCTCGCCTACTGGGGTGATCTCGTGTTCGTGCCACACCTGATTAACCTCCTCTCAAAGAGGTCGATCAAGGCCCGCCTCTCCTTCGGACAGTCACGCAAGCCGATGCCCGATCGCAAACAAGAGGTACGAGTCCTGCACCAGGAGGTCAGCTCACTGCATCAGTCCATTTTTTCGTAGGAAATTCCAAGTTATAGGTGGAGATTGAAATCATGCGAACACTCAACCCGGTAATCCTACTTTCTGTCCTGACTCTCGCTATCGTGTCCCAACCTATGAACGCTACTCCATCACCAACTCCTTCGCCCGTTTCCCAGAAGACCGCCATGGCAACTTTTGGTGGAGGTTGTTTTTGGTGCATGGATGCCGTGTACCAATATGTACCGGGTATCATCAAAATCACCTCGGGGTTTGCCGGCGGCACAACGGATCATC
Organism: uncultured Spartobacteria bacterium; assembly: GCA_903868795.1. Taxonomy (GTDB): domain Bacteria; phylum Verrucomicrobiota; class Verrucomicrobiia; order Chthoniobacterales; family UBA6821; genus UBA6821. Next base: position 8,311 of record CAIPWR010000021.1, on the reverse strand, counting down.
CCACATACGAGCAGGTTTGCACGGGGCGTACCGGACATGCCGAGGTGATCCAGATCACCTATGACCCTGCGAAGGTGAGCTACAATCTGTTGCTGGATCTTTTCTGGAAAGCTCATGATCCAACGACGCTGAATCGTCAGGGAGCGGACTCCGGAACCCAGTATCGTTCCATTATCCTGACCTCTTCTTCCGAGGAAGCGACCGAAGCCGAGGCCTCAAAGAAAAAGGCACAGGCGCAGTTCCCCGATCCGATCGTGACCGAGATCGTTCCTCTCAAGACCTTCTATCCCGCGGAGGAATATCATCAGGATTACTATAAGAACAATAAGGACAGGAACCCTTATTGCCAGGCGGTGATCGCGCCGAAGCTCAGGAAACTAGGCTTGGAGAAGTAATCGCCGAGGTCATCTCTGTTTCAGGGGAAAATGCACTTCCACTGCATGGGGAATCTTGCATAATGCACCGCTGATTGTTTCTCAGCCCTCCGCAAGGTAGGGGCGAAGCATTCTAGATCGGGTTGATAGCTCAATGGTAGAGCAGTACCCTTTTAAGGTATTGGTTCTGGGTTCGAGTCCCAGTCAACCCACTCTTCTCTCAAATCGGCGTGCAACAACGCGCGGAGTGCTGTATTCAACAGGTTCATGAAAATCGTCGTTGCCTACTCCGGTGGTCTTGATACCTCCGTTATTCTCAACTGGATCAAGGAGACCTACTCCGCTGAGGTCGTCGCCTTCTGTGCAGATATCGGTCAGGAGGAGGAACTGAAGGGGCTCAAGCCCAAGGCACTCCGCACCGGTGCCTCTAAGTGCTATGTCGATGATCTGCAGGAGGAGTTTGCCCGCGATTTCATCTTCCCGATGATGCAGGCGGGTGCTCTCTATGAAGGGGAGTATTTTCTTGGCACAAGCATTGCCCGTCCGCTGATCGCGAAGCGCATGGTCGAGATCGCGAAGGCCGAAGGTGCCGACGCCATCGCGCACGGAGCAACGGGGAAGGGGAATGATCAGGTGCGATTCGAGTTGGCGGCCGCGGCTCTGTCCCCCGATCTTGACGTGATTGCTCCTTGGCGTGAGGAGAACTTCCGCACGGAATTTCCCGGTCGTGCCGAGATGATCGAGTATTGCCGCGCTCACCAGATTCCCGTCGAGGCGAGTGCCAAGAAGCCTTACTCGATGGATCGCAATCTGCTCCATATCAGCTACGAGAGCGGTATTCTGGAGGATCCTTGGTTCGATGCGTTTGCTCCCGAGAACAAAGGGATGTTCAAGCTCTCGGCCAGCCCTGAAGATGCTCCTGACAAGGCGGAGATCGTCACGCTCGATTTCGTCCAGGGCAACTGCGTCGCCGTCAATGGCAAGCAACTCAATCCTCTCGCCGTGATGAAGACTCTGAACAAGATCGGTGGTCGCCATGGCGTGGGACGCGTCGACATGGTTGAGAACCGCTTTGTCGGAATGAAGAGCCGCGGCGTCTATGAGACCCCGGGTGGTTCGATCCTCCACTTCGCCCATCGCCAGATGGAGTCGCTTACGATGGATCGTGAGGTGATGCACCTGCGTGATGGTTTTATTCCGAAATACAGCACGCTTGTGTACAATGGCTTCTGGTTTGCTCCCGAGCGTCTCGTTCTCCAGTCCCTGATCACGGAATCGCAGAAGAATGTCACGGGCACTGTCCGCGTGCGCCTCTACAAGGGGAATATCTTAGCCGCTGGCCGCAAGAGCCCCGTCAGTCTCTACCGTCCCGATATCGCCACGATGGAGGCCGACCCAACCCAGGCCTACAATCAGGGCGATGCCACTGGCTTCATCCGCCTGAATGCACTTCGTCTGAAAGTCGCGGCAAAGGTTGCCATGGGCGGGAAGAAGTCCGTGGCTAAAAAGGCTCCTGCCAAGAAAGCTCCTTCCAAGAGAAAAAAGGGTTAGAAAGTTAAAAAGTTAGAACGTGGAAATGCACTGCCCAGCTGGCAGAACCAGTCCCGAGCAGATGCCACATTTTAACATTTCAACCTTTTAACCTGATTTCATCATCCTAGCGGATGAACCCCCAGCGCTCGGAGAAGGGCCAGTAGACGAAATAGCCGCGCCCGATGACATTCATCTCTGGAACGATGCCCCAGTAGCGGCTGTCGCTGGAGTTGTAGCTGTTGTCGCCCAAGGCAAAGAAGGCATGGGAGGGGACCGTGAAGGTCTCCTCCGGAGTGGTGAGGTATTGGGCTGCGCTCGGGTTGGAGTATCCCCGATAGCCGTTCTCACAGCTCATGACGCGCTGGAAGGGGGGCTGCATGGCCACGGATCCATTCAGGAAGAGCTTTGGGGAGTCGATCCTCAGATTGTCCCCGGGCACTCCGGCGAGTCGCTTGATGTAGAACTGGGATCCGAGGGCTGGATCGAGATTCATCTCGATGCGTCTGATCCCCGTGGTCTTGAAGACAAAGACATCGGATCGAGTAGGATTCCGGAACTGGTAGGTCATGCGGTCGACAAAGACCTGATCACCCGCCTGGACGTATCCATGGACGATTGTTTCTCCGGCTTCATAGACACGACCCGGGCGCACGCCAAAATCGCGTGCCACCACATCACGAGGGGCAAAGATGGAGAGTTTTCCCTCCGTGGTAACGACTTCTGTAAAGGTGAAGAAATTGAGCTTGGTATGCTCATTGAGAGCCAGCACCTCCTCTTTGGTGGAGGCCTTGAGATCAAGGTGGGTGCGTCCAAGACGGATGAAGTCCATTGCGCGGGTGATGGGGCCTGGGAGAGGATCCTCCGAAGGATGGCCCGTCATGCCGTAGAGCGTGGGTTGCATCGACCCCGTGGGGATCTTGAAGGGCTTGAGAAAATAAGCCTGGAATCCAACAGCCAAAACGATTGCGACGACGATGGCTTCGATATTCTCCGCCCAGACCGGATGTGGTCTGGCCGGGATGACGGACGAGAAGCCTACTTCGAGATCACGGGTCACAGAAGTGATCTGTTGCTCCTGCTTTCCGGCGATTGCCCGATTCAGGCTCCCAATGAGTTCCTGCAGCTTGGAAATCTGCCCCTCTTTCAAGAGGTCACGATGCTGATGAAGGGTCTTGGAGGCTCCCTCGGAGAGGAGTCGGGCATCCTTGATGTATCGGGGGGTAAAGAATCCCATGGCTGATAAAGTCGAAAAAGAGAGCGAAGCAGGATCACGCTGCATTGGCAATCCCCGCTCGTCGCCTCGCACTTCCAGCCACTCACTTTCTGATTTGCGGATTTCCCTCTTTCCGAGTCGTCAGCTTTTTGGTTTCCTACAAAGCTTCATGGACAAGCATTCTGCACCTTCTCTGGTTTCTTCGGGCTCCCGTCAGGCCGATCAGATCCCTGCGGACCTTCTGGCCAAGATCGACGAGGCTGTAACCCACTATCCGGTCTCCAAGAGGAGCGCCTCTCTTCCGCTCCTTCATCTCTGGCAGAATCACTTTGGATTCGTCGATGACAGCGGAGTGGATTGGATTGCAAATCGTCTGGAGCTTCAGCCGATTAATGTCCTCGAATTGGTGACCTTCTATCCTTGGTTCCGTCAGCAGGCGGCCGGCAAGGTCTGCATCCGTGTCTGTCGCACGCTCTCCTGCGCCTTGGCCGGCAGCTATGAGGTTCGAGAATCTTTCTGCAAGGCGGTCGGGATTGATCCGAAGGCCCCGACGCATGGCCACACACCTCCTGTCAGTCCGGATGGAAAGTTCAGTGTCGAGTTTGTCGAGTGCCTTGCCAGCTGCGGTTCCGCTCCCGTGGCCTTGATCAATGACGATCTCGTCGAGGACATCACCCCGGAGGGGACCTCCGCCATTCTGAGCCAGTACAACTGATCAATCGGAGAACATTCATCATGAAATCACTACTACTCCCCCCGCACCCGAAGGAGCGTCGCATTGTTTTCCAGAACGCCTGGACTCAGGGCTACACGCCCGACATCGACTGCTACGTGAAGAACGGTGGCTATGCTGAACTCAAAAAGGCTCTCGGCATGAAGCCCGAAGAGATCATTGATGAGGTCAAGAAGGCCAATCTCCGCGGTCGCGGCGGTGCTGGTTTCCCCTGCGGAGTGAAATGGAGCTTCATTCGTCGCGATGACGGCAAGCCCCACTACATCACCTGCAATGGCGATGAGTCGGAGCCCGGAACCTTCAAGGATCGCTATATCCTGCACAATGATCCCCACCAGTTGATCGAGGGAATGGCGATCGCCGCCTACGCGCTGAACGTAAACCTGGCTTACATCTATATTCGTTGCGAGTTCCCGAAGGCTGCTGCCATCGTCACGAAGGCGATCGAGGAGGCCCGCGCCAAGGGGTTCCTAGGCAAGAATATCTGCGGAAGCGGCTTTGATGTTGAGATGTATGTCCATCAAGGTGCCGGTGCCTATATCTGCGGTGAGGAGACGAGCCTGATCGAGTCTCTGGAGGGAAAGCGTCCCTATCCCCGCATCAAGCCTCCCTACTTCCCCGCAGTGCTCGGCCTCTACATGTCCCCGACGATCGTGAACAATGTGGAGACTTTCTGCCATGTGAAGCAGATCTTCAAGATTGGCTCCGACGAATATGCCAAGATGGGCACTCCCGGCGACGGTGGTACTCGTGTGATGTGCGTCTCCGGTGATGTCATGCGTCCCGGTCCCTACGAGATCCCTGCTGGTGGAGTGACCCTCGGTGAACTGATCAATGACGTGTGCGGCGGCATGAAACCCGGTCGTAAGCTCAAGGCGATCATCCCCGGGGGTAGTTCCTCCAAGATCCTGAGAGCCGGAGAGACGTTCAAGATGAAGGTCAAGGGGCCGGATGGCGAAATGGTCGAGAAGGAAGTTCCGCTTCTGGACCTCGTGATGGATGCGGCCAGCCTCGCTGCGGCAGGCACCATGATCGGTAGCGGCGGCGTGATCGTCATGGATGATTCCCGCAACATGCTCTGGGCTCTCAACAACCTGAATGAATTCTACGCCCATGAGAGCTGCGGTCAGTGCACCCCGTGCCGCGAAGGTGTCCTCTGGATCGACAAGATGACGACCCGAATGGTGAACGGTGAGGGCATTGCTCAGGATCCGACGACCCTCAAGAATGTGGCCGACAATATCGCTGGTCGTACCGTCTGTGCCTTCGGTGAGGCGGCATCGTGGCCCGTGCAGAGCTTCCTTCAGAAGTTCCCCGAGGAGTTCCAGGTCGAGGCCAAATAAATCACCATGACCCGTCGCGCCGCCCCCCACCGCGGCGTTCTGATCACGGCTGCCGCGACGGGATTCTTAGCCATCGCGCTGGGAGCTTTCGGAGCCCATGCCCTCCGAGGCGTTCTCGAGGCCAATCAGACACGGGATCTCTGGAATACAGCCGTCCTCTACCACCTCGTTCACGCGTCTGTCCTGCTCTGGGCGGCCACTGCCGAACCGTTCCTCCATGGAGCCATTCTCTGCTGGCTACTGGGTATTCTGCTCTTTTCCGGAAGTCTCTACGCCCTGGCCCTGACCAAGATCAGCGTGCTTGGTGCCATCACGCCCGTCGGCGGACTCCTCCTAATGGCTGGATGGGTGATTGTGGGAATCCGTTCCCTTAAATCATGAATAGCTGCAGGATTAATGTGGAACTCAGCCGTATCGGATGTGAAGCAACGGCCGGGCAAGCAAACTCAGGAAAGAAATGCAAGAGCAGTGCATGGATAAGGCGGAGCCAATCATGAAAGCCGTCACCGAGAGATTCATCGTCCCGACCCGGGGCAAGGGGACGTATGAAATCACTGACACTATAAAGGCATCTCTTTCCCGTAGTGGCATCACAACCGGCCTGGTGACGGTCTTTGTCCAACACACCAGTGCCAGTTTGGTGATCTATGAGAATGCTGATCCGACGGCTCGGGCCGATCTCCACCGCTTCTTGGAGGATCTGGTTCCTGAAGACCATCCCGGCCTAATCCATACGGCGGAGGGACCTGATGACTCCACAAGTCACCTGCGGATGGCCCTGACTTGCACGAGCGAGTCGATTCCGGTGGCCGACGGAAGGCTCCAGCTTGGGACTTGGCAGGGGATCTATCTCTTCGAACACCGTAGATCACCGCACAGGCGAACCGTGGTGGTAAGTCTGATAGGGAACTAGAGAGTTTTTAGCCTTTAAAGACCAAGCGGCAGATCACCAGCGAGGCGGCAACGCCGGCCGCGTCGGCCAGTAGGCCTGCGGCGAGGGCGTGACGTCCTCTCCTGATCGCCACAGAGCCGAAGTAGACGGCCAGGACATAGAGTGTGGTCTCGGTACCCCCGAGGATCGTGCCGGCAAGATGAGCTGGATAGCTGTCGGGACCGCAGGCCTTCACGATCTCGGCGAAGAGGCCCGTGGCTGCACTACCGCTGAGCGGACGGACCAGCACCAGGGGCAGGACCTGAGGAGGCAAACCGATCAAATCGAGAAGGGGTGAAAGAAGGCGGGTGAGGATGTCGATCCCACCGGCGGCTCGGAAGATCCCCACGGCGACAAGAATGGCGACAAGGTAGGGGAAGATCCGCAGGGCGACTTGAATCCCCTCCTTCGCCCCCTCGATGAACTCTTCATAGACGGCCACGCCTCGGAGTGCTGCATAGAGAGGAAAGAATCCGATCAGGAAGGGAATGGCGACGAGCGAGATGCTCTGGATCAGGGCTATCGGCAAGGAGGCCTGGGTCTGTCCGGATTGCGTCAGGTGAGCGATCGTGAAGGCAAAAAGAACGACATAACCTCCCAGGAGGATCTTCTTCCAAAGTTGAAATTCTGCTAGAGGCGCCGCGGGAGAAGTGAGACCGGTTTCATAGGTCTCATTCGGCATCACGCCAGGCATGGGAGGGAGGGCAAACATGGGTAGTCGCTGCAGCAGTTTCACCGAGACGATGCCTGTGACAAACGAGCAGGTGGTGGCCACTAAGGCTGTCCCGATAATGGAGGTGGGGTGAACTGCGCCGGCAGCCGCAAGAATCCCGACTGCCGTGGCAGGGATGAGTTGGACCGAACTCGTATTGATCGCGAGGAAGGTGCACATGGCATTGGTGGCCGTGCCGGGGCGGGGATTCAACGATTCCAGACCCTGCATGGCGCGTAGTCCGAGCGGGGTCGCCGCATTGCCGAGTCCCAGCATGTTGGCGGCTATATTCATGACCATGGCCCCCATGGCGGGATGATCCGCAGGAACGTCGGGAAAGAGACGTGTCAGCAGGGGCTTCAGGAATGAGGAGAGGCGCTCCACGGCCCCCGACTTCTCGGCAAGTCTCATGATGCCTAGCCAGAGAGCCATCACAGCCCCAAGGGGCAGGGCAATCGACAGGAGTGAGGATTTCGCCGCATCAAAGGTCGCGGCTGTGACGGCTTCGGTCTTCCCGGTAAGCACTCCCAGGATGACTCCGCAGAGAATCAGGCCAAGCCAGAGGTAGTTGAGCATTGCCATGTATTAAAGGGGAACTGCCTCGGCTTGGGGAATAAAATTGAGATGATGGCATCTCTTTAACGATGACGGACTATCGGGGATCGGCTTAAATAGCTTGCACTATGTCTGTCTGCTCTGATCGCTGGATTCGCCAAAAGTCGCTGGAACACGGGATGATCGAACCGTTCATCGACGGTCAGATTCGTTCCTCCGAAGAGGGAGGGCGCGTGATCAGCTATGGTCTCTCAAGCTATGGGTATGACCTGCGTGTGGCCGATGAATTCAAGGTCTTCACCAATGTCTTCAGCGCCATGGTTGATCCGAAGGAATTCGACGAGAAGTCGTTTGTCGATGTGAAGACCGATGTCTGCGTGGTTCCCCCAAACTCCTTTGCCCTTGCTCGGAGTGTAGAATACTTCCGTATTCCCCGTGAGGTCCTGACGATTTGCGTGGGTAAGTCCACCTATGCCCGTTGCGGTATTATTGTGAATGTGACTCCGTTCGAACCGGAATGGGAGGGGCATGTGACCTTGGAGATCTCGAACACCACTCCACTTCCCGCAAAAATCTATGCCAATGAGGGTCTTGCCCAGGTTGTTTTCTTCGAGGCCAAGGAATCGTGCGAGACGAGCTATGCGGACCGTGCCGGCAAGTACATGAAGCAGCGCGGTATCACGGTGCCGAGGATGTGACGAAAGAGAGGTTAGAGTTGTTAAAAGGTTGAACTGTTAAATCGTGGCCGAGGTTGTGGCCCTGCTTTTCTAACTTTGTAACCTTTTAAACGTTTTAACCTCACTAGTGTCCGGTTGAGAGGGTGATTGGTTTTTGTTGATTCTTCAAGATGAGTGACTTGCGATCAAAAATGAATGTGACGCATTTGAACTTTGAACGGCGGTTTTTGAGGATACTCG
>CAIPWR010000020.1 GCA_903868795.1 uncultured Spartobacteria bacterium | reverse complement strand
ACGACCTGAAACGGCAGGAAAAACGAGCGATGGAAGTGAATTCTGCATTGAGAGCGTCCTCTTGTCTGATGATGGATTCGACACCTAACATTTAGACAAAGTGCGCTCTCTTTCCTCATAACATGAATAATTCAGGCTAAGCTATCTCCGTGACCGGTTCTTGCTGGCAAAGGAATTGCTTGCCGACACAGGAAGTATCTTCGTTCAAATAAGCGACGAAAACGTACACCGTGTGCGCGCCCTAATGGATGAAGTTTTTGGCATCGATAATAGTAAAGGTTTGATTTGTTTCCGCACATCGGGCGGGTTAGGGTCATCGGGCATCAAATCAATCTACGACCTCTTGCTGTGGTATGGGAAGGATTCCGCCCAAACAAAATTCCGACCCATTTTCGATACCAAGAACGTTGGCGCTGGCACGATGTTTAGCCAATTCATCTCAGAGGATGGAGAGTTCGTTTCTCTCGGTGATCGAGAACCTGAGGGATTGGACGTTGTGCAGTCGTCCGACTTCGTATCTTCAGGCTTAACTCCCAGTTGTGTTTATGACATCGATTTCGAGGGGCGTGTCTTCGAGCCAGGGCGCAACTGCAGCTGGAAGACGAACCCAGAGGGAGCCAATCGTCTCGCAAAGTCAAACAGACTTCACGCACCTGGGAAGACTCTTCGGTATGTTGCCCACCACAACGACTTTCCGGTTCAAGAGCTAACCAACATGTGGACGGACACGGTTGGCGAGCTTCAGAAGAAGTACGTTGTCCAAACCTCCACGCGGGTCATTGAGCGTTGCATGATGATGACAACCGACCCCGGCGATCTCGTTCTTGACCCAACCTGTGGGAGCGGGACTACAGCTTCGGTTGCAGAGCAGTGGGGACGCCGTTGGATTACGATTGATTGCAGTCGGGTGGCGGTTTCCATCGCCCGGCAAAGACTCCTAACAGCGAAGTTTGACTTCTATAAACTCCGTAGCGTCAGTGCGGAAGACCTCCAACGGAATTCTAGCGGCACATGGTTATCAGATCCAACCGAGACAATCAAAGGAGCTTGCACTTTCGATTGCCGCACGGTCCCCCACGTCACCCTGAAAAGCATCGCTCAGAATCAAGCGCTTGACCCGATTTTTGCCAAGTGGGAGCCTGTACTTACTGAAGCAGCAAAAAAGGCAAATTCCGCTCTGGCCGAGTACAACTCCAAGGAGTTGCGAGCCATCTTACTTGCCAAATACGAGACAAAGAAGAAGCGTAGAGACAAGGAAGATCCCATCACAGATGCCGATGAAAGGCGTTGGAAGCTTCCAGTATCCACGTGGGAGGAATGGGATATTCCGTTTGACACGGACGCAGACTATCCACAGCCACTGAGTGATGCCATCAATCAGTATCGCAATGCTTGGAAGCAGAAAATGGCCGAGGTCAATGGGTGCATTGATGCTAGAGCACAGCAAGAGGAACTTGTTGACCAACCTCTTGTGGACAGGAACATCCTGCGGGTTTGCAGCCCATTCACTGTTGAGGGCGTCATTCCAAGTGAAGAGAGCATCGACTTTGAAAGCGAGTCGCCAATCGGCGGGGCTCCAGACGAATTGGAATTGTTCGAGGGAGCAGATGCGGCGGTTGAGGACTCGAAATCAGAACCTCAGAACGCTGAAGCGTACATTGACAAGATCATCCGCCTGCTTAGACAAGATGGGGTGCTCTTCCCAAACAACACTCACGTCAAATTCGACCGTATCGAAGCCTACATTAGCCCCGGCCTACATGCCGAAGGTACATGGGTTACCGACGCGGGAGAGAGGAGCGTAGCGGTCGTTGTGGCGCCGCAGTACGGATCACTTTCCGCCAGGATGGTTGAAGAAGGGATCCGCTTTGCCGCCAAACGTGGATTTGATGAATTAGTCTTCGCTGGATTCTCGTTCGACGGCGCAGCCCAAGCTGCCATTCAAGAAGACCCAGACCCCCAGTTGAGACTTCACATGGCACAAATCCGCCCTGACGTAAACATGGGCGACTTGCTCAAGACAACTACATCAAGCCAGATTTTCACTGTTTCTGGAACTCCGCGGACTACCCTCAACGAACTGCCCACAGGAGAACTTCAGGCAGTGATGGAAGGAGTCGATATCTACGACCCCGTTACCAACTCCGTTCGGTCGACTGGAGCAGAAAAGGTAGCCGCGTGGTTCGTGGATGCGGACTACGACGGTCGATGTTTCTGTATCACACAGGCGTTCTTTCCTGACAAGAAGGCATGGGAAAAGCTCAGTAAGGCACTCGTTGGAACGGTCGACCCCGAACGATTTGAGGCATTTGCCGGCACGGTTTCTCTGCCGTTCCCGAAAGGTGTTCACAATCGAGTAGCCATCAAGGTAATAGACCCCAGGGGCAACGAGGTCATGCGAGTTCACAAAGTCGGCGGAGGGTACTAACCGTGGCCGAGCCGACTCTGATTCAGCCCGTCGAATCCCCCGTGATTTGCGTTCCCTACCTGGAACCTACCCACTATTGGGATTATAACCGTGAGACCGGACACGCAGACAAGCTGGAGGGGCGGCGACCCAGCTACTACTGGTTCAAGGAAGAAACGGACACCCGCCGTGGACAGCTCACCCTTGAACTTGAGGAGCAGCGGCGAGAGTTGACGATGGTCAACAAGCTGCGAAGAGATGTGAAGCGTTGGCGAAATTCCCAATGGGAAGGTGCAACCAACGTCACCAAGGATTTGCTTCGACACTGGACGCGACCCGATCGACAACGACGATTCTTCTTTTGCCAAATCGAAGCAGTCGAAACCCTTATCTTTCTGAGTGAGATTCGCGGCCTGAGAAAGGATGGCCAGCGAGCTCGACCCCGTTGGAACCCTGACTTCACCGATGAGGAATTCAAGACCCTGACAGACGGTGAGTTGACCAGGATGTGCACAAAGATGTGTACCGGCAGCGGCAAAACAGTTGTCATGGGGATGCTGATTTCATGGGCTTTCTGCAATCGAGCGAGAGTCCCGAGCGACGACAGATTCCCAAATGCCGCCTTGATTTGTTGCCCCAATCTCACCATCAAAGAGCGGCTCCAGGTACTGCGAACCGACTCATCGGGCGGTGACTACTACACGCAGTTCGACATGGTTCCGCCGCAGTATCGCGACCTCCTCCGATCGGGCAAAGTATTGGTCACGAACTGGCACGCCTTTGCTCCGGAATCCGAGCACTCGGAAGGCGGCAAGAGCTATGGCGTCGTGCAGAAGGGAGCCGAGTCGGACGAAGCATTTGCGCGGAACCGCTTGGGCGAACTCTACAACTTATCTCCCATCATGGTTCTCAACGACGAGGGGCACCACGCCTATCGTCCGGCACCAATAGATGAAGCGGCGAGGGCGACGATGACGGCTCAGCAAATCGCCGAACGCGAAGAGGCAACGATTTGGGTTAAAGGTCTCGACAGAATCCACAAAGCGTGTGGCATACGAATCTGTGTTGATGTGTCCGCGACACCTTTTTATCTCAAGGGCTCAGGCTATCCCGAGGGAGAACCGTTCCCCTGGATTGTTTCCGACTTTGGCTTGGTAGACGGCATCGAGAGCGGTATTACCAAAATCCCACGGCTTCCGGTCTCCGATACGACTGGACGGCCAGACCCGAAATACTTCCGACTTTGGAAAAACATCACCCGCGACCTGGCCGCATCAGAGCGGCTCAGCAACGGCCGGCCGAAACCAGAAGTTGTTTGGCGGAAAGCCGAGGACGCCGTCCTTCAACTCGCCGGGGAGTATGAAAAGCAGTTCAACACGATTCAAGAGGCGAGCGACCTTGCGCTCAAAGCCCCGCCAGTAATGATTCTCGTTTGCGACAACACAAACATCGCGCAGCTCTTCTTTGAAAACATCTCCGGACAGACTGAAGTGGAAGACGCCGACATCGAGCCCGAGGAGGACGAGGATACCCCCGAAGAGGAAGCCGAAACTAAAAAGAAGAAGGCAAAAAAGCGTACAGTCTATGGCACAGGGAAAGTCTTCCCTCACCTATTTCAGAACGCAAAAGGCCAAATCCGCACCATCGCCATCGACTCGAAGCGACTCGAAAAGATTGAGTCTGAAGACCCGACAGCGACCAAGGACAAATCGGCGAAAGAGTTGCGGGCAATCGTGAATTCTGTAGGACGGCTTGGACTCCCAGGACAAGACATTCGATGTGTCGTCTCGGTCTCCATGCTTACAGAAGGATGGGACGCCAATAACGTCACCCACATATTAGGGCTTCGGGCGTTTGGCTCCCAGCTTCTTTGTGAGCAGGTCGTCGGTCGCGGGTTGAGGCGCATGAACTACACGCCCGACCCAGATACCGGACTGCTTCCAGAAGAATTCGTTGACGTTTATGGCATTCCGTTCTCAGTCATTCCCTACAAAGGCAAGACTAGTTCGACCCCCGTTGATAAGCCCGTGAACCACATCAAAGCTATGCCCGATCGAGCAGGTTTTGAGATTCGATTCCCTAACGTCGAAGGCTACGTTTACGCTTTGAATAAGCCGCTGATTAGAGCGGACGTGGCTTCAATGGAAAAGCTCATCATCGAGCCCGAGGAGACGCCCACAGCGACGTTCGTGAAGGTTGCAGCAGGCTATGCGGAAGGAACCGCTTCAGGCGGTGGTATCGGAGATTTCATCGAGCACAACCGTGAGCAGTATTATTCGATGACTCATCTTCAGGCAATAGAATTTGAAATCGCCCGCCAAGTAGTTGCGGCTCTAGTCGGAGAAGGAGCCCAAGCGCCCGTAGGAGGTAGCGCAAGAATGCGCGGATTTGCCCGCCATCAACTCTATCCACAGGTGCTCCGTTACGTTCATCTGTACGTCGATTCAAAGGTTCTTTGGCGCGGTGCCAATCCTTGCGAATTGGGGCTCGAAAAATACGTTCAGCGTATCAAGGAGAGGTTCCTCGATGCCATCGAACCGGATGATTCGCAAGGCGAACCGCCGCTGATGCCATTACTTAATCGCTTCAAGCCGATTGGCACTACTGCAGAGATAGACTTCACGACGACCAGGCCAGTCCATGCCTGCCAGCATTCCCACGTCAATGCCGTTGTGCTCGATTCCAAATGGGAACAGACCGCTGCGTTCTTCCTAGAGCAGCGCCATGACCTGGCTCCGTTCTACATCAGAAACGAGCGTCCTTTTGTCTTGATTCCTTACGACTATGAAGGCGTCTCCCACTATTACGAACCGGATTACTTGGTTCGACTGAAAGAACAGAGAACGTTGATTTTGGAAGTGAAGGGTTTCGAAGATGACGAGACCCAGGCGAAACATCAAGCGGCCAAACGCTGGGTAAGTGCAGTAAACAACTGGGGCAAATTGGGGCAGTGGGAATTCGAAGTCTGTCGAGATCCACAACTACTAACAGGGATGCTTTCACGGCTTCTGAGTTGATTGGCTGCCTTCCACATACTGGTGTCGTTGGCAGAGTTTGAACGGGACCTGATTCGTTACAGAACCAATGTTGGTTTGGGAGCTGTCCGAGCGCGGGGACGAAAAGGCGGAAAACCACGAAGGGGTTGCCAAGAAGCGAGAAGTAGTTCTAGCACATCACCAAGATTTCAAGAGTACCGCCCAGGATTGCGATATCTTCCATGTTTGTTTAAGCGACATTCTATCGGCATGTAAAGAGTATAATGTGCACATTCCACGGGAAACCGATAGCCGTTCCACGGTAAAGCGATAAGCATTCCACGGGAAACCGATAACCGTTCCATGGGAAAGCGATAAGCATTCCATGGGAAACCGATAGCCGTACAGACTGAGTTCTTGTTGTTTTATTAATGGGCTTGTTTGGACAGTCACCGTGCACTTGCCTCACTATCCAAGTCAGTTTTTTGCTTGGAGGGTGAAGTGCCTAGAAAGAGATTGTCCATGCGTACGATTAGCGAAGTATTGCGGCTCAAGTGGGAATGCCACGCGAGTCAGGCAGAGATTGCCAATGCTTGCCGGATCGGCCAGGCTACCGTTAGCGAGTACCTGCGCCGTGCACGGCTGGCTGATATCAAGTGGCCTCTACCACCAGAATTAACAGAAGCTGAGCTAAATCAGCGTCTTTACCCTCCGCCCGTTGTAGTGCCTTCCGATTCTCGCCCCGTACCAGATTGGTCTGACGTTCACCAGAGATTACGCAAGAAGGGTATGACCCTCTTGCTCATCTGGGAAGAGTACAACCAGTCATCACCAGATACATATCGGTATAGCTGGTTCTGCAGAACCTACCGGGCATGGGAAGGAACCGCACATCCGCGTATGCGCCAGGAACATGTGCCTGGCGACAAGTTGTACGTGGATTACGCTGGCCAAACTGTTTGCGTTCATGATAAGGCCTCCGCCGACGTCAGAGAAGCGCAGATATTCGTTGCTACGTTTGGTGCGTCGAACTACACGTACAGTGAGGCAACATGGACACAGAGCATTCCAGACTGGATTAGCAGCAATACGCGTGCGCTTGAGTTCTTTGGTGGCGTGCCGCGTGCAGTGGTTCCAGACAACCTCAAATCTGGTGTCAAATCACCAAACTATTACGAGCCAGATCTCAACAGAACCTTTAGTGAGTGGGCGCGACACTATGGTGTGGCAGTGCTACCAGCCCGGGTACGACAGCCACGTGATAAAGCGAAAGTAGAGAATGGCGTGCTGCAAGTTGAACGCCGAATACTTGCTGCGCTGCATAACAGGTCATTTTTCTCATTAGCTGAGCTTAATGTTGCGCTCCGTGATTTTCTTGAACAGCTTAATCTGCGTGAAACTCGCGATCTTCCTGCTTCACGCAAAGTAATGTTCGATACAACCGAGTTTCCTACGCTTTCCCCACTTCCAAATCAACGATTTGAGGATGCTGTATGGTCCAAGGCTCGTGTGCATCTGGATTACCACATTGACGTCGGTAGACACTTCTACAGCGTGCCTTACAAACTGACCGGAGAGCTGGTTGAGGTTCGGTCGTAAGCGTCAAACTGTCCCCATCTTATAATGAGCAATTCTGTAGATCATACTCAACACATCTCACTCAGGAGTTGTGTTCATGTCTCAATCAGAAGTTCTTCTTGCTCTGTGGCGGGATCGCCTCGCCGCCATCGATTTGT
>CAIPWR010000019.1 GCA_903868795.1 uncultured Spartobacteria bacterium | reverse complement strand
GCCGAGATGCTCGCCTGGTGGTGTCAGAGAGCGAGTCGAAGCAGGCTGGAGCCCTTCGTTCGCCTTGCCCGTTCCATCAAGAAGCACTGGAACGGGGTGGTAGCGTTCATGAGAACGAGGCTCACTAACGGCGCCATGGAGTCCATCAATGGGCTACTTCAACTTGCCAAGCGGTTGGCCCTCTACTGGTTTTTGGAAACAGAGGTCAGATTAATGACAGGTTGAAGTTTAGGATTGAGAATCTGCATGATCAAGAGTGAAACGAGATAGGCTGCTGCACAAAACCCAAAAAGAATGCCGTAGCCAGTGGTCGGTTGACCGATGGACTTAAAATGATCGGTAAGCATCCCCGTAATATAAGGGAAACAGGCCCCAAAAACCGACCCGGCCAGTCCACCGATGCCGATCACCGAGCCAACCGAGCGTTTAGGAAAGGTATCGGAAACCGTCGTGAATAGGGTGGCTGACCAAGCCTGATGAGCCCCTCCGGCGAGGCCGATTAGCAATACGGCCCCCCAGTTTCCGACATGGGTCACGGCAAGCATCGGCAGAGCGCAGAGGGCAAAGAGGAGCATTCCGAGCTTGCGAGCCAAATTCATCGAGAGGCCTTTCTTGGCCAGATACCCCGACACCCATCCCCCAGTAATACTAATGACCGTGACAATCGAATAAATCGTGACCAGCAATGTCCAGCTATGTTTGATATCGAGGCCTCGCGAGTCTTTGAAAAAAGAGGGAAGCCAGAAAAGATAAAACCACCAGACGGGATCAGTGAGAAATTTAGGGATAATAAATGCCCAAGTTTGACGATACCCGAGCAGACTGGCCCAAGGAATATTCGGTCCTGTTTCTTGCTCGGCCCCAGCATCACTCTCGATCCATGCCAGCTCCTGAGGCGAAACTTCCTTCTTCTGGGCGGGTACCCCGTACCACGGTATCCAGAAGGCAAGCCAAACGAGGCCGGCAAATCCAGCGACAAGAAAGGCTGCCTGCCAGCCAAAATGAAAGTAGAGCCACGGCACGATCGCTGGTGCTGCAATGGCGCCGACATTCGCGCCGGAATTAAAAATACTCGTGGCTAAGGCTCTCTCTTTCTTTGGAAACCAGAGGGCGACGGCTTTGATGGCAGCAGGAAAATTCCCTCCTTCAGAAAATCCCAGAGCAATGCGTGCGACAAAGAATCCCCCAAGCGTGGAGACGAGAGAGGTCGCCATTGCGGCAAGACTCCATCCCGCAATCGTGATGGAGTAACCGATCTTGGTTCCGAAACGGTCAATGATCCATCCAAAGGCCAGTAGGCTCAGTCCGTAGGCGAGCTGAAAAGCCGAATTTACCAAACCATATTGAGTGTCGTTCCAATGCAGAAGCCCTCCAAGGGGTTCTTTCAGTAGCGACAGAATCTGACGATCAAAGTAAAGAATCGTCGTGGCGAAAAAGAGCAGAGCACAAACTAGCCAGCGAATGCCACTAGCGGGACTGGATGAATCAGAAGGGGCCATTAGAGGAAACTCCATTCAATCACCCGATTGTTCCCCTGTCGATACTCCCTGAAATCTATTCAGGAGATGAAGTGACTCGGAGCCCGTTTTCGCCAGAAGAGGAGAAGGGGAAGGTTTTTATCTGGAACTCAAGAACTCAGGAAGGTTGAAGAGGCCTTGTCTCTTACCCACTGAAAACAGCGAGGAGCCATCCGTTGTTTTTGAACCTGATTCTATGACGTATCCCCCCCACATAGGTCTCTTTCTTTACACCCTCGTCGGCCTCTATGCGTTTTAATCAGCGCTTCATTAGCTTACTGCCTTCTGATTAGTACGCTCACCTCATTCCGTCAACTGGGTTGCGGATTGTCTTTACAGCTGTTCAGCTAAGATTATTATTAAGTAACGACGTCCGACGTTTTGTAAAACTTACTTTCCCCATGAACATCCCATCCGTCCATCTCGGAGTGATCGATTATTCGATCCTCGCCCTCTACGTCGTCTTCGTCATCGGTATCGGCTTTGCGCTGAAGCGTCAGATGAAAACCTCGTCCGACTTCTTCCTCTCAGGCCGAAATATCCCCGCATGGGTGACCGGACTCGCCTTCCTCTCTGCCAATCTCGGTGCGCTGGAATTGGTCGGCATGGCGGCAAGCGGTGCCAAGTACGGCATCGCAACCTGTCACTTCTACTGGGTGGGAGCGATCCCGGCCATGATCTTCCTGGCGGTATTCATGATGCCCTTCTACTACGGCTCGAAGGCACGTTCCGTACCCGAGTATCTGAAGCTCCGTTTCGACGAGCGCACCCGCGCCTTCAACTCCATCTCCTTCGCGGTGATGACGATCTTTGCGTCGGGAATCTCTCTCAACGCACTTGCGAAGCTCCTGCACAACCTTCTTGGCTGGGAATACAATATCTCCCTCTGGGTCTGCTCTTTCATCGTGCTTCTCTACGTGCTCAAGGGTGGCCTTACCTCTGCGATCTACACGGAGGTGCTCCAGTTCTTCATGATCGTGCTTGGCTTCGCACCGGTCATCTACCTCGGTCTCAAGGACGCCGGCGGATGGGACGCCATCAAGCAGAAGCTTGCCGGGGTGGCTGTGAATCCCTCGGCTTACAATCTGGCTGATTCCGCCTCCACGTCATTCCACTCCGATGCCTGGACAAGTGCATGGAAGCCTCTGCTCGGGGGCCCCTCCGCAAATCCGATGGGGATCGACCTTTTCGCAATGGTCTTCGGGCTCGGGTTTGTCCTCTCCTTCGGCTACTGGTGCACGAACTTCCTGGTCGTCCAGCGTGCCATGGCCGCGAAGGACATGAAGGCTGCTCGTAACACGCCGCTTATCGCGGCGGTTCCCAAAATGCTCTTCCCTTTGCTTGTCATTCTCCCCGGTATGATTGCACTCGCACTCTCTGCCACCCAAGGAAAGGGGTATCAGTTCCCGAAAGCCGTGATCGCGGAGGCAAAGATGCCGGCTGCAATCACTGCGGTACGTCAGTCTGCTGCATCCGGAGCTGATGTCGCTACAACTGCGAGGGCACTCTCTTTGGCCGCTGGAACTTCCTTTAATGCCGCCAAGGTTGAGGAACTTCTTCAGGCGTCCAAGTCGGGGGCTCCCATTCCCGATGCCCAGGCAGCCATCCGCATCCAGGATGCCGTGGTGAACGATTATGACGGGGTTATCCTGTCGCTGGTAAAGCGTTACTGTCCTACCGGGCTTCTCGGCCTTGCGCTGACCGCCCTGCTCGCCTCCTTTATGTCCGGCATGGCCGGAAATGTGACCGCCTTCAACACCGTCTGGACATACGATCTCTACCAGGCGTACATCGCGCCCGATAAAAGTGATGAGCACTACTCCTGGATGGGGCGCGTGGTGACGGTGGCCGGTATCATTCTCTCCATTGGGGCCGCTTACTTCGCGAGCATGTGGACGAATGCCATGGACATCATTCAGTTGGTCTTCGCCTTCGTGAACGCCCCGCTCTTCGCCACCTTCCTTCTTGGCATGTTCTGGTCACGCACCACCGGCACGGGGGCCTTTGTGGGATTGATCTCCGGAACGGCTGCCTCGGCGCTCTTCCATGCCTGTACCATCTCGGTGGGGAATCTTCCCGGGGTCAAGGGTGGTTATATCCATACCTTCTGGACACTTCCCAGTGATATGGCCCAGAACTTCTGGCTCGCAAGTTTTGCTTTCACGGTCTGTTTCCTGGTCACTGTTATCGTCTCACTGGCAACCCCACGCACGAAGAGCAACGAAGAGCTGACCGGTCTGGTCTACTCGCTCACTCCGAAGCAGTCGGTGGATCAGGCATGGTATGCACGGCCCGGCACCATTGGCGTCGTTCTTCTGGCTGTCTGCGTCATTCTGAATTACATCTTCTGGTAAGCCTTCTTTAGCTCTTTTCTCCCCCATACCCTATTACCTAAACCCTATTTCCTATTATTACTATGGGCCTCGATATTCGCTTTCCAATCGGAATGATGTTCACCCTGATCGGTCTTCTGCTGACTGCTTCAGGCTTTTTTAATCCTGATAAAACTTCCTTAGGAATAAATATCAATCTGATCTGGGGCGTTGCTCTTCTGATCTTCGGGATTCTGATGTGGGGATCTGCGCTGAGGGCCAAAGGAAAATGAGTATCGGTGAGGAGGACGACGATTTTCGTGGCATTCTTCGGAATCTGGCTACCAAGGCTGGACTTTCTCTGCTCGGCTCAAAGATCCGACGTTCCTCCTCGCGCTTCTGTCTAGGAGTTGAGCATGGGGATTACAACGGGACAGAGCTCTTCGGGGTCGGCACCGATCGGTTCATCTGGATGGCCTACCAGCCTAATGATCTGGGGCGTCTCCGTCTCTTTAGTGGGAACTTCGAGCAAGATGGCTTGATCGACGTGGCGCTTGATTCGATTCCAGAGCCAGGAACGGCTCCCGACTCTTGGTCGCGTTTTCCTCTGGGAGTTGTCTGGATCTTGAAGAAAAACGGATACGATCTGCGCAAGGGTATCGATGCAGTCGTGCACGGAAATATTCCCGGGGGTGGGATGTCCCGCTCCGCATCGCTGACGCTCAATCTGCTAATCACGATCGCAGAGGTGAATGGGATCGAGTTTTCTTCCGAAATGGGAATTGTGGATCTCGCTCAAGCCGTGGAGAACGAGTACATAGGCTCTCCTTGTGGAAATCTGGATCAAATCATGATCCTCTTCGCCCGCGAAGGGATGGGAACTCACTATAACCCTGCCGACCGATCGATCCGTCATCTGCCTCTCGGTAAGGGCGCGCCAGACTTCCGAATCATGAGTCTCGATACAGGAACAATCCGTCCAGGGCTCGAGAAGTCAACCTACAAGATCCGTCATTCAGAATGCCGTGAGATGGTCGACCTTTGTGCAGAGCCCTATGGTATCAAGACGCTGGGGGATGTTCGTTCTGAGGAACTTTTCCACTTAATCCTTACGAGGTTCGGAGAGAGTCATCCTCATCTCTGCAAGCGGCTCGATTACATCTACCATGCCCAGCTGCGGTTTAAGCGGATGCTCAACGCCTGGCAGCAAGGTGATATTGCGGAGGTCGGGGCGATCTTTCGAGCCGATGGTCTCGGTCTTCGGGATGATTATCAAATCTCCGGCAAGGAGCTGGAAACCATGTGCGATATCGTGAGGAGTGTTCCGGGCGTCCTCGGCGAGCGGATGCTCGGTGGGGGGGATCGGGGAGCCAGTGGCGCCCTGGTTCTCAGCGAAAGCGAAGGAGCGGTACGTTCCGCTGTGGAGACTGCCTATCCCCGGAGTCATCCCGAATATGCTGAAAACTATGCCGTGCACTCCTGCAGGATGGTTGATGGGATCATGCTCTTGCCCGGGTGGTAACGGTTCATGAAAGCCGAGACATCTCTTCATCCTCATCGCCGCTGGAATCCACTCAAGCGAGAGTGGATCCTTGTCTCTCCTCATCGTGCAGCACGCCCGTGGTTGGGTCAGGTGGAGGCCGTCACAGAAGAGCGTCCGACTTACGACCCCGCCTGCACGCTCTGTCCGGGAAACAAGCGCGTGAGCGGCGAGGTCAATCCCGATTACGCCGACACCTATGTTTTCGGCAATGACTTTCCGGCATTACTGCCTCCCGCTACACAAGACGAAGTCAAGAAGGATGGGCCGTTTTTCAGATCCCAAGAAGTCTCGGGTGAATGCCGTGTGATCTGCTTTTCCCCGAGACACGACCTTTCGCTCGCCCAGATGTCTGCAGAGGAAATCGCTGGAGTCATCGGAACATGGCAGTCACAGTGCAAGGAGTTGGGAAGTCGGAACCGCTGGGTCCAAGTCTTCGAGAACAAAGGAGCGGCGATGGGTTGCTCTAACCCTCACCCTCATGGCCAGATTTGGGCAGGTGATTTTATCCCGGAGGAACCGGCCAAGGAAGATCTCTCGCAGAAGGATTACTTCCGTGAGCACGGGAGATCCCTTCTGCTCGACTATGCAGCAGAGGAACTCCGTGACGGATCCCGCATTGTGGTCGAGGGAGATCACTGGTTTGCAGTCGTTCCCTACTGGGCACTCTGGCCGTATGAGGCATTGCTCCTCCCGAAGCGTGAAATCGTGACGCGTCTGACTTCCCTGCCGGTGAGTCACCGGCTTGATTTGGCCGAAACAATGCGCCGACTTCTTGTGCGTTACGATAATCTGTTCCAATGCTCTTTTCCTTACTCGATGGGCTGGCATGGCGCGCCGTTCCTGCCAGACGATGGTGAAAAGCCGGAGGAATACTGGCAGCTGCACGCTCATTTCTACCCGCCCCTCCTGCGTTCGTCCTCGGTGAAAAAGTTCCTCGTTGGTTATGAAATGCTTGCCGAAGGTCAGCGAGATCTCACGGCAGAACAGGCCGCGGAGCGTCTGAGGGATCTGCCTTCCATACATTATACGGCCTGAAGCTATTTACAGGCATGAAGTGCGTGTTCTTCAATGCCCGGTTGATCCTTCCACGCCCTGAGAGAATTGTCATGGGGTGGTTGTTGGTGGAAGAGGGGGTGATCACGAGTATCGGATTTAAGGAAGCCGAACTCCCGGAGTGCGCTTCCATGATCGATTGTTGTGGGGATTTCATTGCTCCAGGACTGGTAGACATCCATTGCCACGGTGCTTTGGGGCGCGATGCCATGGAGGCAACTTCTGAGGCCTTTGCGAGGATTCTTAACTATCATGGATCCCGGGGAACGACGACGACTCTGCTGACCACGGTGGCCGCCTCACTTGCGGAGATGCTGGCTGTGATGGAGTGTGCGAAGGTATATAGGGAAGGGGAGAGGAATTCTTTTTCGCGCCTTGCCGGGATTCATCTGGAGGGTCCTTATTTCTCTCCTTATCGACGTGGTGCCCATCGGATGGAGATGCTTCGCCATCCCTCGCGGGAGGAAACCTCCCTGCTTCTAAATCATGCTTCGGTGATTCGGCGCATGACCCTCGCACCTGAAATTCCTGGAGTAGCGGATCTTGTTCGTAAACTCGAGAGCAACGGAATTGCAGCTAGTGCGGGTCATTCAAATGCCACGGATGAGGAGGCGCTAGCGGGGTTCAGGTCTGGAATCACCCAAGTGACTCATCTTCACAACGCGATGTCCTCTCTGCGCAAAACAGGGGCGAATCCCAGACGCGGTCTGGTAGAGGTGGCCCTGGAGACATCCGGTGTTGTTTGTGAATTAATCGCAGATGGAGTTCATGTTGCTCCGGAACTGCTTCACGAGGCATGGCTGACCAAGGGGTGGGAGGAGATTGCCCTGGTCTCCGATGCAACTGCCGGAGCAGGGCTAGGGGAAGGTGAGAGCTTCGACTTGGGTGGCCTCCCTTGTTATGTCAAGAATGGGGCGGCTTGGACAGGGGAGGGTAGTGATCGCTGTCTGGCTGGGAGTACCTCGACACTCTTTGAGGGAGTGAGGACCATGGTTGCTCTAGTCGGAGTGCCTCTGGAGGAGGCGGTGGCGATGGCCACTTTGGTTCCTGCCAAAGCCCTCGGTCTGGATCAAGAGCTCGGATCGCTCGCTTCAGGTAAAATAGCCAACCTGATACGCTTCAACGATCGCTGGCAGCTTAAGGGGGTCTGGATCGGTGGATTGCAATAGCAAACACCCCTTTAGCCCCTTCCTGATTGCTTGCCCGAGGAGGGGTTTCATGGAAAAGATGACGGATCGCACGTCATCGCTACAGCTGGGAAGAAAAGAGTGAACGTCGCCGGAAACCATGGTTTCTGCGGCTCTGGTTTTTTGTGCCCGTTACCCTCCTGATCCTTGCCGCTTTGGGGGCCCTGATTGTCTATGGTTGGCTGGTTTCCGAGTTCAAGGCCAAGGCCGAAGCCTTTGATCTGGCGAAGATTCCCAAGATGGAGTCGGCAAGTGTGATTCTGGATCGCAACGGACAGCAGATGGGCAAGATTTTTATCCAGAACCGTCTCCCCATTCCTTATGACCAGATTCCAAAGGAGATGGTGAATGCCGTGGTGGCCGAGGAGGATAATAGGTTCTTCGAACATCATGGAGTCGATTACTTCGGGGTTCTGCGTGCGGCGATGAGTAACTGGCATCAGGGAAAGGTGAAGCAGGGAGCCAGTACGGTGACCCAGCAGTTGGCGCGGAACTCATTCGATCTCCATGAGAAGAGCTATCGCCGCAAGCTTCTGGAAATGTTCCTGGCACAGCGCATCGAGGATCATCTCACTAAGGAGAAGATCATGGAGTATTACCTGAATCGCGTCTACTTCGGGAGCGGGTTCTACGGGGTGGAGGCTGCGGCCAGAGGCTATTTCTGGAAGGCTGCCAAGGATCTCAGTGTCGGAGAGTGCGCCATGCTCGCTGGTTTGCTGAAGAGCCCCAACTATTACTCTCCATGGAATAATCCTACAGGGGCGAAGAAGGTTCGTGATTTCGTCCTCGGTCGCATGCGGGAGATGCATCTGATCACGCGTGAGGAATATGATGGAGCAATCGAACTGAATCTCTCGGTTCGCAAGAGGACCAATCCCAACAGGATCTCTTATGCGATCGATCTTGTTCGCCAGCAGGCCATCGCGGCTTTGGGCTATGACACAGCGATGAATGAGGGGGTGCAGATTCAGACGACCTTCGATGCCAAGCTCCAGATGACTGCGGAGCGTGCGGTGAAAAGCCACCTAGCGGAGGTAGAGAGCCAGCCTGGGTTCGGTCATATCACCTATCAGCAATATCATCAGATCAACGAGAAGATGGAAGAGGCTGCGCAGCGTGGAGAACCTGTCACGATGCCATCACCCGGATATCTCCAAGGTGCAGTCCTCGCGGTGGAGAATGCCACCGGAGGCATTCTGGCGGTTGCTGGTGGACGTGACTTTCTGCATAGCGAATACAACCGCGCCGTTCAGGGGCGCCGTCCGCCGGGGACGCTCTTTACTCCACTGGTGGCCGCAGCCGCCTATGCGAACGGAGTTTTTCCGGGAGAGCCGGTTGACGATGACTGCATCGACAATCACTTCGTCATGATCGGGGGAGATAACGGGATCTTGGGAGAATGGGGAGTGGAACGCGCTGATAATGAATACGAGGGGCCGATGCCTTCGCATGAAGCGGTTGCGAGGGGGAAGAATGCTGCCGTCATTCGCCTAGGGTATAAGACCGGACTCGATAAGCTGGGTGAGTTTTGTAAATCCGCCGGCATTCGTTCCCCGCTCCGTGATGTGGCCAATGCGTATCTCGGCTCGAGTGAGATGTCTCTTGATGAGCTGACTCTTGCCTATACGGCTTTCCCGGGAGGGGGATCTCGTCCGGCCAAGCTCTTCACCATTACCCGGATCACCGATCAGGAGGGTAATCTGCTTTACGAGAATCCCGTGGCTCGTGTCGAGGTGCTCCCTGCGGAGGCCTCCTATCAGGTCCATACCGTTCTGCAGGATGCTCTCTTTAAAGCGTGTGCTCAAGAGGCGGCTGCCTCGGGGGTTTCAACAAATGCACCGCTGGCCGGTAAATCCGGGACGGCGTACAACTTCACCGACACGTGGTTCGTGGGCTACTCGAGCGCCGTGACTTGCGGCGTTTGGGTCGGATTCGACAAGCCGCAGAAGATCTACTGCGGGGCTTTCGGTAAGGATCTCGCCCTTCCGATCTGGGCCCAAGTGATGAATGCCTCGTTCTCAGGATTTCCAGCCTGTGAACGTGAGCTTCCCTCCGGACTCAAGAAGGTCGAGATCTGCAGAAGTTCCGGTCTGATCCCCGCGGAAGGATGTCGCAAACTGACCGGTATGATCGCCACCGAGTATGCCACGGAGGCGGAGATGCCCACCGGGGTCTGCGATATTCATGGGGGAGGGGTGCGGAGTTATAATCGTGATGTCGATCAGGCCGAGTGGCCCAGGGCAGCTGCGGCGGTGGATCTGAGTAGGGTGCGTCCCATTCCTGTCAATGCTCCCACCTTGCTAGCTCAGAACGATCTCTACCGCTCCGTGAATCCCACCTTGAGCGTGGGAGCTGCGGATGATCCGAGCATCAAGGTAGCACGTGCCACAACGCCGGATGGAAAGGATCCCGGGGCCGATGGGAAAGGTGGTCAGAATGCTACGAATGTTGCAATTGCCCTCCCGGTCGCTGAGAAAGAGGTGAGAAAGGCAGAGCCCGTCACTCCCATGGATCTACCAAGTGCCGCGCCGGCCTTGACGATTCCGACGCCAAAACCGGCTGAGTTTTAAGAAGAGACCATTTAAGTCCAGAGACCTTCGACAGCCTTCACCGCTTTGGTGTAGAGCGGATGTCTTCCACCGCGGGAAAGCTCGGCCAGGAGAATTTCACGCGTCTCCTCACGTGGTGCACGGACCATCCTGCTCGTGGGAGCAACGTCAGACCCTGTTGCCGTGGTGACATAAAGATCCGATCCCGATTCCCGGAGAAGATGAAACTCCGCTTTCTCGGATGCGAGTCTCATGCGGGAGATGCTGGCCCCCTGTGTCTCAGTAAGGTTCACATGGATCGTATTACCCTGCGCATCCCGGAACTCCGGATTGAGAGACGGATTGGAGAGACTCCATCCAAGGCGATCCGCCAACCAACCTACCAAGAGCAGAGCCGTGGTGCGTGATCCGTGAGCATAATCGAGCTCGAGTGTTCTCAAAAGCTGAAGCTCGGCCAACGTGCCGGGGATATCGAAGATGGCGGCCAGCGCTTGGCGCACGGGTAGTGATCGAGCCCAGTTCAGATCGCAGAGCACGGTACGTGCCTCAGCGAGTCCCGAGATCTGACGGATCAGATCGAACTGCTCTTTGGGGTTCTTCCAGTGCCTGCTATCGAAGAGCAGTCTGTCGACCCAGCGCCAGAGTTTGCCATCGATCGGAGGACGGAAGTCGGCCTGCCACCAGAGGCAGAGAGGAAGGTCGGAGTCGAGATGCGAGAAAACGACACTTTGAAGCGATCGTGCCGCCATGCCAGCTAACTCAAAGGAGATCTGCTCGCTGCAGACGGAGCCTCCTTTGGATCCTCGCAGGTAACAATGCATGGTGATCCATGCCTCGGCACTTGTTCCTTCGGCCTTGGGGTCGGCCTGGACAAGGATTGCGCGCATTGCATGCTCTCCCGCAATGCCTCGGATGATCTCCGTGTTACGCTCAAGGGAGCCGGGCTTCTCGTTATAGATAGCCAGATTGATAAGAGAGGCACGGGTCTTGGTATCGCCGCTCTCCTCCCAGAGCTTGCCCAGTTCTTTTTCGATGCCGCCGATCGGCACCGGGATGCCGGGGATAAAGCTCACATTCTCCTCCAGGTGACGCCGTGACGAGCGGCCAGGTCGGCTGCCTCGGCCGGTCCCCAGGAGCCGGCTGTGTGGAAGGCAAGATCATCGGAGCGGGTCTTCCAAGCTTCCTCGATCCCATCGACGAAGGCCCATGCCTCCTCTACCTCGTCACGTCGTGCAAAGAGAGTGGCATCACCCGACATCGCATCCAGCAGGAGGCGTTCGTAGGCCTCGGGGGTTGCCTTGCCAAAGGAGGTGCCGTAATGGAAATCCATCTTCACCGGCTCGATTCGGAGGCTGGAACCAGGCATCTTGGCGCTCATGCGGAGAGAGACTCCCTCGTCGGGTTGGATGCGGATGACAAGGACGTTCTCGTCGAGTCCCTCACCCGTCTGGTTGAAGAGGACGCGGGGAACACTCTTGAAGGTGATGGCGATCTCGGTGCCTCCCTTGGGCATGCGCTTGGCTGTCCTAATGAAGAAGGGGACGCCGGCCCAGCGCCAGTTATCGATATTCACCTGAAGAGCCACATAGGTTTCGGTCGTCGAATCCTTGGGAACTCCGTCGGCTTCGCGGTAGCCCGGGACGGGCTGACCATTGATAAGTCCGGCAGTGTATTGGGCGCGCACGACATGCTTGAAGACATCATCACCGCGGAGGGGGCGTAGGGAACGAAGCACCTTCACCTTCTCGTCGCGGATCGCGTCGGCGCTGAGGCTGGTGGGGGGCTCCATGGCCGTCAGGGTGAGGAGCTGGAGAAGGTGATTCTGGATCATGTCTCGCATGGCTCCCGAGGTATCATAGTAGCCCGCCCGCCCCTCGACACCGAGAGGCTCCACAGCCGTGATCTGCACGTGGCTGATGTGATTGGAATCCCAGAGCGATTCAAAGATGGAATTGGCAAAGCGCATGACCATGATGTTCTGCGCTGTCTCCTTGCCCAAATAATGGTCGATTCGATACGTGTCACATTCAGGGAAGACCTCGCTGACAAGGGTATTGAGAAGCTGAGCGCTCTTGAGGTCCTTGCCGAAGGGCTTCTCGACGATCACGCGAGCCCAGCTTCCCGGGGTGGCGGTGCTCAGGCCACTCTCCCTCAGGTGACTTAAAATCACAGGGAACTGGTCGGGTGCGACGGCTAGGTAATAGAGGCGGTTGCCCCCGGTTCCGCGCCTTTGATCAGCCTCTTCCATCTGCTTCGCAAGTGATGTGTAGCCATCGGCCTGATCGAAGGGGCTCTGATGGTAGATGATCGACGAGGCGAACTGTGCCCAGAGTTCCTCATTGAGTGGGGTGCGGGAGAACTTACGTGTCGACTCCTCGAGCTCCTTACGGAACTGTTCGGAGGTCTTTTCGCGTCGGGCAAAACCAATGATCGTGAGTGCCGGTGGTAGAGCTCCCTCGGCAGCCAGATTATAGAGAGCCGGGATGAGTTTTCGGTGCGTTAGGTCACCGGTCGCTCCGAAGATCACTAGCGTGCAAGGTTCGGGTGAGAGTCGATTAGCGATCCCTTCACGGAGAGGGTTCACAGGTGGTGTGGGCATGGAGAAAGTGGTGAAAAGTTAAAAAGTTAGAATGTTAAAAAGTGAAAAGGTGAACAGTTGGAGTCGATGGGTTTGCTGGTCCCTTTGTAACGGTTCACGTTTTTGCGTTGTAACTCTCTGGCCTTAGGGGAGCGGAAACCTCGAGGTGAATGCCGTGACTTCCTTTCGGAGTTTGGCGAGGGCAGCTTCATCATGGCGAGCCTTGAGGCCTGTATCGATGAAGTCGGCGACCTGCATCATCTCCTCCTCCTTAAAGCCACGGGTGGTCATCGCAGGGGTTCCGAGGCGGATGCCACCGGTCTTGCTGATGGGTTCCGTATCAAAGGGGATGGCGTTTTTGTTGACGGTGATGGCGGCCTTATCAAGAGCCTCCTGCGCCTCGAGTCCATTGATGCCCTTGGATCGGAGATCAACGAGAAGCACGTGATTGTCAGTGCCTCCGGAGCTGATCGTATAGCCGAGCATGGAGAGACGGGCAGCGAGCGCCTTGGCATTGTTGACGATCTGCTTCGCGTACTCCTTGAATGAGGGCTGGAGTGCCTCGTGGAAACAGACGGCTTTTGCCGCAATCACCTGCATGAGCGGCCCTCCCTGCACGCCAGGGAATACCTGCCCGTCGATCTTCTTTGCATACTGCTCCTTGCAGAGGATGAGTCCGGAGCGTGGGCCGCGGAGACTCTTGTGCGTGGTAGTGGTGACAAAGTCTGCGTAAGGAACGGGATTTGGATGGGCTCCTCCGGCAACGAGTCCCGCGATATGCGCCATGTCGACGAAGAGGTAGGCACCCACCGAATCAGCGATCTGGCGAAGTCTTGGAAAGTCGATCTCACGAGGGTAGGCGGAGGCTCCGGCGGTGATCATCTTCGGACGCACCTCCTCGGCTTGCTTCGCAAGAGCGTCATAGTCGATGCGACCGTCGGCCTGGGAGACGCCGTAGTGGGTGACCTCGTACAGTTTGCCGGAGAAGTTGGCCTTGTGTCCGTGGGTCAGGTGACCGCCGTGCGCCAGATCCATGGTGAGGATTCTGTCGCCCGGTTGGAGCACGCTGAAGTAGACGGCCATGTTCGCCTGGCTGCCGCTGTGCGGCTGTACGTTCGCATGCTCTGCACCGAAGAGTTTCTTGGCGCGCTCGATCGCAAGACTCTCGACGACGTCGACATATTCGCATCCGCCGTACCAACGACGTCCGGGATAACCCTCTGCATATTTGTTGGTGAGGCATGAGCCCTGAGCCTCCATCACGGCTTGGCTGGTGAAGTTCTCCGAGGCAATGAGTTCGATGTGCTCGAGTTGGCGGTGGTGTTCGGCGGCGATGGCGGCGGCGATCTCGGGATCGGTCTTTGAGAGGGCGCTGGAGGTGTCGTATTCGGATGAGGTATCGTTTGGCTTGGACATGGTGATTGAAGATTGATCCACAAAATCGCGGATTTGTACCAGCGCGCTTTTAATGACATCGCGGCAGCGCTTGTAGGTCGTGAGTCCCTGACCGATCGGATCAGGCACATCGCCTCCGTTCTTGGTGAACTCCCCAAGGAGACGAACCTTCTCGGCATGCTCCGGAAAGAGCAGGTCGATGAGATGATAGTGATCCCGGGTCATGGTGAAGACATGAGTGCAACGCTCCAGCAACTCCTCGGTGACAGGCTGACTTCGGAAGTGACGCAGACTGATTCCGAGTTCCGAAAGCGCAGCAACGGCTGGTTGGCTGGCCTGTGAACCTTTCGGGGCATTCATGCCAGCGGAGAGGACTTTGATATCCTTTCGATCACCGAGAAAATTTTTCATGAGCCCTTCCGCCATAGGGCTTCGGCAGATATTTCCTGTGCAGACGAAGAGAATCGTTTTCATGAAGGGCGGTTTGCCTGTTGGGAGTGGAACAAACGCCACATCCTTTTCAAGGTATGGGCCCTAAAAATTGAAGTCAATCCGCTCATGGGACAATTTTTTTTGGATAAATAACATTCCGGCTTTGAATTGATGGAGAAAGACATGGCGGTTAGAAAAGTGCTTTTTTAGTGACAACGAGCGAGAATAGGTGATACATTTATGACTTATTCATTATGCAACGCAAAAGTGCCTTCTCCCGCAGACTCCCCGATCTGGTCACTGAGGAACTGGTAGCAGTTCTTTCCAAGAAGGGGGCTTCCTTTGAGTTTAAACAGCTCTTCGACGTCGTCCACGATCGTCTGAAGAAGCGTAATGCCGCCAGCGGTGGGGAGGAAATGCTCCGCCTACGTGCCTACGAGAAGCTCCAGCATCTTGTTTCCCGGAACATGGTGAAGAAGAGTGGTAAGAAGTATAAAGGCCTTGCCTCTTTAGCGAATGCCATTGCGCCTGAAGAACCGCTTCCTGCACCCCAAGTTCCAGGAGTCGTCTCCATCAAGCCTGCATCCATTTCTGCTGTTAAAAAACCTGCTGCGAAGACTTCCACTACAAAGGTTGCTGTTAAACCAGTCGCAAAAGCTGTTAAAGTTTCCAAGGCTCCAACAAAAGCTCCCGCGAAAAAGACTACCCCTGCGGCGAAGCCTCTTGCCAAAAAAGCTCCTGTGAAAAAAGTACTCGTTAAGAAGGCTGCCGTGAAAGTTGTGAAGACAAGCAAGGTGGTAAAGAAAGTCGCCAAACGCTAAGCTTTAACGACTAGCGTTTAGCACGAAAGCCTCCTTTATCTCATGGACAGCGCTCTGAGCAGTTACGGTTCCCTTCTCATTCACATCGCCGTCTGCGTGGCGTTGGCTCTTACAACTTGGATTGCTAGCTTGCTTCTTGGTCGTGTCGGGACCCGTTCAGGAGTCAAAGATGTCGCGTATGAGTGCGGCATGCTTCCGGAAAAGGGTGCTCAGCCGCGGTTCAGCGTCAAGTTCTACCTGGTTGCGATGCTGTTCATCCTGTTTGATATCGAAATCGTTTTCCTTTATCCTTGGTCAATCGTTTATCGTGAGTATCTGATGCAGTATGGAGTCGGCATCCTTTGGACGCTTGTCACCTTTTCGGTCATTCTTTTTGTAGGGTATATCTACGCCATCAAGAAGGGCGCGCTGAATTGGTCGAAATAAGTTTGCTCAACTGATTCTCCTTTGAGAACGAGGAGGTCTTGACCTCCTTCAGTATGCAGGTATTGTGCACGTCCCAGTTTTTTAGGAAGGGTGGCTGAGCCCGGTTTAAGGCACTCGACTCGAAATCGAACGTGGGGTAATTCCCACCGAGGGTTCGAATCCCTCCCCTTCCGCCAAACTGCCTGCAAGGCAGGATATTGATTCCGAGGGATGAAGAACCTCGTTTCGATCACCATGCCGCGATCAGAGGCAAATCAACCTTGCGTAGCCACACAGTAGCACCTTGCCAAAGGCAAGGAAATCCCGCCCCTTCCGCCATTTTCCATGTGCTCCGCTTTTCAATTTAAGAAGAGAACGTTTAAGCCGGGATGTGAGGTAATAGGCCGCTCGGAAAGTGGGATTGAGAGGCATGTCTGGGCTGGGTTTGCACGCAATGAATCTTTGGATTGGTGGCTCCGGCAGGGAGGGCGCCTTATGGAACTTCCCATTGATCGATTTGCGGAACGTTCCGATCTATCCCGAAAGCTTGTCTGGAACGATGTGAAGGATGGACTTTTTTTACGAGGGCTGACCCACAAACTCTCTTCGGAAGACCCAGCGAATCCACCGGGGAAACCGATTCTCTCCCTTGTGAAAATCATCACACGGGCCGCAACGGAGGAGGAAATTCAGCACTTTCAGCATCCCAGAATGCCGCTGATCGGTGCGCCGCTTTTCGGCTCGGCAACGGATGCCATGATGAATCAAATCTTTACCACGCTTTCTGCACAGGATTCTTCACAGGCAGAGCTTTTTTGATCCGATCCATTCTTGGCATCTGGGATTTCCCTTTTTAGTCTCCAGTGCATGAAGTTTTTCCAACGCCCCCATGTGCTTGCCATTGCATTTCTCTGCTTCGCCGTTTCTTCCTGTAATAAAAAGCAGGAGGTTGGAATCCCTGTTGGTCAATTCGCATCGTTAACAGGGGGGCAGGCGACCTTCGGTCAGAGCACTGACAAGGGCGTTCAGCTTGCTCTTGATGAAATCAACGGCTCTGGCGGGGTGCTGGGCCAGCCTATTAGGATGATCACCAAGGATAATCAGTCAAAGCCCGGCGAGACCTCGACGGCGGTTCGTGAGTTGATCACTCGGGACAAGGTGGTTGCTCTCATTGGTGAAGTTGCTTCGGGGCGATCTCTGGAGGCCGCACCGATTGCCCAACGAAGCGGAATCCCCATGATCTCCCCAGCCTCAACCAATGAAAAGGTGACGGAGACCGGAGACCATATCTTCAGGGTCTGCTTCATCGATCCCTTCCAAGGAACGGTCTGCGCGAAATTTGCCGCCAAGCTCGGGGCAAAGAAGGCAGCCATCATCACTGATGTCTCCAAGGATTACAGTCTTGGGCTCGCCAAGAGCTTCAAGCAGGAGTTCCTCAAGGAGGGGGGCGTGATCACCGGAGAGCAGAGCTACAGCGGTGGAGACAAGGATTTCAGCGCTCAGTTGACCGCGATCAAGTCGGCGAATCCCGAGGTGGTCTTTCTTCCCGCCTACTACACCGAGGCACCCTTGATCATTCGCCAGGCCCGTCAGTTGGGAATCACCGTTCCCTTCATCGGAGGGGATGGTTGGGACTCCACGGAGTTGGTTGGAGTGGGCGGAGCCGCCGTGGAGGGATGCTATTTCTCAAACCATTTTTCCAATCAGAGCACGGATCCCCAGGTCGTGGCATTCGTCGATGCGTACCGTAAAAAATACAATCAGGATCCCGACGCGATGGTTGCACTCGGTTACGATGCCTTGAAGTTGCTGGCCGACGCAATGAAGCGTGCTGGCACGACCGACCCGGCGAAGGTCAATGCTGCCATTGCGGCGACCAAGGATTTTCCTGGTGTGACGGGCAAGATTACCCTCGATGAGCATCGCAATCCTAACAAGCCCGCCGTGATGTTGCAGGTGAAGAACGGGAAGTTCGTCTATGTCGAGACGATCGCTCCCTAGGGAAGCGCTGATTAAATCGCATAGAGGCCGTTGCAGGAAGAATGGGCCGCGGGCAAGGCGGCCTGGCACGAGCATCCCCGCAGTGGGCTGTAAGTGCCAAGCCAACACAGCCCCCGGCCTATTATCTCCGCAACCCGGAGGGCTGAAGCCATTTGTCGATTTTTGTGGCGTTGCTTGCTCGGTCGAGACCGCTGCGGGTATCCCCCAGCGCTCGCGCCTTCAAAAATCACCAACTGGTCTTCAGCGGCCATCATGGGATTAAATCAGCGTTTCCCTAACAGTTTTTGGAATTAATTCAGGGCCGGGTTTTATCTGGCTCGTAAGAGTGCCCAATCGAAAGATAGAGGGGACTCTTCGTTCCTGAAACTGGAATTGAACGAGGTGGCAAAAGTTCCGCGAAGAGTCCTAGGGATGAGAAATCTGGCCTCGGCCATGAGGCAACGAGTGCATTTTTCCCGGCCCACTCCCTGTCATTGATCCAAGGAAAACGTGAGCGTCCATGATCGGGTAGCCAGAGAAGTGGCTCTAGGGACGGGGCATAGAACGACATAACTCCGAACAGCTGATACGTTGAGAGACAGACAAAATCGGCTCCCGAAGATCGGAAATTTTCCTCGATTGTCTTTGCCGCGGTCTCGGGTCCCAGGAACTCCTCAATGCGGGTTTGAAAATCCGACAATCCCTGCTTTGCGGGAGCCTCAAGCAGTGACACGCCGGGAATCTTTCCCATGAAGGAGAGGTCGGGGGAGAAATTCCTGATGGAGAGCGGTGAGTCCTTGGGTAGCAGCAAGTTGGAGACGCCGATAACGGCACCCACGTCGGCCATCAAAAGTACAACGAGGGCTGCGTTCCTCCATCCCGCTCCATAGTTCTCCCAGTCGCCGGAGACCATGATCAGGGCTGTGACAAATGCCGCCATCGGCCAGTTCGCCTCGATGTGAGCCTTGGCCGCCGAGTACCCAAAGAAGACCACGACAGTCCAAAAGAAGACTCCCAAGAAGAGGAATCGGGCATCCCTCATACGAGTGGCGGCTGTGCGGAAGCAGAGCAGCCCCAGAATCGGAGAAACCAGAACCACAAGGAATGCGCTGTAGTCGCTTAGGTTCTGAAAATTGATCAGAGTCCGATGCTCGTTCCTAAAACCATGGTGGAGTTGATGGGTGAACGAGACCCAATCGTGTCTGCTGTTCCACAACAGCACGGGGAGAAAAATTACCAAGGTAAGAAGTCCCGCGATCGTGATTCCGGGTAAGAGGGCTCGACGTTTACCTGGGCATACCAACCAGAGCATCAGAAGAGCCCCGTAGAAGAGAATCATCGTGTACTTGGAGAGCATCCCAACGCCTGCAGCCATCCCCGCCGCCGCCCACCATCCCAAGTTGCCGCCTTCACGATATCCCTTCCAGGCACAAAGCACCGCGCAAGCCCATGCAGGGATGAGAAAAGTATCGGGGGTCATCAGAAGGGCATTCCCAGCAAAGATCGGGGCTAGGAGAAGTAAGATGCCAGCCCGATTTCCCGCCTCCTGACCGAAGAGATCTTTTCCGAGTTCCCGGCCCGCCAGGGCCAGAATGATACCTGAAATAACGGCCCAGATCCGGACGGCGAGAATCGTGTGTCCCAGAAGCATCCGTGCCGAAGCGATTAACCAGGCGGTGAGGGGAGGGTGGTCGAAATAGCAGGCTTGGGGATGAAGCGACCATTCCCAGTAGTAGCATTCATCAAAAATCAGGCCCAACCTCCAGCCAGCAAGAACCTTCCAGAAGGTAACGAAAGCGAGGATCCCCCAAAACCACCGGGAGGAGTTAATCCAAGAGAGGGACTGAGTAGAGTTGGATGAGTGAGGGGATCTGGACATGAAAACCTCGTGACGTGGATGCGGAGGATGGATTTACGATCAAGTGAGGTCAAAGAGAATGTTGAGAAAGTCTTCAACCTAAGGAAGCTTTTCCCCGTTCTTTCAGTTGACCCGAAGGATGCGATCCTGCATATTCAATGACCCCGACATACTGTCCTGGAATACTTCCTGACCAGTGCGTCGGGAATTTCTATTGCCATGAACTCTGAATTTATTGCCATGCTCGATTACCTCGAGCGTGAAAAAGGTATCAAGCGCGAGACCCTCATCGAGGCGATCTCCTCGGCCCTGGTGGCCGCTTCAAAGAAGAGCTTCTCTTATTCGCGTGATGTGCGCATCGACATCAACCCCAAGAGTGGAGCAATCCGTGCATTTGCCAAACCTCTCGTTGTCGAGACTGTCACGAATCCTCAGGAAGAGATCACACTTACCAAGGCTCTCTTGGTCAACAAGGAAGCTCAGGTTGGCGAAGCGGTTGAGATCGAGGTGACTCCTCGAGACTTCGGACGCATCGCAGCTCAGACTGCCCGACAGGCGATTGCTCAGCGTATCCGCCAGATCGAGAAAGAGATGATCTACGAGGAGTTCAAGGACAGGGCTGGAGAGATCGTTAGTGGCACCGTGCGCCGCTTCGATCGTAGCGATGTTGTCATGGATCTCGGCAAATTCGAGGGGATCATGCCCTCGCGCGAGCGTGTGAGCACCGAGGAGTATAATATCGGGGACCGAATCCGTGCCTACGTTGTCGCTGTGGAGAATGGCGCCCGTGGTCCAGAGATCATCCTCTCCCGCAGTCATCCGAATTTCATCCGTCGCCTTTTTGAGATCGAGGTCAGCGAGATCGCAGATCACACGGTCGAACTCCGCGCCATTGCGCGTGAAGCCGGCTTCCGAACGAAGATTGCGGTGCATAGCTCCAATGACAAGGTCGACCCGGTCGGTGCCTGTGTCGGAATGCGTGGTGCACGCGTGAAGAACATCGTCCGCGAACTCAACAATGAGAAGGTTGACATCATTCGCTGGTACGAGGATCCGAAGGAGTTCGCCCGCGAGGCTCTCAAGCCAGCCCGCATCCGGAGCATCGAGGTGGATGAAGCAGCCCACACCCTGCGGATTGCTGTCGAGAAGGAGGATCTTGCCCTTGCCATTGGCAAGCGCGGTCAGAATGCCCGTCTCACCTCCCGACTTACAGGCTGGGAAATCGATATCCAGGAGGACCGTTCTGCCGCAGAGGCCTTCGAGCAGCAGATGGGCGGAGCTGCTCACCAGCTCGCCACCATGCTCGGGATCACCGAGGATGAAGCCAAGGCTCTCGCAGCCGGCGGCATGAATTCCGTCGATGTGGTCGTGACCGCTGAGGCTTTTGATATCGATGGGATTCTGGGTTGCGGCATTGAGAAGGCGGAAGCCATCCTGTCTGCCGCCAAGAACCAAGATCCAGCGAAAGGGCAGGCGTCGGCTTAAGTGCTGCAAACTCGGCTTGATCCCTCGACACCTTCGAGGGAGGCCGGAGTCAGAAATTTTATAATGGTCTCCAAAGTCAACAATTCCAAATCCACCGCTTCCAAGGGAGCCCCATCTAAAACCTCCAAGTCCTCGGGCTCGAAGGCGCCATCCCGCGCCTCCCGCGCCTCCAGGGCAGGCACGGTCTCGGGGGCCCGTGGAGCTTCCTCAGCCTCAAGAGGAAAAGCAGTTTCTCAAACACCTGCCGCCGCACCGAGCGAGCCGAAGAAGGTCGTAATCAAGACTGCGGATCTCCCAACGCTTTCCCTCATTGATGGGCCAGCTCCTAAGAAAAAGGTTACCTCCATCGGTAAAGCCCTTCCCCGTATCGGGGAGGAGGAGCATGCTGCCTCGACTCCTGCACCGCTTCCCGTGAGTGATATTCCCTCCGAGGAGGAGGTTGCCAGTGAAGTCATCGCGAGCGAGGAGGACAACCGCCGGGTGATTCACATCAAGCCTCCGATCCTGATCAAGGAATTGGCTGCGCAAATGGAAATTCCCGCCTTCAAGATCATTAAAGATCTGATGGGCATGCAGATCTTTGCGAACATCAACCAGTCCGTCGAACCGGAGATCGCCTCGAAGCTCTGTGATATGTATGGGTTGCTCTTTGAGCGCGAAAAGCGTGTCTCCGGAGGCGGTGTCCACAAAGAGGAAAAAGTTGTCGTCGAACCACCAAAACCGGTCGAAGAGAAGCCAGAAGCCAAGAAAATCCGCGGTCCCATTATCACGTTCATGGGGCATGTGGATCACGGCAAGACCTCCCTGCTCGATGCTATCCGGCGCGCCAAAGTTGCATCCGGTGAAGCTGGTGGCATCACCCAGCGTATTGGCGCCTATTCCATCGACTGGAAGGGGCATCCCATCACATTCATCGATACGCCGGGTCACGCAGCCTTCTCGGCCATGCGCGCACGTGGCGCTAATGTGACCGATATCGTTGTTCTTGTCGTGGCCGCTGATGATGGTCTCATGCCTCAGACTCTGGAGGCGCTCAGTCATGCTCAGGCCGCCAAGGTGACCATCATGGTGGCGATCAACAAGTGTGATCTCAAGACCGCCAATATCGACCGCGTGAAGCAGCAGCTTCAAGAAAAGGGGTTGGTTCCGGAGGATTGGGGTGGCGAGACTGTGGTTTGCGAAGTTTCAGCCCACACAGGGAATGGAATCGACAATCTCCTGGAGATGATGTCGCTTCAGGCCGAAGTTCTGGAACTCAAAGCAAATCCCGACCAAGCCGCCCGTGCCAGCGTAATCGAGGCGCAGGTGGAGGCAGGCCGAGGCCCCACCGCCACCGTTATTGTCAATACCGGCACGCTCCACGTCGGGGATGCCTTCATCTGCGGCAACTATTGGGGCAAGGTGAAGCAGTTGATCAACGAGGATGGAGAAGCCTTCAAGAGTGCTGGTCCTGCTGTTCCTGCCAAGGTTCTCGGACTCAGCGGGCTTCCGAATGCCGGTGACGAGCTTGTCGTCATGGAGAACGAGCGTTCAGCTCGTCAACTCAGTGAGGAGCGCCTTGGTGCCCAGCGCCAGGAGAAGCTTGCCGCCCCCAAACGCGCCACCTTGGAGAATCTCTTTGCAAATCTGGAAGCAGAACAGAAGAAGGTCCTTCAAATCGTTCTCAAAGCCGATATGCAGGGATCGCTCGAAGCGATCATCGGAATGTTGGCCGATATTCCTCAAGAGAAGATCGATCTCAAGCTGATCCACTCTGCCGTGGGTCCCATCACCGAGAGTGATGTCCTCCTCGCCAGCGCCTCGGATGCCATCATCATCGGCTTCGGCGTCAAGGTTGAGAACAGCGCCAACACTGCCGCCCGCAAGGAGGGTGTGCAGATCAAACTCTTCAGTATCATCTACGAGCTTGCCGACCAGATGCGTGAGGCGATGACGGGACTCCTTGACCCGGAAGTCCGCGAAGCCATCATCGGCCACGCCGAGGTGAAGCAGATCTTCGATCTCTCCCGCGGCATGGTCGCGGGAAGCATGGTCACCGATGGACGTATCTCCCGTACGGCCCGAGCCCGCGTGCTGCGTCGCCGTCAGGCGGTTTACGATGGAGGTCTCTCGACGCTTCGTCGTTTCACCGAGGATGTGAAGGAAGTCCGCGCAGGTCTCGAGTGCGGTATCCGACTTGGGGATTTCTCGGAATACGAAGTCGGCGACATCATCGAGTGTTACACACTTGAGAAGGTAGCTCAGGAGCTCTGATTTTTTCCATTAGCGGGCATCCGCCCAAGATACCCCATCCATCATGAGTCTTCGAATGCTCCGAGTCTGCGAACTGCTCAAGCGTGAGCTCGGGACCATTATTGGTCGGGAGATGAAATTCGAGGCTCCTCTGGTTTCTGTTCGAGCTGTCGATGTCACGCCCGATCTCAAACAAGCCCATGTCGCCATCAGTGCCATCGGAACAAAGTGGCAGAAAGATCAGGCTATTCTCCAACTCACCGAGAAGCGTCAGCATCTCCAGCACGAACTCTCACGTCGGGTGATCCTCAAGTACACGCCTCAATTGCACTTTGATCTGGATGAGTCGATCGAGCGTGGGACGCGCGTGCTGAGCCTGCTTGATGAAATCGAAGCGACCCTCCCTCCCGATGAACCAAGTGAAGGCGAGGATCCAGTGGATCGTAAAGGATGAGGAACGTCGCCTTTCCGGAAATCAAAGAAGCTCTCCTCGGTCGGAAACGCATCCTGGTGGCCAGTCACTTGCGCCCGGATCCGGATGCCTACGGATCGGCGATTGCTGCGGCCCTCTGGCTTCGCGCCGAGGGGCATGAGGTCACCGTTTGGAATGAGGATGGGATGTTGGAGAAGTATGCATTTTTGCCCTCCTCGGAACTCGTGACGGCGCCCCCAGTGGAACCCTCCGGCTTCGACGCAGTTCTGGCCCTCGATACCTCTGTAAAAAACCGCCTCGGGACGGTCATTGATGCCATTGCCGGGTCTCCTCTCTGGATCTGCATTGATCATCACAAGAGCAATGAAGGCTATGCGGATCTCAATCTCATCGATCCGTCACGACCTGCGACGGGACAGATCCTTGCGGAGGCTTTCCTGAATGAAGGAATCACCATCACGCCAGAGATGGCGACGAATCTCTTTGCAGCCATTTCCACGGATACGGGATCTTTCCAGTATCATGGTACAAGCGATCGCACCTACGAGGTTGGAGCCGAGTTGATCAGGCGCGGTGTGAATGTGGCCGAACTCTCCCGCTCTCTCTACGAGAATCAGCCGCGCCGTCGACTGGAACTTCTCAAGCATGCCCTCGTGAACGCACAGTTTACCAGCCACGACAGAGTTGCCAGCTTCGCACTCTCCCTTGCCGATGTGGAGAAACTGGGTGTGATTCCCGAGGACAATGAGGGAATCATCGATAACCTTCGTTCTGTTGAAGGAGTCAAGGCCGCTGCCTTCTTTGAAGAACTGCCCGAAGGCATGGTCAGGCTGAGTCTCCGCTCCAAGGATGCGAGTTTTGACGCCTGCAATCTCTGTCGGCAGTTCGGGGGAGGGGGGCATCCCATGGCCTCGGGTGCTCGGATTAAGGGAGCATTCGAGGATGTCCAGAAGACTGTACTCTCCGCCATTGATGCAGCGCTCGGTTCGCCCTCACCCATTCGCTGATATATCTCACGATCTCGCTCAACCTGATTTTCCATGCGTACTGACTCCCTGATTGATGGTGTTCTTCCGATCGACAAAGCCTCGGGCATGACTTCCCACGATGTCGTGGCTATTGCCCGCAGGGTTCTTGGTACGAAAAAGATCGGTCATTGCGGAACCCTTGATCCCATGGCCACAGGCCTTCTTTTGCTAACCCTCGGCAAGGGAACGAAGATCCAGGATCTGCTCATGAGCGAGGACAAGGAGTATGAGGGGACGATGAAGCTTGGTGAGATGACGGATTCCCAGGATGCGGACGGAGAGATCACCGAAACACGTATCGTGCCAGCCTTCACACCGGAGCAACTCGAGATCTCCTTTGCCAAGTATGACGGCGATTTTTATCAGACCCCTCCCATGGTCTCGGCGATCAAGAAAGATGGAGTCGCCCTCTACAAGCTCGCCCGTCAGGGAAAGACAGTCGAGCGGGAGCCCCGTTTCGTTCATATCTATGCCCATCACATCCTCGGAGTGAGGTTGCCGGAAATTGATTTCCGAGTTGTCTGCAGCAAGGGATTCTATGTCAGGACCTATGCCTTCGATATCGGCAACGACCTCGGATGCGGTGCCCATCTCAACGCCCTCCGCCGCACCAAGTCAGGACGTTTCGATGTGAACATGGCCTTCCCAGCCGCTGATCTCAAGACGGCCACGAAGGAACAGATCCTCGAAAAACTCCTGACGCTTCCCCAAGTCTCTCGCCTTCGCGGAGCGTAGGAACTTTCCTGCAGAGTTTTTTAATATGGAACTCAGGAAATCAGGAACTCAGGAAAAAACTGAGAACTGAAATGAAATTGTTAGAGACTGAATCTGAAATGCCTCGCTTAGCTTTTCATAGGGATTCTTAATTCTGTTTCCTGCTGGCAATCACTTCCTGATTTCCTGATTTCCATATTTTTTCTCCATGAAGATCCTTTACTCCGTCGGCGATCTTTCATCATTGAAGGGGCCGATTGTTCTCGCTGCGGGGACCTTCGACGGGGTTCATCTCGGACATCAGGCGCTTATTCGCCGTGCCATGGAGGAAGCCGCATCCTGTGGGGGAACGGCCGTGGTGATGACCTTTGACCGCCATCCCGCCGCCTTGCTCCGTCCTGAGAAGGCTCCGAAGTTACTCACCCGAAACGACGCAAAGATCGCTCTGCTCG
The DNA here is from genome assembly GCA_903868795.1 of uncultured Spartobacteria bacterium. Lineage (GTDB taxonomy): Bacteria > Verrucomicrobiota > Verrucomicrobiia > Chthoniobacterales > UBA6821 > UBA6821. The sequence continues at coordinate 14,357 of CAIPWR010000019.1, read as the reverse complement.
ATGGAATGGGAGTTCAGGCTCTGCTGCTGCTTCCTTTCACCAGCGAACTGGCCTCTGTCACTGCACGCGATTTCATCGCCTCGCTCGTTTCTTCTTCCTCTTCTCTACGCGCTGTCTGCGTGGGACGCGAGTGGTTCTTTGGCAAGGGAGGGGAGGGTAATGTGGCCCTCCTGAAGGAACTGGGAGTCGCCCACAACTTCTCTGTCATCCAGATCGATCCCGTGATGGCCGAGGGTGCCTCGATCAGCAGCACCCGCATTAGGACCGCGGTTGCCTCCGGAAATCTGACCGACGCTGCCACCTGTCTGGGTCGACCCTTCCTGCTCTCGGGAAAGGTCGTCTCAGGGGCTGGCCTCGGTTCTAAGATCGGTTTCCCTACGGCCAATCTTGAGATCGAGGGGATGCAGTTGCCGCCCAATGGAGTCTATGCTGTGAAAGTCCACCGAGCAGGAACCATCCTTTCCGGAGTCTGTAATATCGGCCTGCGTCCCACCGTCGATACCTTGGCCACGACACCCGTCGTGGAGGTCCATCTCTTTGATTTCACCTCTGATTTGGTCGGTGAGAACCTCGCGTTAGTGTTCGTGAAATTCCTACGTCCAGAACAGAAGTTCAATGGATTGGAGGAGTTAAAGGCTCACATCGCCTGCGACCGTGATAGTGCAAGGGAACTTCTTAGTTCCTAAGAGACTGAAGCGCTTCTCGCATCGTTTCGAGAGGTGCTGGGGCACCGAACCAAAGAGCGTTCTGTAGGGCTCCCTGATGCAGGAGCATGGAGAAGCCTCCAGCGCAACGGGCATCTGCCAAGCGTGCCTGTTTGAGCAACGCCGTTTCACCACCACTGTAGACGGTGTCGTAGACGAGGTGATTGGAGGTGAGGAGTCCCTCGGAGAGATTGGATAGAGGGGAGGAATCATCTGCCTCCATACCGAGCGGCGTGGCGTTGATAACTAGGTCGACCGAGGGGATCGCTGAGTAGAGGTCTTTCGGATCAAGAGAAACGGATGCCACTTGTTTTCCAATCGATTCACGGATCTCAGCGGCAAGCTGGTCACCCTTGGCGGGATTGCGGTTTGCAATCGTAATCGAGGGGCAATCTTCCAGTGCACATTGCACAGTGATCGCGCGCCCGGCACCTCCCGTTCCACCTAGGATCAAGACGCTGAGTTCTTTCAGCGGGATGCCGAATTCCTCACTGATAGCTGCCGCAAGACCGGGCCCGTCGGTATTGAATCCGCACAGCTTTTCATCACGGACTGCCACGGTATTAATAGCTCCGATGAGCCTTGCTTCACGACTGACCTCATCCATGAGGGGAAGTGCCGCCTGCTTGCGGGGAATGGTGAGGCTCGCTCCGATGAAATCAGCTGAGGCTAGATTTCTTAGCGCCTCCGATAGTTCTTCGGGAGTGACACGGATGCGAACGTACTGAAGGGCGTGGTTTAGCTCCCTAAGTGCAGCATTGTGCATGGGAGGCGAAGCCGAGTGGGCGACCGGATCCCCAAAGACTGCTAGCCGAGCCGGAGGGTTTAGCTTGCGGAAGATCTCACCACCTCCGGCGAGATCAGCTGCCGTAAAGACCTCCGTCAACTCGGGATCATAGCTCATGCGGCCTTTGCTTTTTCGATTCCTTTCGCGATGCGGGCAAGGGAGCGTTCTTTACCGAGGATCTCGATCATCTCGTAGAGTCCCGGGCCGATGCCTCGACCGCTGACGGCGACGCGCGCTGGATGAACCATCTCACCGGTCTTGATACCGAGTTTGGCGGCGGTTTCCTTGAGGGATGCTTCCAGCGAGGCGGCATCCCAAGTGGGAAGAGCCGCATAGGCATCGGAGAGGGCTTGCAGGCGCTCGGCGGCGGCGGATCCTGTGAGGGATTTTGCAACGGCGGCTTCATCATAGGAAAGCTCCTCCGTGAAGAAACAAGCCACCCACTCAGGGAGATCCTTGAGGAGCTTCACTTTGGGCTTCACAATCGTGAGGACCTTTTCAAGAGCTTCCCAGGTCGGCCAGGTGATGCCGGCCTTCTGGAGGAAGGGGATCGCCAGTTCTGCATAGCGGGCGAGATCCATGGAGAGAAGATACTGACCATTGATCCAAAAACATTTGTCGAGGTCGAAGGCTGCGTTGCGGCGGTTGACCTGATGGAGATCGAAAAGAGCGACGACTTCTTCGGTGCTGATGATCTCGCGGTTCTCCTTCGGAGACCAACCGAGGAGGCTGAGGTAGTTGCGGACTGCCTCCGGTGCATATCCTGCCTCGGGGTAAGTGCCGAGAGCGGCTCCCTCGTCACGCTTGCTCATCTTGCTTCCGTCACGGTTAAGGATGAGCGGCATGTGGGCGAAGCGGGGAGGTTCCGCGCCGAGCGCCTTGTAAAGTTCGACATGCTTTGGAGTGTTGGAAAGATGATCCTCACCACGGATGACATGGGTGATCTTCATCTCGATGTCATCGACGACGCTCACGAAGTGGAAGATCCAGGAGCCGTCGGGGCGACGAAGCGTCAGATCGGGATGGGTGCCGGGATTAGTGAGGTCGAACTCGATCTTTCCGCAGATCTCGTCATCGACGATGACCTTCTCGCGGGGAGAGCGAAAGCGGATGGCTCCGTTGTCCTCGTAGAGATGCCCTGCCTTCTCAAGACGTGCCAGATACTCCTCGTAGATTGCTCCACGCTCGCTCTGATAGTAAGGGCCGTAATTGCCACCCTTCTGCGGTCCCTCGTCCCAATCGAGGCCGAGCCAGTGGAGTCCGTCGAGGATGACCTGCTTTGCCTCTTCGGTATTGCGCGTGTGATCGGTATCCTCGATGCGGAGAACGAAGGTGCCGGCGTGCTTGCGGGCGTAGATCCAGTTGAAGAGTGCGGTGCGGGCTCCCCCGACATGGAGAAGGCCGGTGGGAGAGGGGGCGAAGCGGGTGCGGACAGGTCGTTCAGACATCTCTCCATGAGAATTCATTTACTGAGGCAACTCAAGCGCGTAGCTTCAAAGGTTCATTCACAAAGCCAACCAAGCCGCCACGCAAGCCAACCAAGCCCATCCCATGACACTCGCAGAAAAAATCGATCACGACCTCAAGGAAGCCATGAAAGCCCGCGACGCCGCCCGCCTCGGGACACTCCGCATGGTGAAGAGCGCCCTCAAGTACGCGGCCATCGAGAAGTCCGGAGCTGATGCCGTGATCGACGACGAGACGGCCGTCACCGTCCTGCGCAAGCAGATCAAGCAGCGCGAGGATGCTGCTGAGGGATTTGAGAAAGGGGGGCGTCCCGACTCCGCCGCCAGTGAGCGCGCTGAGATCTCCGTACTCTCCGCCTACCTGCCAGCCGCACTCTCACCCGAGGAGCTTGAAAAGATCGTGAGTGAAGCAATTGCCGAAGCGGGTGCCACCTCGAAGGCCCAGATGGGAGCGGTCATGAAGATCGCCCAAGCCAAGGCGGAGGGCCGTGCCGATGGCAAGAGCCTGAGCGCGCTGGTGCAGAAGCTCCTGCCCTAATTCTTTCCGCCTTTTTTCCGATCACATGGGTAGCTCGCCTCCTCCAGCCAGCGCTGTCACGGAATGCGCAGCCATTCTGGTCGGTGGTGGCTCGGGAAGTCGTTTTGGCGGTGACAAGCTCGCGCTTCCCGTTGCTGGTCTCCCCGTGCTTGCTTGGTCTCTTTTAGCCTTCGAGCAGACCTCGTCGATCAGCAGTATCGTTCTGGTTGCTCCCAAGGGGCGCGAGGAGGAGTTTCGTGCGATAGCGATCGCCGCCGGGATCTCAAAGCTTACCTCCGTGGTGACGGGTGGCTCCTATCGCAAGGAGTCTGTTGAGCGAGGGTTGCAAGCCCTCCCTCCATGTGTCGATCTGGTTGCCATCCATGATGCGGCCCGTCCCCTAGTCACTCCTTCGCTGATCACGCGTTGCCTCGAGATCGCTGGGGCGGTCGGTGCCTCCGCTGCTGCCGTTCCTGTTTCTGACACTCTCCATCTGGCCGACCAGGAGGGATGTGCGGTCAAGACGATTGATCGCTCGGGACTCTGGGCCATGCAGACTCCCCAGGTCTTCCGTGCAGTACCATTGCTCAAGCTGCTGTTAGAGCAGGCTCATGGTAAGCCTACCGACGAGGTTTCCGTGGCGCTTGCCGCGGGCTGGAGAATTCCCTTTGTGGAGAATCTGGAGCCGAATCTAAAGATCACCTGGCCCTCGGATCTTGCAGTGGCAGAGGCATTGCTCCGAGACAGGGAAAGGCAAAATGAAAAATGAAAAATGCAGAAACGGGGATCCGTTGCAAACGGACTCCGGGTTCGGTTTTCCTGGATGTTAATGAAGTGTTTTGGTTCCTCGCTGTTTTCAGTGGGTAAGAGAGAAGACAGGGGAAAATATGGAACTCAAGAACTCAGGAAGTAACGGCCAGGCAAGCAAATGAAACCAGTGAGGAAGTTTTCAACTAAAAACAATCACTCAAAGATGCAAAGTAACTGTTAGGCAAGCCGATGCAACATGGATCACGAGAACTAATCACATCTATACCGATCCAGCTTTTCTTCCTGAGTTCCTGAGGTCCATATTCAAAAACCCCTATTTGGTTCTTCTAAAACATTTTTTTCCTATGAATCCTGAGGTTTCGATTCTTCCCAACGGTCTCCGTGTGGCGACCCAGATGATGCCCTCTTCCCAGACGGTTGCAGTCGGCATCTGGTGTGCCGTCGGCGGCCGTCACGAGCCTGCGCGGATCGGCGGGATCTCCCATTTCCTGGAGCATTTGCTCTTTAAGGGTACAAAGAAACGGAGCGCCCGCCGAATCAGCGAGGAGGTCGAGGGAGTCGGTGGTGATTTGAATGCCTACACGGCAGAGGAGCGTACCTGCTTCTATGCAGCGGCCTCCTCCGATCATCTGGCCAGGGTGACGGAGGTTCTCTCCGACATGTACTGCAACTCCCGCATTGATCCCCGGGAAGTCGAGCGGGAGAGGGGAGTGATTGTCGAGGAGATCGAGATGATCCGTGACGAGTCAGCCCAGCATGTGCAGGAACTCCTGACTGCCGAGACCTGGAGGGGAAATTCGCTTAGCCGTCCCATCACCGGAACGAAGAAAAGCCTTGCTGCGATTTCACGCAAGGATCTCATGATGCACCTTCGTGGCAACTACCATGCAGGAAGCTCCATCGTGACCGCTGCTGGAGCCGTCGATCATGGTGAGTTTGTGAAGTTGGTCTCCACGGGCTTTCTCAAGAGACTCCCGACCGGGACATCCAGGCCGCGGATCGCCTTGCCACCTCGTCAGGGAAGTCCTCGGATCGTTATCGAGTCCCGTGAGAATCAACAGACGCAGCTTGCACTCTCCTTCCGGGGAGTGGGATCTCACGATCCGAAACGCTATGCGGTGAATCTCCTCCATATTCTTCTCGGAGGGAATATGAGCTCCCGTCTTTTTCAGGAGCTTCGCGAGCGCCGGGGACTCTGTTACTCGATTAGCACATCCCTCTCGACACACTCAGACTGCGGTGCCTTCGAGATTGCCCTTGGGCTCGATGGAAAGAACGTCGCCAAAGCGCTGAAGCTGATCTTCGCAGAGTGTCGGAGAATTTCAGAAAAGGGACCTTCTTCCGCCGAGCTTCGCCGTGCCTGCGACTACTCGATCGGTACCAGTAGGATGGCCCTCGAACGCGCCGCCACGCAGAACTACCGCCTCGGTACCTCCCTATTGACTTACGGGAAGGTGGTCACTCCCGAATCGGTTTATGACCGCCTCGCCAAGGTTACCTCTGCAGAGATCCAGCAGGTAGCGCGAAAGATACTCACAATGAGAACCTTAAGCTTGGCTATGGTCGGTTCTGGCCCTTCCAAGGAAGAGATCCTCGATCTAGTGGAAAAAGGTGGCTAGGTCACGGTCTGGATGTTGACTTTGAAGGGAGATTGTTCAGATTTAATAAAGAATTTCCCTCAGCTCTTTCCATGCTAAACGATCCTTCTACGCCAGACTTTACTGACCCTATTTCCTCGCAGACCGTCATTCCGCTGATATGTCCGATTTCGGGTGGTTTGGATTCAGTAACGGGCCCCATGAATTTGCCTGTTGGGATCAGTGCTGGAAGTGACACAACCTATTTAAACGACGGAAGTCTCCTGCTGGCTGGGAATACAACCGATGCCAGCAATATCCCCGTTCTTATCCATTACAATTCGGACGGGTCTCTCGACTCCTCTTTCGGTACGGGTGGCTATCTCAGTGGGCCTACGGGAGGATCGGAGCTCTCGGCGACCCAGCTCCCAAATGGAGAATTTCTGGTTTCCAGTCAGTAAGCAATCAGGATGGATCAACCTCCGAATATGTTGCTGAGTTTACCGGAGCCGGACTTCTGGATACGAGCTTTGGCGGGGGAAGTGGACAACTCATCGCACCAGATGGAACAAAACTGAATGGAGTTCCTCAGTTGATTAGCGATGGAAGCTTTCTTGTCTCCGCGAACACGACCGATGGGAACAACACGCCGGTGATCGTGGATTACACCTCGGCAGGTGTGGTTAATAACGACTTTGGGACGAATGGGGAGATCGTTGCGCCTGCTGGTGTGAGCAGTGAATGGTTCTATCAGGACGGTACCAGTGGCGACATCGTGGTAACTGATTTTTCCAGCCAGAACGACGCAAGCTTCACGGATCAGAGTACCTATTACACGCAGCTAGGCCAAGTGGATCCGAATATCCCTGCAATTAATTCGACCTATGCTCCCATTACAGTCGATCCCGTTTTCCCGGTTACTGGCAGCGGGTACTATGGAACCCAGAGTCTAACTGCCCCCTCGGGTTACACCTTGGATGGTGGATGGCAGACTCTTCAGGATGGAACGACTCTCGCTTCGGGAGTCAGTTCCGATGGGTCGAACACCCCGGTGCTTGCGGACTACAACGCCGACGGATCCATCAACTCGCTCTTCGGCGATAACGGCATCATCATTGGTACTCCTGGAACGGACTATCAGTATGCCTATCAGGACTCCAACTCGGGAGAGATCGTCTTTAAGCAATACACTAACCAGACCGATGGTTCGATTTCGGAAGTGGACACGTACTTCACGACCACTGGCCAACTCGACACCTCCAATCCAGCAGTTGCCACCACGATCACCATTGACCCGATCGCCGTTGACCCGATTCCGGTAGATCCCCTTCCAATCATTGATCCCGTTCCCCTCCCACCTGTGACTGGCAGTGGGTACTATGGAACACAGAACCTAGATGCCCCCGCGGGTTATACCTTGGATGGTGGATGGCAGACTCTTCAGGATGGCACATCCTTGAATTCCGGTTATAGCACCGATGGGAATTACACTCCTGTACTGGTTGATTACAATGCAGATGGTTCGATCAATACCCTCTTCGGTAATAACGGCGAACTGAGTGGCCCGGCAGGAACGGTCTGGATGAGTGCCACTCAACTCGCTAACGGATCAATTCAGTTGCAGGGGAATGTTGCAAGCAATGACGGGACCGGTGTTTTTCTCCAGCAGTTCACGGCCTCGGGTCAACTGGACACAACATTCGGTGGCGGCAGTGGATCATTGACGGCTCCTGAGGGAGAATCCTTCAATGGAACATTCACATCACTTAGCAATGGGGACATCCTTGCCGCAGCCATCACAACGGATGGCAACTCCACTCCGGTTCTAGTGGATTACACCTCTGCCGGGGTGGTTAATACCGACTTTGGAACCAGTGGAGAAATTGATGCGGCTTCAGGCGTTAGCATTGAATGGTCCTATCAGGAAGGTGATCAGTATGGTGGCAATGGCGACATCGTTGTGTTTGACCACACAAATAATGCTGACGGAAGCGTGACCAATCTGACCACTTATTACTTGGAGAACGGTCAGGTCGATCCTAACAGCCCGGCAGTGACCGTTACTTATGATGCACCTGTTTATTATACCGATGGATCCTACGATGCAGGGAACATCACCACCTATCCAGTGGATGTATTTCCGGTTGTTGTGATGGATGGCGGGGTAAACTCCGTTGGTGACGCGAAGTCGGTATCACTCCAGTCAGAAAATGCCGCACCAACTCCCCATGCGGCAACATCTCAACCCACTGAGGAGACAATCGTCCCCGAGATAGCCGCTTCGAGTTTCATCGTTACCCCAACGTTCATCCCTACAGCTGTTGCAGCGGTTTCAAGCACCAATGCTCATTCCCAGGTGTATTCAGGCTCCTCTCCGCAGAATGAGATCCCAAGTGGAGCAGTCGTATCAGTCGTTGCGCAGTCTTCCTATGACCTCGGAAGCAGTACGGCACTTGCCTCGATTTCAGCCCTGAAGCTTGCAGATACGGCTGAACAAGCCGGCAATTCCAAATCGCTCCAGGATGAGAACTCTGACCTGGCCGCCTCTCAGGATTCCACTCCATTTAAGGTCAAGCAGGACCTGTTCGATCCCACATCGGCTTCTCAGGCTGAGGATATGACCCTGCCTGCCGGGACTGAAGCCGATCTCCCCGATCAGCAGAAAGAGGGTAAGAATAACGTGGCTGCGGTTACTCAGCAGGATGTTTCCACGCTCCTAGCCCGGAATAATTTGGTCACGACGATTTCCCTCGATCTGCCTGATTTTCTTCAGTGATTTCAGGGTCCGACTGACTCTTCAGGCGGAAGAAGTAAGGCCACAGTCTTAAGCTGTTAGGCGTTCTGCGGCGGTAACCGTGTTCGCCATCAGCATGGCAATCGTCATCGGGCCGACGCCTCCTGGAACCGGAGTGATCGCCTTGCACTTGGGAGCCACAGCCTCGAAGTCGACGTCGCCAACAAGTCGGTAGCCGGTCTTGGTCGAGGGATCCTCAACGCGGTTGATCCCAACATCGATCACGACGGCTCCCTCCTTGATGTGTTCGGCACCAAGCGCCTTGGGTCTACCGATCGCGGCGATCACGATATCAGCTCGGCGGGTGACCGCTGCCAGATCTTTCGTGCGAGAATGAGCGATGGTGACTGTGGCATCTCCTCCCTTGCCCTTGGCCATCAGGAGCAAGGCCATCGGCTTGCCGACGATCAGGCTGCGCCCGACCACGACGACTTCGGCGCCCGAGGTCTCGATGCCTGCGGCAATGAGGAGTCGCTGACAGCCGAGCGGCGTGCAGGGGACGAAGGCGGTGGGATCCTCCATGGCGAGTTTTGCCACATTGATCGGGTGAAATCCGTCGACATCCTTACGAGGATCGATCGCGAGCGTCACGGCATGCTCGTCGATGTGCTTCGGCGGAGGGGATTGCACAAGGATCCCATGGATGAGGGGATCGGCATTGAGTTCCTCAACTAGCTTCATGACCTCCTCCTGAGTGGTGGAGGCTGGCAACTCGAACTTGCAGGAATGCATTCCGAGCGCGGCGCAGGTGCGGTCCTTATTACGAACATAGGCCTGCGAGGCAGGGTCCTCGCCGATCAGTACGACGGCGAGTCCGGGAGTGACGCCGCGGGCTTTGAGGGCCTCGATGCGGGCTTTTGTTTCGAGTTCGACTTCGGCGGCGACCGCCTTGCCATCAATGAGTTTCATGGGATTTGGGTGATATGGTTTTGAATGTGGAACTCAGGAACTCAGGAAAAATGCAGGCAAAGATGAACCATGAAGATCATAAAGGAAGGAGCAAGTGGAACTATTCTGTCCCGAATGATCAAAACTTCTATTTCATTTCTCCTTTCTTGAGTTCCTGAGTTTCATATTAATTTTTTGTCACTGATGTTTCTCTATGCGGGAAGATCGGTTTTTTCGGCTTCTTCTCGGAGATAGGTTTCGAGTTTGAGACGCTCGGCTTCCAGATCGGTGGTCTCTGGATCGATCGTCAGGTAGTGATCGATGGTGATGTCGATGCGGGAAAAGGGAAGTGGGATCGCGAAATTATCCCAGGTCTTCAAACGGATGGCGTTGTGATAGCGGGCATGCAGCAGCATGATCGGGATGCCGGTTTTCTGAGCTAGGAAGACGGCGCCGGGACCGAGTGAGTACTTAGGCCCTCGGGGGCCATCGGGAGTGATCGCGAGATCGACGCCCGATTCGAGAAGCGCTGCCAGTTCACGGATTGCCGTCGAGCCACGGCGAGAGCTGGAGCCACGCACCGAACCCATTCCGAGATTGGCCATGACACCCGCCAGGATATCGCCATCTTTACTCGGGCTAGTAAGGACGGAGACCCCTTTGCGGCTAGGGTGCTTTCCCGGGTAGTGACGCAGGAAACCAACCGAGATCGCAGGGATGCGATTATGCCAGAAGACGAGGATGCGGGGGCCGTCGGGAGGATTCGTCAGGAATCCAGATCTGTCGTTCATCCGGAGTCTGATGGTCGAGAAGATCAGTCGGGCTAGCGTCGCAGCGATAGCCGCGAGGAGAGCCTGCTTGTTGATCCTTCCGGTTGAAGAGGCCATCTACTCGCTTGCGGTGCTATCCTCTGGGCTTATCTCCTGGTGCCAGCGGCAGGCATTCGGGGCATGGATGCCAAGCATATCCAGAACACGCCAGACGACGGTGTCGGCAAGTTCGTCAAAGTTCTTGGGATGGCTGTAGAAAGAGGGGGATGCCGGGAGGATGATGCCGCCGGCCTCTGTCACGGTGACGATGTTGCGGGCATGGATAAGATTCCAGGGGGTCTCGCGCGGCACGAGGATCAGCTTCCGGCGTTCCTTGAGGAAGACATCGGCAGCACGCAGGATCAGGTTCTCGCTGGTTCCGGCGGCGATCCGTCCGACAGTTCCCATGGAGCAGGGCATCACGACCATCCCGTCGAAGAGGGCGCTGCCGCTTGCGAAGGGTGCATTCATCGACTTCTCGCTGTGCTCGATGACACCGGCTGGGAGTTTCAAGGCTCCGATCTCCTCATGGATCACCTGCTTGGCATAGGGGGAGAGCACGAGATGAATCTCATGGCCGCCGACTGCCTCTCCACTGCTCAGATGGTGCAACATCCGTTGCAGGTAGATGGAACCGCTGGCTCCGGTGGCTGCAAGAACGAGGCGCATGGATTTAGGTAACGGAGAATGGGGGACTAGGCAATAGGGCCTACAGGAGATCGGCAGCCGTCAGGGCGGAGCGGAGCTTGTTGGCACGCTCAAGCAGCTCCTGATAGACGGCGGTATTCTTCGGATCAGGCACGCATCGTGTGGATTCGTCCAAGGTCACCAGTCGTGAGCAGAGGGTGTGAAGGGCCTCGATGGAATGATCCTGACCAGCCGCCCAAGCCGCCTGGATGGCTCCACCAAGGGCAGCTCCCTCGCTGGAGGTGAGGCAGACCGTCGGCACGCCGAAGACATCGGCGCAGAGTTGACGCCAGAAATGGCTCTTGGTTCCGCCACCGGTGATACGGATTTCCGTAGGGGTGACGCCGAGGGCCCGGAAGCGCTCGAGACCGTAAGCCAGACCGAGGGTCACACCTTCCATCGCCGCACGGGCGATGTGGGCAGGGGTGAAGTTTTTGGTCGTGATGCCATGAAGCACACCGCTGCCGTGGGGCAGGTTGGGAGTGCGTTCGCCGGCAAGGTAGGGCAGCAAGAGGAGTCCGTCGCTACCGGCTGGGATCGTGGCGGCCACAGTGGCGTATTGCTCATGGGTCCATCCCGCGAAGAGGGAGCGGGTCAACTCCGTGACGAGAGTGACATTCATGGTGCAGGCGAGCGGCATCCAGGAACCGGTGCTATCGCAGAATGCGGCGACTTCGCCCTTGGGGTCGACCACGGGAGAAGAGCTGAAGGCGTAAAGCGTTCCCGAAGTGCCAAGGCTCGCGGTCATGATGCCGGGGCTCACATTGCCGGTGCCGATGGCACCCATCATGTTGTCACCACCGCCGGAGCTGACAGTCACGGATGAAGCGAGATGCCACTTGGTGGAGAGTTCTTCCCGGAGTGTACCGGCAGGCTCCGAGGAGTGACGGAGCGAGGGGAGCTTCTCGGCGAGTCCGGGTGCGACGGCATCAAGGACGGGCTGCGACCAGGAACGGGTCTTCACATTCAGGAGTGCTGTTCCGGAGGCGTCACCATATTCCATCGACTTCACGCCGGTCAGCCACCAGTTGATGTAATCGTGAGGCAACAGCACCGAGGCGGTCTCTGCCCAGTTCTGGGGCTCGTTCTGTCGTACCCAGAGAATCTTGGGCGCCGTGTAGCCGGTGAGTATCGCATTGCCGGTTAGCTCGACCACCTTGGCATCGCCGCCGAGGGCCTTCGTCAGTTCGGCGCACTGTGCGGTTGTCGAGGTATCGCACCAGAGCTTGGCTGGACGGACGACGCCATTGGCTGCATCGAGAAGCACAAGACCATGCTGCTGACCGCTCACGCCGATTCCCACGACTTCGGAACGCCGATCGGGAATCTTAGAGAGAACTTCCATGATAGTTGCTTCGACGGCCGCGATCCAGACTGCGGGGTCCTGCTCCATGGCGCCCTCTCCTTGAGCCTCGACGAAGCCGTAAGCTTGTTGCGCGCTGGCCAGGATCTCTCCTGTCTCCAGATCGAGTGCAATGGTCTTGGTACTCTGGGTTCCGCTGTCGATGCCTAGTGTGATCATGGGAGGGAAAGGATGAAGGAAGAATGAAAAATGAAAAAGGATGAATCTGCACCATTCTGTTCATCGAGCGATGAAACGCAAGAGACGCTAGGGAACCACTGATCTAATCGCATAGAGGCCGTTGCGGGAAGAATGGGCCTCGGGTAAGGCGGCTTCGCGGGCGCATCCCCTTTGCGGGCTGTAACCGCGAAGCCAACACAGCCCCCGGCCTATTATCTCCGCAACCCGCAGGGCTGAAACCATTTGTCGATTTTTGTGGCGTTGCTTGCTCGGGCGAGACCGCTGCGGGTATCGCCCAGCGCTCGCGCCTTCAAAAATCAGCAACTGGTCTTCAGCGGCCATCATGGGATTAAATCAGTGTTTCCCTAGCTGGAGTCAGAACAAAGCGGTGAATAAGATCAAAATCTGGGATTACTTCTTGCCAAGGTTGCTCAGGGGAGGCATTCTATCCGACCACTTTAGACCAATTTCCGGCCACCATTCCTGTCATGAGCATCATCGCCACCATCGAAAAAGAGCAGTTCAAGTCCGACATCATCGAGTTCCAGGTCGGTGATTCCATCTGTGTTCACACACGTGTCATCGAGGGTGACAAGGAGCGTATCCAGAAGTACTCCGGCATCGTGATCGGTCGCAAGGGTGCTGGCATCAATGCCAACTTCACCGTCCGTCGCGTCAGCTTCGGTGAGGGTGTCGAGCGTGTTTTTCCTCTTCATTCCCCCCGCATCGCGAAGCTCGAGATCGAGAAGCGCGGATCGGTCCGCCGTTCCAAGCTGAACTACCTCCGTGACCGCAAGGGCAAGGCCGCTGTCACCGTGAAGGAGAAGGCACAGGAAGTTGCCTAATCACTGATTATTTTCCGATCCGATGACGACCAAGCGTCGCGGATCACAGAATTCGGGCTCCAAGTCTTCCAAGACTCGGAGCCCTTCTCTTTGCCCCACGCTCCTCCATGAGCAGGAACTTCATGCCCAGGGCATCCGTCCCGTGGCCGGAGTCGATGAGGCGGGACGCGGCCCCTTGGCTGGTCCCGTGGTGGCCGCCGCAGTGATCCTGCCTGAAGAATTCTCCCTAGAGGGGCTGGATGACTCCAAGAAACTGAATCACCAGCAGCGGGAGGCTCTTTATGTCCGGTTGACTGAAGATGCTTGCGTGAGATTCTTTGTGGCCGAGGCCAGCTCAGAGGAAATCGGACACCTGAATATCCTGCGAGCAACGCATCTCGCCATGGCGCGCACCTTGATAGGGCTTCATGAAAACGGACATCAGTGCCACCATGCCCTCGTGGATGGATTGCCGGTCAAGGGACTCCCGATTGAGCATACGGCACTTGTTGGCGGGGATGGGATCAGCCTCAGTATCGCCGCCGCCAGTATCCTGGCCAAGGTCACCCGGGACAGGATCATGGACGAACTCGACCGGGAATATCCACAATACGGATTCGCCCAGCATCGGGGCTATGCCACGGCCGAACACCTCGCTAAACTACAAGAACATGGACCTTGCCCGCATCATCGACGTGGTTTTGCGCCGGTCGACCAGCCTACCTTCGGCTTCTGATCGCAACGCTCATCTTGCCCTCGGAACATGGGGGGAAGATCAAGCGGCACGATACGTGAAGCGTCTTGGGTGGAAAATCTTGCGACGGAACTTCCGCGCTCCTGGGGGAGGAGAGGTCGATCTTGTCTGCAGGGATGGTGACACCCTGGTCTTTGCGGAGGTAAAGACCCGCCGCTCCGAGGAGATGGGCAGACCTCTGGATGCCGTCGATAGGAAGAAACAGCAACTCATCCGTAGAGGAGCGATCCATTGGCTTCGTCTGCTCAACATGCCAG
>CAIPWR010000018.1 GCA_903868795.1 uncultured Spartobacteria bacterium | reverse complement strand
AGCTTTTGAGCATTCATCCTTTTGAGAAAGTTCCTATCCATGAGCTACTTACAGAAACCGACTTCAAATCTTACATGCCTCACAAAAATAACCAATTGATGCTGTGGGACTTATAACCGGACGCTTGTGATGCCTTCCACAAGAAGGATCTCTCGGCAAAGCGCCAGGAGATGCATGCGATCGGAACCGTGCTGGATAAGCAGACCAATGCCCGTTGGGGAGTTCAGTTCTTCTGGCCCTTCAAGGCTCCTTACCTAGTCATTGATCTAGCACCAGATTACAGCACGACGACGATTGGTTATCCCTCTCGTGACCTGATCTGGATCATGGCGCGGACACCGACCTTGCCCGAGAGCACTTATCAGTCACTTCTTCAAAATGCTTCCAGCCAAGGCTATGACATCAATCGAATTGTCAAAGTCCCTCAGAAAACAGGTCAGTAGCCAGAAGTTCTCCCTTTTTAAGGCGACTCTCCCTCACTCCAGCGGATGATCTTTTCGATCTGGACGGTTGGTCAGGCAGCAGGGAGTTCGGATACACCCTGCCCAGCAACCGGTGGGTCTCGGAAGGGGGCGGGTGAAGGGGCCCGTTCCGTATGCAGGGGGTAATTCATCGGAGGTTTGATCCCCTGAAAGTTCCCGAGGCGCTGAGCCTTCGTATGTATCTATACCCTCTGCCACCTACGAATCCTCACCTAATTCCCTTGATCACAAAAAGCAGAATTTTTTCAGCTTTATATACTCAAAATGGCTTTAATGAGATCATGTAATGTCTTGTAACTAGAGCCTACTGTTTATCCCCCTAGACCTTTGGGTTATCTCGGGACAAGATAACTTCCTACTCGCTACGAATACCATGAACCTCACACAACACGCACCCCGCAGTCCCCGCGTCCGCCTTGGCGGATATGTCATCCTTCCCCGCATGCTCGACAAGGGCCGCGCAACCATCGCCGGAACCAACGGTGAGTACCACTACAACTGCCCGCTCGACGAGCATTTCCTGAAATTCGCAGGAATCGACCCAGAGGCACTCCTTGAGCAGCTCAAGGCAGGCAAGGGTGACGGTGAGATCTTTGAGTGGATTACCGCCAATGCCACTAACAAGCACAATGAACTTGAGATCAAGGCATGGTCCTCCTGGCAGGAGAGCCGTGTCCCCTCATCCGTCGAGACTCGCGAGTATATGCACGAAGCGCAGAAGAAGATTGCCCCTAACCGCGAGGATATCGGCGCATGGTTCGACCTGCTGGATGTGGATGATTATGTCACCTTCGGTGGAAAGGCGTAAGCACTCTCCCAATAACTAAGAAAACAAATCATACTATGAACGAGAAAGTTCAACTCCTAGCCAAAGACCTCACTAAGGAGTTTCCGCGTAGTCCGCGTGAAGTGCTCGGTGGATTCGTGATTGCCGCTCGCGCCCTTGATAAGTGTCGTGCGGTTGTTGCCGGGACTGCTGGTGAATACCACTTTGATTGTCCACTGGATCGGATGTTCTTCGACGCTACCGGAATCGATTCAGTTGCCTTCAAGGCTGAGGTCGAGAAAGGTGCCACAGATGCGGAGATGAGTGAGTGGATCATTGCCCATGCCTCGCTCAAAACTCCTGAGGATGTCGCTGTCTGGAACAATAAGATGCGCTACACCCGTCCCTGTGATATGCCTCCTGGCACCCAGGCCTTCCTGGAGGGTTACATCCCGCAGTTTGTTCCTAAAAACCGACCTGTGTACGTTTGGTTCGACGTCTACGACCTCGAAGAGGAGCGTATCTGATATATCCCCGTATGTTCATCAAAAGGCTGATCTCGAGAGGGATCAGCCTTTTTTGTGGATATGATGGCAGTTTTCCCTGATTACAAGTGAAGCATGACCAAGAACCGACTGGAGTCCTTTAGTGATGGTGTGATCGCCATTATCATCACGATTATGGTGCTGGAACTCCATCCTCCTCATGAGCCCAGCTTGCTGGGGCTTTTCAAGCTTTGGCCAACCTTTCTGGGCTACGCTCTAAGTTTTGTGATCGTTGCCATCTACTGGGTCAATCACCATCACCTTTTTCATCTCATCGATAAAGTCGACACGCGGATTCTCTGGATGAATATGAATTTGCTTTTCTGGCTCTCCCTTTTCCCTTGGGTTACGGGTTACATCGGTGAAACAAGGGGGTGTCCATTGGCTGTCAGCCTTTATGCCTTCATCGCTTTTGCCTGCGGTGTTTCCTCGAATTTATTGCGACAGGCCGTTTCCCATCATGCCTCCAAGGACTCTTCCGAGAATACTTTGCATGTGAGAAGGAACCGTCGCAGTAAAATTGCCCTAAGCTGCTATTTTGCAGGTATTTTCATTGCGTGGTTCTATGTTCCCCTAGCAATCACGATGGTGGTGTTCCCAATGATTATGTACTTCTTTGCGGACCGGATCTTCCCTGAGCAAGTTAAGAGGGATTAATCCCTAGCTTCAAAGGCAAGTTGGCTTGCCGCCTCTTCGCCTGATTCGATTTCAGGGAGAATGCCTTTGCTTCGGTAGATCGGTCGGATGGCGTCACGAAGTTGCTCCAGTCCCAAAAAGAAGATGCCGGCTCCGGCGATGCAGGCCGCACCACCCATCACCAAGGTGAGGGGTGCGCCGAGATGCTCGGAGATCCATCCTGACATGAGGCTGCCGATCGGAGCCGTTCCCATAAAGGCCATCATGTAGAAGCTCATGACTCTGCCCCGCTTGTCATTGTCGACAATGGTCTGGAGAATCGTATTGCTTGAGGCCATCTGGATCATGAGTCCGGCTCCTCCGACGAAGAGGAAGATCATGGAGAGCCAGATGACGCGCGAGAGGGCGAATCCCATCACGCCGAGGGCGAAGACGGTCACGGCTGCAGGAATCACAATGCCAAGACCGCGTACGCTCCTCCGTCCGGCCAACCAGCCGGCACCCACGAGTGCACCTGCTCCTGCTGAGCTCATCAGGAGTCCGAGGGTATGAGGCCCTCCCTTCAGAATGCTACCGGCAAAGAGCGGGACAAGGGTTGCGTAAGGGGTGCCGAACAGACTGGTGATAGCGAGCAGGGTAATGATGCTGCGAATCGGGCCGGGGCGTGACACGGTATGCCAACCCTCTAGGAGATCGGTGATGGCGCTTCCATGGGGAGGACGTGCCGTGCCCCCGGGTTTGATCCTC
Source organism: uncultured Spartobacteria bacterium (assembly GCA_903868795.1). GTDB lineage: Bacteria > Verrucomicrobiota > Verrucomicrobiia > Chthoniobacterales > UBA6821 > UBA6821. The sequence continues at coordinate 3,668 of CAIPWR010000018.1, read as the reverse complement.
ATGGCGAGGAAGGCTGCGATCACTGCTAGGAAACTGCATCCATCGATGAAGTAGCACCATCCCTCACCGTAGGCTGCAATGACCACGGCTCCGATGGCAGGTCCCAGAAAGCGCGCCGCGTTGAACATCGTGGAGTTCAGAGCGATGGCATTGCCTATGTCGGCCTTGTTCTCGATCATCTCGATTACGAACGACTGCCTCATCGGGATATCGAAGGCGGTGATCATGCCGTTCAGAAGATTCAGAATGATCAGTCCTGTCACGGAGGCGTGACCGCTGAGAGTCATGGCCGCGAGAGCGAATGACTGAAGCATCGAGAGCGACTGGATCAGGACAAGAGCACGTTGTTTGTTCACCCGGTCGACCAGAATCCCGGAGAAGGGACCAAGGATAAACATCGGGATCTGACCTGCGCAGGTCACCACGCCCAGCATCAGGGAGGAACCGGTCAGCCGGTAGACAAGCCATCCGGTCGCCATATTCGTCATCCAAGTACCGCAGAGGGAAACGATCTGTCCGAGGAAGAAGAGACGGTAGTTTCTCGAGTGAAAGGCCTTCCCCATCCGTTCAAACCATCCCTTGATTCCTTCGGCGCTAGCCGTTGGATCGGGGTTATGGTGATGGCTCTTGTCCATGATCTAAGTTTTGCAGAACAATTTACCTCGGTAAAGGCAGGGACAATTACCCCGGGATTAGCATGCCGAGCGCAGCTACCGCCATGATGCCGGTGGCGACCCAAGCGAGGATGACAATCGGACGGCTTGCGGTGAAGTCACCCATAACAGATTTCTTGGAGGCCAGAATGATGATCACAGCCATGAGGGGAACGGCTACGACGCCATTGATGACAGCACTCCAGAAGAGGGCCTTCATGGGACTGATGGGAGAATACTGGATTCCAAGAGCACAGAGGACGCTGATGATGATGACCGCGTAGAATCCTTGGGCGTCCCGAACTTTCCTCTCAAGGCCCCACTTCCAGCCCATGGCTTCGGAGAGAGCGTAGCCTGCCGAACCTGCCAGAACGGGTACGCCGATGAGGCCCACGCCCATGAGGCCCATGGTGAAGAGAAGAAAAGCCGAGTCTCCTGCAAGGGGGCGGAGGGCCGTGGCAGCTTGAGCCGCCGTCTGAATATCGGTGATGCCTGCCAGATGCAGCGTCACTGCTGTTGCAAGAATGATGAAGTAGGCGGTGATGTCGGAATAAAACATCCCGCTCCATGTATCCCAACGAATGCGACGTAACTCCCTGGCAGCTGCTTCTGGTGCTCTTAAGAGGGAACCCCGTTCCTGATGGCGCTCCATCTCCTCGACCTCTTCCGAGGCCTGCCAGAAAAAGAGGTAGGGACTGATCGTGGTGCCAAAAATAGCAACCACCATCGTGGCGGCTTGGGCATTCGGAGTGAATGTCGGCCAGACAGTGCGTAGTGCCACCTCATGCCACGGGACGTGAACTGTGAAAAGAACTGCAGCGTAGGCCAGCAGGGAGAGGGTGAGCCATTTCAGATAAAAAACATACCGGTGGTAGGGGATGAGTACCTGAAGCAGGAGGGTCACAACGACAAAGAGCAGAGTCATGAGCCGGGGGTTGATTCCCGTGACCAGTTGACCCACCTCTCCCATGGCGGCAACGTCGGCGGCGATATTTAGCGTATTGGCAACCAGCAGCAGAATAACGACTGCTTTGAGAATGAGGGGAGGGAAGGCCTCTTTGATGTTGGCGGCAAGACCCCGCCCAGTCACCCGACCAATAAGAGCGCACATCGACTGAACCGCCGCCATGAGAGGAAAAGCCAGCGGCATCGTCCAGAGCATGTTCAGCCCGAACTGAGCACCCGCCTGCGAGTAGGTTACAACTCCACTCGGGTCATCATCAGCCACCCCTGTGATCAGCCCGGGGCCGAATTTTGCGATAGGGTGATCCTTGAGCTTTTTTACTCTTTTCCAGGCAACCTGCCATCTATGGGTCTGCTGGGAGGTTCCCTTCATGAATCCATGATAGCGTTTCAGCGCTCTTTTGGGGCATTCAGACAAACAAGCAAATTGCTTATTTTCAGGAGGTTCCAAGTGGCCTGATCAACTAAAAAGCCGCTTGAGTGAACAAGCGGCTTCAAAAGCATTAAAGCGTAAAAAAAGAACCTCCTACGGATAACGCAGCCACGAGAATACCCCCCGATACCTCGCGGCTGCGTTATTTCTCCGAGGAGATGTGATGAATCTAAGTGATCCTAATCGTCATGCAAAGACTTCTTTGTTACAATTTCGACAGATTAGACAGTTGTTGTACTCTCTTCCCGTGCACTTCTCTCCAACCGATCTGATTACCTGGTACTTGGTCTTTGTTTTCTCGCTCGTGGCCCACGAAGCGGGGCATGCGTATGTCGCATGGAAGCTGGGAGACGCCACGGCCTTCGCCGGGGGACAGGTTACTTTGAATCCAATCCCGCATATGAAGAGGGAGCCGATCGGCACCATCGTGCTGCCACTTTTAAGCTTTGTTACCCAAGGATGGATGATCGGTTGGGCAAGTGCTCCGATCAACCGCATGTGGGCACTCACGTTTCCAAGGCGTTCCGCACTGGTTGCTGCAGCGGGTCCTCTGGTCAACCTGATCATCCTTCTAGGCGCCCTGATTGCCATCAGGGTCTCCCTTGCCGAGGGGTGGTTTGCTCATCCGATGGGTAGCGTGATGAGGCTGCAAGGGATCGTCATCGGGGCCAAACCCGGGTTTGAAATGATCGCCGCCCAAGTCCTAAGCATCACCTACTCGCTCAATATCATTCTCTTTTTCTTTAATTTGATCCCCGCTCCCCCTTTGGATGGAGCTTCGATTCTCAAGCTGATCCTTCCCTCGGCGCTTCAGCAACCGTATGCGCGGCTGCTTGCTACACCTGGAACCGCATTGATCGGCCTCATTGCCGCATGGATTCTATTTCCAAAGTTCTTTGCCCCCTTGCTGCGACAGGCCGTGGAATTGCTCTATCGATGAGGATCCCGATGGTTAACATTCCACGGGTAATGTTTTTTTAGAGTGCTAGGCTACGCCGATGAGTCCCGATGTAGCTTTTGAACTCGTTACCCTGAAGGGTGGGGGACGGAGCATCCGCTCGAAGGCTCACGGGGAGACAATGCATATCGGAACCAACCCGCGGACGGAGGCTCTTGAGCTTCATGTCGCCCAGCAGCGTCTTAAGGAGCGGGTGCAGGAGTGGAACAGATCCGAACCTTTCGTTATCTGGGATATCGGTCTTGGCCCTGCGGGCAATGCCATCACGGCCATAGAATCAATCCGTGAGAGTGGCGTTCCAATCGAGATTCATAGCTATGAGATATCGACCGAGGTGCTGGAGTTTGCCCTGGAGCATGCCGCCGAGCTTGAATACCTCGCTGGTTGGGAGACGGGTATTCGTGAGCTCCTCGATCGAGGCACGACGCATCCCTCTCCTTCGATGACTTGGCGACTGCATCGGGGGGATTTTTCCAGACAGCCTCATGATGCGCCTGCTCCCTCGGTGATCTTTTTTGATCCTTATTCGCCGGCACGGAATTCCGAGATGTGGAATCTGGAGACCTTTCGCTCGATGTGGGACGCGGTGAGTGGCCCTGACGCTCCCCCCTGCACGATGACCAACTACACACGTTCGACCTCCGTTCGCGTGACAATGCTT
>CAIPWR010000017.1 GCA_903868795.1 uncultured Spartobacteria bacterium | reverse complement strand
CCCTGCATTGTGACCCTTGTAGAGAATCCCGCTGATCAGGTACCCGCTGATCACAAAGAAAATATCCACCCCGATGAATCCTCCAGGGATCAACTTCGGAAATGCATGGTAGATCACCACTCCAAGCACCGCAACGGCACGCAAGCCGTCGATGTCAGATCGGTATTTAAGCGGTTTCATGGAAAAAGTCTGTCAGACTACTTCAGGGCTTAAAAGTCCCGTAAAAGTGCATCTAGTGTTTCGAAGGAGATGGGATTCCTTGCTGCAACTCTCGGGCATTTTCTCCGGATGAACCAATGCCATGCAGGGCAAAACGTCTTTTTATCCTCGCTCCTCTGCTTTTCCATAAGGCATGAAACCCACTGCGTAAATCCATGGGTAGGATTTTGATCCTTAAGAGGGCATGCTCTGGCATGGATTCTGGAATCTGCAGTTCAATGTTCCTGCGGTTATTCTTATTGTCGAAAGCTGTCGTCCCCATAGGCATACCATTGACAGACACTTGAATCATGCAGCCTTCAGTCGGCGAGGGGATTAAAGATTCAAGATCTAGAGTGACCTTTCTATTTCCCGATGAAGGAACATTAATGATCAAAGAGGCTTGCTCACCCTGACTCACGATCCGATCCCTTTCGATGTCGCTCCATCCTTCATAAAGAAAATATCTCTTAATTTCATTCCAATCATTCAGAGCAGTGAACTCCCTACCCGCCTGCAGCGCGGGGAATGACAATCCCTCCGTCAGTCTTGCTAAATCAATATTTCCCTTGCCCAAAATAATCAGATTTTCGGGTCTTATCATAGCTGGAGGCAGCCCATGACTGATTCTAAATTTTTGAGCTGCAACGATATTGTCCAAAAGATCGTCGGTCGTGCATGAGCGTTTCCACCCGCGGGGCAGATTGCCGCTGTATCCGTTTAATGTGGAGATCCCAAGTTTTTGAGAGAGCAGCATCGCGTCGATCTCCTGCTGGAACTCCCACCATTCAGGTAGCGACTTTTCCGGATAGGTTTCAACCAAGAGATTGCCAGGTGAGATTGGCTCTTTGTGAACTTCTTGGAGCTCTTTTTCCAAGATCATGACCCTACTTGCCCAAATCTCCCGTTCATCGCGCTGATAAGTAATATTAGAGGCTTCATAGATAGAGAATATCATGGCTACAGTTGCGGCAACCTTGCCCATCCATTGAGGCTTTACCTGATTTGTAAGATGCTCGATCAATACTCCGGTGATGAACGAGGCGGGAAATACGATCGCGAGAATAATTCGGCAGATCGCCCGAATAGCGTCGAACCCAGGAGCTTTTCCCAGAAGATAGTAAAAGGAGTGCCCACTGATCGAGATCGTCACCACAAGCATGAAAATCAGACTCGCTCGAGACAAGCGAACCATCGGGGCAGATGACCAGGCACTCTTTCTCAGCGAGATGAGAACTGCCCCCATCATCACCAGTCCGGGAAACAGGTTTTGTTCCCACCACAGCGGGAGTAATGGTAGCTTATTGTGATCTGGCCACCAAATGTTCGAATGGGATGCTTGAAAAAAGGATGCCGGGTGCGGCAGGCCAATCTTGATTTCATCCCACCCTCTTTTGAATCCATACAGCTTTGATGCCTCCAGATTAGGCCAAATTGATACAACCAAAATAAAGCAACCAAACACAAGAATCAGGAAAGCCATCAGACTCTCACGACGTCCCTCCCTAGATGGAAGAAGACTTTTAAGCAACCCAGCCAAAGACTCATTGGTTTCCTCATGTTTCAGGATGAACCACCCAAAAGTCCATCCCGCCATCAGCAGAATAAGAAAGATTCCGAGATAAAAGGTCGCTGCTGCCTGCAGGCAAAAAAACAACACCATGAGCGCACCCTGCAGCGGATTCCTGGACTCCAGATAACGTTGTAGGAACAAAACGGCGAGTGGTACCCCCGCCCGATAAACCAACTGCACATGACTGAATTGCGAGGTGGCCGGCAAACAGAAGCAATAAAGGAACGCTCCAAAGCTTGCCCCCATAGGCTTCAGACCGAGTTTTCTAAACACATAATTACAGCTGAGGAAATTCAGCAAATTGCCGATCAGAAACCATGAGGAGAAGGCGCCGAGAGAATCCATCCCAGCCCCTCGCAATGCAGCATAGATGAAGCCAGTACCCCAGTGGGTGTCGGAGAATCCGATAGTCGCCGGCCATGGGTAGAAGAACGTTGCATCAACGAAGCTTTTGCTGTGGCCGAGAAGCGTTTGGTAAAAGTGCTCCAAAACATAGAGATTAAACCGTGAGTCCCCACTGTTTCCCGGAACATGCCCCGCTGTGATTAGAGGGCTAACAATGAATATGATCCCGACTGTCAAAAACAGCAGGGGCCATAAAGGCACTTTTTTGACAGATCCCGGGATGCTCACAGATCCCTTGATCCCAAATTATACTTGAGAATGCACCAGATTGCCTGAAAGCCATCCTTCCAGTTGATCTTTTTTCCCTCGGCATAGGTGCGCCCATGGTAGGAAACCGCCACCTCGTAGATCCGCACGCCCTTCCTAGCCAACTTGGCTGTTATTTCAGGCTCAAATCCAAACCGGTTCTCCTCAATTGCGATGGACTGAAGGATGTCGCGGCGAACAGCCTTATAGCAGGTCTCCATATCGGTCAGATTCAGATTGGTGAACATATTGGAGAGAAGAGTCAGGAATCTGTTCCCCATCGAGTGCCAGAAATAGAGAACACGATGCTCTTGGGAGCCGATGAACCGTGATCCGAAAACCGCATCAGCCTTGTCCTTGAGAATAGGCCCCAAAAGGATGGGATATTCCGCGGGGTCATACTCCATATCGGCATCCTGGATGATCATCACCTCGGCACTCGCATGCAGGATTCCAGTTCGGATAGCCGCCCCCTTTCCTTGGTTCACCTCATGATGAAACAACTTGATACGCGCATCGTGACTGCTCACACGCTCAAGCTCCTCGCGAGATCCATCGCTCGACGCATCGTTCACCACGATAAGCTCGGCTACGGAAGGTTGCCGCAACACTTCGGCGATGACTTCGGCAACCGTGGCCCTCTCATTATAAACGGGCATCACAACACTCAGGCATTTCTCTGACATAGCGCTTCTATCCTAGATCGAATCCGTTCGTTCCGACAAAACTTCTTCCCAGAAATCACGATCATACCGGGCCCATGCATGACATCCGAAGGGAAGTCGCCCTCCTGTTTTCTCAAAACTCCATCGAGGGGAGACCTCAAATGCAAAAGAAAGTCCCTCCTCAGCGGAGGCAACCCTGAATAAGGGGTCAAATTTTCGAGCCTCGATGGCCCAGAAGACATCCTCATTGTAGGGGAATCGTTGCAACTCCCCTTCAACAGAATGCTGCTTTGCAAAAGGATTGAGCCCGTAAAGCGCTGAGATCTTCTTATAGACGCCCTCCTCCATTGATTCCACCGGAGGCTTCCAGGCACAATGCCCCCACCGAGGGTAGATCGAACCACTCACAACCTGTTGACGCAGAACACGCAGGTAGGACTCCACTCTTCTAAGCGAAAGCCCTCCATTACCGACCCTCCAGAGCCCTGACTTGTGATCAGTTGCAAAACCCCGAAACCAAGGAGCGGCAATGTAATCGAACCCCTGCCCGATCCAAGAATCCAGATTATTGCTAAAAATCAGACAATCGAGCTGTGCTATTAGAATATACTCAGAGGCATCGAACCTCTCATAGAAAGCACGTGACTTCAGAAGACAGTTGTATCCCTTGATTCCTGAGAATTTGTCATCAGCGAACCGTTCAATAGATTCTCCATCTTTCACAACTAGTGAAAGATCAAGGGATTCAGGAGCCACGAAGCAGATTCCATATCCCGAGAGATGCTTGCGAATTGATGCCAGCGAGACTTCCTCTTCAGACGTCAATTCCGTCTGATACATCGGAACTAGAATTCGGCAAGTCAAAGGGGAAGTAGTCACGGATGTTTTGAGCACCATCGATCAGTGTGTCAGCTCACCACAATAGGCAGTTGCATCCTTCAGGGACATCACCCTGATGCGATCCTCCAGATGGTAACCGGCGCCCGTTGGTTTCACGACGATGAGCTCCTCGAGTTTCAGATCATCCCGTGCAATGGAAAGCGACTTTGTCATTCTTGGCGCATCGGAAACCTTGAACTCAAACCCAATTCTCCTACCTCCGGGCTGAATGAATAAATCGAGCTCTGCCCCGCCCTGGGTCCCCCAGAACCAGGCATCCACTCTAGGTAGCTTCCAGAGAATCTGTTCCAAAGCAAAACCCTCCCAACTCGCGCCAAGTTTCGGATGCCCTAGCAGGGCATCATGACTCCCTATTCCGAGCAGAGCATGAAGTAAGCCACTATCCCTCACATAGAGCTTTGGACTTCTGACCAGTCGCTTGCCCAGATTCTCAAACCATGGGCGCAGCATCCTGATCATAAAGGCCCCCTCAAGCAGTTCAAGGTGGCGTTGGATTGTTTTGTAAGATTCACCCAAGGAGCGTCCGATCTCTGAGGCATTGAGTGACTGTCCATGATAATGAGCCGTCATCTGCCAAAGCCTTCCCAGACTGGATGGAGTCGCGCCCAGCCCCAACGACCCAAAATCCTTCTCCACAAACGACCTGATGAAATCTCGTCTCCAAGCATGGCTTAGGGATTCCTCAGTCGCGAGAAATGATCGTGGGAATCCACCCCTTTCCCACAGCTTTCCCTGCTCCCCTGCCCCCACCTCATCGAGAGAGAATCCTTGAAGGTCAATGAAAGAGACCCTCCCGGCAAGAGACTCCGTGACGCCCCTTACCAGAAAAGGCGATGCACTACCCAGCAGCAAAAACTTTGCGGGTAAATCCGGCCTATCCATTAATACCCTTAAGATCGGGAACAGTTCCGGCTTACGCTGAACCTCATCCAGCACCACTAACCCCCGCAGTGACTCCAGAGCCAATATCGGATTCTCCAGTGCTGCCGCATCCTCGGGGTTCTCAAGGTCGAAGATCCTCGCCCCCTGTTCCTGGGCAACTTGCCTGGCCAGAGTCGTCTTACCGCACTGGCGAGGCCCAAGCAACGCCACCCCTGGAGAATGCTTCAGCCCCTGAATGAGGGAATCCCGAATGCTCGACCTCGAAATCATTCGAGTAATATAGACACTCTTTGGTTAATTTTCAAGAAAGAATGCGTATGCATTCCTAACTACGCCACTATCTAATGGACTCCATTTTGGACGCATCCCGACTAGGCGGAAGAGAATTCCATACCTTTTAAGCTTCGTATTGTCAGTTTGTATAATTTTGGAGCCTCAATCTGCCTTCCAAAGGATCGACTAACTGCTCAAAACCACTTGAGATAAAGTCCTTCGTGTTGTGCGTGTAGAAGGCCTTAACCCCGTGTTGCATGAGCGTGCGGCAAGACCGGTGTCGTGGGTCCGATGATAAGGAAATTCTCCTTGTTTGAGTTGGCTCATGACAGCACACCAGCACTCCACGACATAACCGCTTAGATGCTTCCTGATCGAGGCAAGTGAGATCTCCTGATCGTGAGAGAGCTCCGATTGGTAGTTTGGAACAATGATTCGGCAGGAATGTGTGTCCATTATCGTTTCAGACCGGGAACGTGAGTTAGCAACGTTCGGCATCCGAGTTGCTCGGGAATAATACCCAGTAACCTTTCGATACCATGAAGGATACTACCATCTTGGGATAGAGGCTCCTTGGGATAGTCATCCCAGCAAAGTTTAAGATCAAATAATGGCTTCAGAGCTTCGGTTCTAGCCCAGAACATCGATCCCGCTGGATAATTGAAGAAGGTATTTTCACTCGGAATAGCTAGACCCAGCTTTTCGAGAAGGTTTTTTCCCATGGTGTAGTTCTCAAACCACCTCCAGATCATTGGATCATCAGGATAGACAATCCCGATGCTTGGGTCATACGCCATTCTCTCTAAAATTGCATCCATCATCCCACCCTCATTTCCCATCAGGCCTCGCTCCAAGAACTCCACCCAGTTCTGGAGATAATCATCATGCGCATACACTATCGTCATTAAAAAATCTAAAGATGAAGGCGCATTAAATCCAAATATCCATTTTACCCGCATTTTTCGAATAAAATTATTATAGAAGATTTAAACACCCGACTTTTCCAGTTCTTCTCCCACCAACAAATATCGCTTATTATTCTTAGAAAATAAAAATAAGATATTATTGATTTAAATAAAACATATATTACACATCTTAGCAAATTGGACTTATGAGTGTTTAATATCTGTTTTTTAACATATTCAGCCCTAGGGTTTTTCCCAAGCGTTGGCTTTGCTATAGCTAATGCATTAGCTAACGCATTTAAGAAAAAACTATTCCCAACATATATTGATGTGCAAGTGGTTGAATGGATACCTCTAAAGCCAATTCTGCTCAGATGAGCAGAATAAACACTTCTCGCAGTTAAAAAAGATAAATCAAGATTTCCTGGAGATAAATGAGTAATAGGATAATCAATAACGTAACATCGCATGCCGTTACGCGAGGCGTTATGACAAAGATCCGATCCATAAAAATGAAAACCAGTCAACCCAATTGAGACAGTAACTCCAGAAGATTTTTTAATAATTATAAAACACTCGTCTAATGATCTAACGATACCATTATTATTAAATCCCCAATCTTCTTTGCCTCTATCGCTAATGAAGCGCCCAACTCCATTAATGTGATTTTTGTATAATCCAGCAACACCAAACACCGCAACAGAATCATCTAGCAATTCAATCTTTTTTATTTGAGAAATCAATTCATCTCTAGAATTATTTATAATGACATCGTCGTGAACAAGGACAATATATTCGTTAGTTGCATTTTCAACAAACTTTCTTATAGCGCTATAGCAATCGTGTTGATTTTGGAATGAATTATCTATAGATAGTATTACATCATAATCATTAATGAAATTGTTTTTCTTTAAAGATTCAAGTAGTCTACTGTAATTATCTTTGTTTTTTACAAGCGTGCAAATTGAAAAGGAGATCTTGTATTGATTCATTGCCAGATTTTAACGCGTGATCTCCAATTCTTACTCCACCATTCAATATCGCCTTGGATCCTACGGATTTTTCTGTAAAGAGTCCCATCATTAATAATTGAGCTTATTTCGTGTTTTGTGGATAGGTTTAACATTTTCTCGCTTTTAGCAGCTTCAGAATATGCAAGTGAGAGTGATTTTTTCACATACGGCAAAAGATGTTGAGATTCCTGAACTAACCTCGGATCAAGACACTTTACTTCATTTTCTATTATTTCTAATGCTGCATCAATCATTCTTACTTTTTGAGATGATTCTTTTAATGCTGACCCAACGTACATTGCACCAAAATATAAAACTGAAGGGTACCATGCTGGGTTTTTATCTATATCACCAATTATAGATTGGCGTGTATTATACCTATAAATATCTGGGTGTATAAAGCTCAGTTTATAGTATTCAGCGGCACATTCTTCCAGCTTTCTGTAAGCTGATGCCGCTACTGCTGTATGCCCTGTATTCCATGAATCTTTGAACAGTCGCTGAAGTGCTCCTGATTTTACATTTTGATCAGCGTTTTCAGATATAATTTCTAGATATCGGAAATAATCATCCCATGGCATATGCTTCTTGAGTGGGGGTAGCTTTGTTTTACTAGCCCATGCATACAGTCTGCTTCCGCTATCGTCGACTCTTACGTCAGTATATCCGCAACTTTTAAGTAGTTTCTCAAGCGCCTCTGGGGATGCTAGGAAATAATGATAATCCGGTGAGAGTGAACCAATTATTTCTGATTCAGTTGAACTTGAATTAATTACATTTGATGAGGGAGTCGTAAGAACAAGTACCCCGTCATTATTGAGACCTACTGAGATTTCGTTAATAAATGAGCAGGGATTAGCTACATGCTCTAAGACTTCACAAGCGAATATAATATCGTATTTCTTTCCTTGTAATTCATGACAGTCTGCAAAGTAACTGTTTATTAATGGAGCACCAAGTAATTGTGAACCAACCCTACCATATGCGGCTGTTTCGAGCCCAATGGCATCACCGTATCCAACTTTGTTATAGAAATCTACGACGTAGCCAAATCCACATCCAACATCAAGAAGAGATCCTTTTGCCCTCTCTCCTAGGTAGAAAAGAGGCTCAAGCATAGCTGTTAGACCAGCCCCTATTTGGCTGTAATGTTGCCAACAGTTCTGATTCATGACCTCATTTTCATATCCCAATACCGGATCATCTCCAGCATACAATAAACTCCCACAAATAAAACATTTAAGAATTTCGTGTAATTCTATATTAAGGTTAGATGAAGAAGTAGTTAGAACAACATTATTACTTTCTGAACCGCACAAGTAACATTTCCATAATTGAGTTGAACTATAGGTAACTTTGGTGCATTTCATGTGTATGGGTATT
>CAIPWR010000016.1 GCA_903868795.1 uncultured Spartobacteria bacterium | reverse complement strand
CCCAAAATGCCGAACCTTGCTCTCCGCATCGTAGCGTTGAACCAATCGGGAAAGAGTCTGCCAGTGGACCAGATCGAGGACTTGGGAGAGGACGTAGCGGCCAGAGTTCATGGCCGAGTATCCTCAAAAAACGTCGCTCAAATTTCAAATGCGTGGCATCCATTTTGGATCGCAAATCACTCATCTTGAAGTATCAACAAAAACCAATCACCCTCTTAACCGGACACTAGTGGCAAAGAGTGCATTTTCCAGAAAAGGTCATCTTCATACATTTTCAGAATTTCTTTAGAATCCTCTGTTCCTGATTTCCTGAGTTCCATATTCAAAATTTCAGCCTCAGATTGGGTCTATGAAGGAATATGATTTCGTGGTGATCGGCGGCGGGAGCGGTGGATATGCCGCAGCCAGAACTGCAGTCTCTTTGGGACTCTCCACTGTGGTGATTGAGGGGGGAGAAGAGGTAGGGGGCCTATGCATCCTCCGAGGGTGTATGCCGAGCAAGACATTGATCGAGTCTGCCAACCGATACCGTACCCTGCGGCATGCCGGAGAGTTCGGACTGAGTGCCGAGAAAATCGGCTTCGATGCCGGGAAGATCATTGCTCGCAAGAAGCGTTTGATCGCTGAATTCGCCGACTACAGGAAGGGGCAGTTGGAGGATGGTCGATTTGATTTCATCCGCGGCCATGCCGAATTCCTCGATCCCCATTCCCTGCGTGTCTCGTTGATGGACGGAGGAGAGCAAACTATCAGCCTGAAGACGGGTTGCATCGCGACCGGCTCAGTGATCAATCGTCCATCCGTTCCGGGGATCGAATCGTGCCTTATCAGCGACGATCTTCTCGAGATGACGACGATACCAGTTTCGGCGGTAGTGCTCGGGGGAGGACCTGTGGCCCTTGAGATGGCTCACTATCTCGAGTCGCTTGGCACGAAAGTGACGATCCTGCAGCGCAATACCCAACTTCTCACCGGCAGTGACCGGGATGTTGCCGATGCCCTAGCGGAGGCCTTCCGCAAGCGCGGCATGGAGGTGCTCTGCGGAACTCGGCTGCTCCGGATCGAAAAAACAGAGGATCATTTTTCCGTCTTCTTTGAGCATGGCAATGGAGAACAGCGTATCGAGGCAGACTTGGTGCTCAATGCGCTCGGTCGCCGCCCTCATCTCTCCGGTCTTGGTTTGGAAAAAGCAGGAGTGGCGCTTGAGGGGCCAGCCATCTGCACGGACTTGGAGCAGAGGACCACAGCACGACATCTCTTTGCCGCTGGCGACTGCTGTGGTCCCTACGAGGTCGTCCATATTGCCATCACCCAGGGTGAGATGGCGGCCAAGAACGCAGCAACGCTTCTCAAAGGCGGAACACCACTTGTCATCGATTACCGACTCAAGCTCTTTGCCGCATTCACAGAGCCCCAGATGGCTTCCTGCGGAATGACGGAACATGAGGCCCGTGAAATGGGTCTACAGGTCATCGCAGCGAGCTATCCCTTTGCCGACCATGGCAAATCGATCGTGAAGGGTGAGACTGATGGGTTTGTAAAGCTCATCGCTGATGCCTCCGATGGAAGGATCCTTGGTGGCGCCGTGGTTGGCCCTGAGGGTTCGGAGTTGATCCATGAGATTGTCGTAGCCATGGCTTTCAACGCAACGGCAGGTCAACTCGCCCTGGTGCCCCACTACCACCCGACCCTCAGCGAGATCTGGACCTACCCCGCAGAAGATTTGGACGAAAGGGTAAACAAAAAGCCCTGACGGAATCAGGTCGTCAGGGGGTCACTTTTAGAATCGCCTGTGTGCCATCGGTAAAGGTTGCCAGATAGACCAAGGCGCCGCTTGTTTGGCTGAAGGAACGGCTCTGACTTCCGGTTGGGCCGTCGGCGGATGCCGTGGAGATGGAAGCGATGACCCGGATTTTACCATTCACGTTAAGGGCGGCGCCCTCTCGCACGACGAGATCCAGTCCTCCGCTAACATTTTGAACCCAGATACCATGTTGGGTGAGAGTGCCCTGTTTCAGCGTCTTGTTGACTGTCAGTCCCTTCGGTACTGGGGGCAGGGGGATCGTATTGGTGGCGGATACGGTCGCCCATAGGACAAGACGTCCCGTGTCTGGCAGAGCGATCCTATCAAACGATGAGAAGACAGGTGCTGTGCTTGTGTAGGAAATACTGTTTGTTGACCACGAGTAGGGAGAGGCGATCGTCGCAGGGAGAGGATTGGGATAACCCGGAGCCGATTGTCCGATCCAGGCAACGGGCTTGGAGAGATTTCGCGAAGTCCAGACACCCTTTCCCCCGTTGAAAGCATTCTTTACCGGAGTGCCATCGTTGTACCATGTGCCAGTGAAAGCGACGGCGTTGGATTTATTGTATACGGGGTCGGAGAAGCTGGTGAATCCGTTCCCACCCACCATCTGCATGAAGCTCGAGTTCACCATGCTATTGGTCACGAGTTTCAGGTTGCCTCGGGCATCGTCGGCCCAGATTCCAGTAAAGCTGTTGGTATATCGCTGGATCCCCCACTGAATGGAGTTGGACGATCCTTGAGGGATCACCGGGCCAGCGCCATATCCGATACTCACAACCGTGCTTGCTGCAGCCTGAAAGGCAACATGATTGGAGCAGTTAAGGGCAGGATCGCCGAAGGAGGTGAAGAGCGTATTGCCAGAAAATCCCGGCACTGAATCTCCCGTGGCAGCAATCAGTATCGGAGATCCTTTCGGATTGGTGGAGGATTCCAGAATCAAAGCCTCCATTCCGTCCGTAAATGTTGCTGAGTAAATAAGATCTCCCGACTTCGGGTTCAACGAACGCGTCTGACCTCCCGCCTCGTTGGTGCAGGAGAGAAAGGAGATCGACTCCACAGTCCTGTTACTGCCCTCGATGTTCAGCGTCTCACCCTCCCGGGCTATCAGCGAAAGACTTCCAGATCCTGACTGAGCCCAGATTCCATGCTGCGTAAGCGGTTGGACAGCCACATACATCGGCATGGGCTGCCCTGGGTTGGTTGAGATGGGAGGGTAGTAGTAGTTGCTTGTACCGACTGTTGCGGTGAAGATCGCTCCGCCCGTATCGGGAAGAATCATCCGGTCAATGGAGGAAATACTGACCCAGTTGGTGAAGGTGACGGGCGAATTGCTAAGTAGGAATCCGTTAGTGGACTGCTGGTTGAGGAGATCCGAAAAGGTTCCCACGCTCGTGGTGAAGGGATTTGGGAATCCCGGCGCGGTTTCACCGACAAACGCCACGGGTTGATACGTGTTACTCGAGGTCCAGATGCCGGCTCCCGAGTAAAAATTCGTGACCGGATCGCCCGGAAGTATCGGGATGGGCATGATGAATCCTGCGTAGTAGGTTCCCGCCCAGGCAACGGTTCCTACATTATTTAGGATCGGGTCAGAGAGGGAGCCGAAGCCTCCTGCATCCACGTTCATGAAGGGGGCGCCGATCCGAGAGACGAGATGTTTCACACCCTTGGAATCAATGTTCCAAATGCCGGTCCAGGAATTGGTGAATTTAGGAGTGATGGTGATTGGTGTTGGTACCGGAGTTAGTGCATTTGAAAGCTTTATCGGAACAGCGGCTGTCGAGGCTGACGAGGCTGAGGAAACCAAAGGCATTGCAAATGGCTGGGAAAAGACTTCATTGACTCCAGCTTGGAAGGAAACCTGTCCGGATGCATTCACCGCAGGCACGCCAAACCCTGTATAGTAGATATTCGTGGTGGAACCTCCCGTAGCCTGTGACCCAGACACAACGACAAGCGAGGTGGTCGCCGCCCGGGTCACGGTAACGGCAGAAAGGAGAAGGAAAATCAGGGGGGAGAATGATTTCACTTTCTCTAAGTCTGGATCAAGCCCTCAACTTCACAAGGAGTATTTGGAGGAGTTTTTTTGGGGAAGCTTTCGATCTTTTGAAAGCACCGAAGGTCCCCACTTGGTACGGGGTACCTTTGTGGAGAACTAGTTTCGGGCAGTCGGTGTTGCACCCGAAGCCTGTGCGGAAGCAGAGTAGGGGTACTGGCTTGCAAGGGCTTGGATCGCGCGCTTGGCCTCCTCCATCTTCCCCTGCTGGGCGAGAAGGCGGGCCTGCGAAAAGAGAGCGAATGGCGCACCGTAGGACTGAGGGAATCCAGCCGCGGCCTGCTGATATGCATTCATGGCCTCCTCGGTTTTCCCGGCCACCCGTGCATTCGAGGCACGACCAATCAGGGCGGATACTGCCAGAGGGCTACGGGAGTAGGTCTCGGCAAAGCGGGAATAAAGAGCGTTCGATTCATCCAACTTCCCCGCATCGCGGAGTGACGCCGCAAGCAGGAGCATGGCATCTGCAGCAGCGGGGCTCTTGGGATATTTAGAAATCACCTCATTGAAAGCTGCATCGGTGGTGGCACTGGCCAGCAATGCTCTGGAGGCTTCTTCGGAGGCCCTGTTCGATGCGATCACTCCGAGGACGACAACGACAATGGCCACGACGGCAACAATCCCTCCAAGAAGAGTTCCACGGTGATTTAGCCAGAGGAGCTCAACTCCTGAGGGTGGGGCGATTTCCTGATCGGCTTCTGGCGGGGTAAAGATGGAGGACATGGGAAGAAAAGGATGAAAGTTGAAGTATGAAAGATGAAGAGGGGAAATGAAGAATGAAGAAAGGTGGTTAGGCTGAAGGCTGTGAGACTCTTAGGTAAGAGGAACAGGGAATGCTGAAGGAATCAAGCCAAGGGCTTGTGATATTCAAAATGGCTCACACCATTCTTGATAGTGGGATGACCTAACAGCAAAGGTTGATTAGACCAAAGACTCTTAGGAGCTATGCGCCTAGCCTCCCACCTGGGCGCGGGCTTCCTCGGCGAGGGCGGTGCTGAGGTAGCGCTCTCCCGTCGAGCAGGCGACGGTGACAATAAGCTTGCCGGCGTTTTCAGGTCGCTTGGCGAGTTCGATCGCGGCATGGACATTTGCTCCGGAGCTGATGCCGGCCAGGATTCCCTCTTCCTTGGCAAGGCGGCGGGCCATGGCAAACGCCTCATCATTGGTCACCGTGATGACCTCATCAACGATATCGAGGTGAAGATTGCCGGGAACAAACCCTGCCCCGGTTCCCTGGATCTTGTGAGGACCTGGCTTCACGGGTTCACCGGCCTTGGTCTGAGTGATGACGGGAGAGTCTTTGGGCTCCACAGCGACGGCCTGGAAGCTCGGCTTGCGTGCCTTCAGGGCCTCGGCGACGCCGGTGATTGTGCCACCTGTGCCAACGGCTGAGACAAGGATATCGACCTTGCCATCTGTATCCTCCCAGATTTCCTCTGCGGTGGTCTTGGAGTGGATGGCGGGGTTGGCGGCGTTATTGAATTGCTGGGGCATCCAGGAGTTCGGGGTCTCTTTCAGAATCTGCTCGGCGCGTGCGATGGCACCTTTCATGCCTTCGGATCCAGGCGTCAGGACAAGCTGCGCACCCAGCATGGCGAGGAGGGTACGGCGTTCGACACTCATCGTCTCTGGCATGGTGAGGATGAGCTTGTAGCCCTTGGCCGCTGCCACGAAGGCGAGGGCGATGCCGGTGTTGCCGCTGGTGGGTTCGACGATCGTTGTGCCCTCTTTGAGCAGTCCCTTGGCCTCTGCATCAGCGATCATGGCGGCGCCGATACGATCCTTCACGCTCCCGAGAGGATTGAAGAACTCGCACTTCACGGCGATCGTCGCCGGGAGATCCTTGGTGATGCGATTAAGGCGTACGAGGGGTGTGTGTCCGATCGTATCGATGATGGAGTTGTGCATGTTTCCCATAAAATTGGAGGTATTCGGGTGAGGGTATTTGAAGGTTTAAAGTTTTAATGACTACTACAACGGTCGATTATTCATTCCAAGATTTTATTCTCCCGTGAAAGGATGGCCAGACGCATGGGACTAGGATTTCTTAAAAAATAGTGCTCGGAGAGGGGGTCGAACCCACACACCTTTCGGTACTAGATCCTAAGTCTAGCGCGTCTGCCAATTCCGCCATCCGAGCTTCCCTTCAGCTTGAATGATTTCGTGATTGTGTACAAGGCCCGAAGTCGGACTGCTTGGGGCCGGTTCAATCCCGACACTTTTAAGGAGGCTGGCGGGATAGATGCTTCATGACATTAATGAATCATCTTGCTATCAGATGAGGCTTCTTGATTCCTATGGTTGACCCATCACGACTTCCCACGGCTCTCGGCAAACGTGCCGCGACGCAGGGATGGCTCAAGTGGGCGATTCTCTTTTCTGCCTGCCTAGGAGCGATGATGGAGACGGTCGACACCAGTATCGTGAATGTGGCGGTTCCCGACATGCGGGGAAATCTTGGCGCAACCTTGTCCGAGATCGGGTGGGTCTCCACAGGCTACACGATGGCGAATGTAATCATCATTCCGCTGACGGCATGGCTCGGGGTGCGCTTCGGGAAAAAGAACTATTTTCTCTTCTCGCTCATCTCTTTCACCGTGGCCTCGATCCTTTGCGGGATGGCGGATAGTCTCGGGACGCTGATCGCGGCCCGTGTCCTCCAAGGACTCGCGGGAGGGGGGCTGCTGGCCAAGGCGCAGTCACTGCTCTTTGAGACCTTCCCACCTGCGGAGCAGGGGATGGCGAGTGCTATCTTCGGTCTCGGTGTCATCGTGGGGCCTGCGATCGGTCCGACGCTCGGTGGACTCATCACCGATGGGCTCGATTGGCGATGGATCTTCTTCGTCAATGTCCCGGTCGGCCTCGCCGCCATCTGGATGATCTACACCTTCCTGCCGCAGGATGACCCGGTTCATCGGGCTGATGGAAAAGGGGCTACGGTCGACTGGTGGGGATTGCTATGGCTCACACTCGGTCTTGGAGGATTTCAGTTGGTACTGGAGCAGGGACAGCAGGAGGACTGGTTCGCCTCTCCCTTCATCCGTTGGGCCTCGTTCATCAGCATTTCGAGCCTCGTTCTCTTTGTGCGACAAGAACTCAGCACCCGTCATCCGGCGGTGGATCTCCGTGTCCTCCGGCACAAGGCCCTCATGGCTGGGAGCCTCTACTCGATCGTCCTTGGATTTGGTCTCTACGGTGCGGTCTTTATCATTCCGGTCTTCGCCCAGTCTCAGCTTCATTTCACCGCCACAAAGACGGGCCTGATGCTTCTGCCGGGGTCTCTCGCCTCGGCTGTCGTGATGATTATGTTTGGGAAATTTCTGAAGAACTATGATCAGCGGATCCTAATCACTGCTGGTGCGCTGATCCTCTGCATCTCCATGTGGGCGCTCGGAGACCTGAGTCCCGAGACAGGGCAGGATGATCTGTTCTGGCCGCTCATCGGTCGTGGCGTCGGGACGGCTTTAATCTTCCTGCCGCTCTCTATTGCGACGCTCGGCGGGATTCCTCGACATGAGATTCCGGCGGCTGCGGGACTCTTCAGTCTCACTCGACAGATGGGAGGGAGCGTCGGCATCGCCATACTCACAACGATGCTCGAGAAATGCACCCTGATCCACCGAGGCGATCTTGTGAATGATATCAATCCCCTGAGTGTTCCCTTCCTGCAGCGTTCCCTGATGGCGAATTTTGCATTGGCGCCCAATGCCCCGAATATCCAGATGGCCTCTACCCGGACGCTGGGTGTCTTTGACAGCATCATTAATCTTCAATCGAGCATTCTGGCCTCGATCGATATCTTTCAGGCGCTCTCCTGGATGTTCCTGCTAACTCTGCCGCTTATCTTCTTGCTCAGCCGAGGCGGGGGGAAACCGGCAAATGCGCACTGAGGGGGAAGAATGAATGATGAATGATGAATGATGAAAAACCTCTTTGCTCCGCCATCATGCCCCCCCGATTTCTCTTTTCCCTATGGCCTGTAACCTATTCCCAATGCCAGTAGCCTATCCCCAATCCCCAATACCCTGTTTCATCGATGAACACTGATAAATCACCTCAATCTCCTACACCCTCTGTGGGCGGACCTTCAGCCACGCATCCCGAGAAGACGGCCCCGATGAATTCTAAAAAGAAGATCATCCTGATCCTTCTCGGCGCGATCTGTGCTCTTTTTGTTATCAAGTACGGGGTCTACCGGTTCTTCCACGAGACCACCGACAATGCCTATATCACTGGGCACGTTCATTACATCGCCCCGCAGATCACCGGCGTCGTTCAGACCGTGGCGGTAGAAAATAATACTCGGGTCAAGGCGGGTGATCTCCTGTTGCAGATTGATCCCGAGCCCTTCGATGCGCAGCTTGCCGATGCGATCGCCAAGAACGAAAGGGCTCAGGGGGACTACCAGCGTGAGCAGGGGCTTGCCAGCACTCGGGTGGTTTCCGTGCAGGATCTTGCTCATGCCAAGGATGACGCGAACTCGGCCGCCGCGCAGCTTCGGATGGCTCAGCTCAATCGCAAGTACACCACCATCGTCTCTCCGGTTGATGGTGTGGTCGGAGGGCGTAGCGTCGAGGCCGGCAATACAGTGATGCCGAGCATCAACCTCCTTGCTGTCGTCGAGGGGAATCCCTGGGTCGAGGCCAACTTCAAGGAGACTCAAGTTGCTCATATCCACAAGGGGCAAGAGGTGAGTCTCACCGTCGATGCGATTCCTGATCACGAGTTCAAGGGAAGGGTCGCTAGCATCGCCCCGGCAAGCGGACGACAGTTCGCGCTCCTGCCGGCTGACAATGCCACCGGTAACTTCACCAAGATTGTCCAGCGACTCCCTGTCCGCATCGAGTTCGAGAAGGATTCTGTGAAAGGCTTCGAGGATCGGATCGTACCGGGCTTGTCTGTGATTGCGAGTGTGCGGGTGAGGTAGACTCACGATCTTGGCGGGTAGAATTGTTGTTAATCGCTTGACGTAGGATTACTACGGCTTCGCTCGCACGCTTTGCTCTAATCCAACCCTGCAAGTCCTTTTGGGAAACATTATCCCGGATTAGGCGATAGCGTGCTGGCAACAGGTTTGGGTGCTTCACCTGGATGGTGACCTAAGCGACCGTTAAAATTGTTTCAATGTTAAAAGGGTTAAAAGGGTTAAAAGGGATGGAATCCAAGCATCATGAATCAGGAATGCCTCCTCTTGTTGGCCACCTGCCTTCGTTTGTCCGATGTAGCTCCGTATCCATTTTGTAACGTTTCAACTTTTTTAACGATTTTGACTCCGTGGCATCCCGGCTGGATGGTTGCTAATGCAAATTTTAATGCTTCTCGGAAGATTCAGTCCCACTTGATCCGTAATAACGGATGTGATAACGATAAGTCATGACCATTGATCTCAAAGTCCGTAAGGTGGGAAATTCCCTGGGTATTGTCCTTCCCAAGGAAGCCCTGGCTCAACTTAACGTCGAGGAGGGAGACTCCCTGACGCTTTCCGAGGCGCAGGACGGAGTTCGTCTCACGGCGTCCAATCCCGAGTTTGCCAAGACGATGGCGGTCTTTGAATCGCTGAGTCGACGTTATCGCAACACCCTGCGGGAACTCGCCAAATAGATCCCCTGGGATAATTCAGATGAAGGAACCGCGATGGATTGATCGCGAGCAGTGCCTCGCGCTGCATGATCTCCTGCTTTCCCAATATGGAGGTTGCGCAGGATTGCGTGATCCCGGCCTGCTTGCCTCCGCCTTAGCCCGCCCTCACCAGCTTTTCTCCTACGGTTCTCCATCGCTCGCCGAACTGGCTGGAGCTTATGCAGCAGGAATTATTAAGAACCATCCGTTCCTCGATGGAAACAAGCGTACAGGGTTCATGATGGGTGCCGGTTTTCTCGAACTCAACGGATTGGAGTTTTTTGCTTCAGAGGCGGACGCCGTTGTTCGGACATTGTCTCTAGCCGCCAGCGAGATGAGCGAGGAAGCCTATGCACTTTGGTTGGCAGAGAACAGTCGGCCTGCCTCTCCCGATACCCTAAACCCCATCTCCTAGCCCCCCAATCCATGTCTCCTCACGAACAGGCCCGCCGGATCGTTGACTATGAAGCCCGCCGGGATGCTGCCGGGCACCTGAAAGTCTATCATCTCCCATCAGGTGACGGGGGAGGGGAGCGTGAGGTCGCCGGGATCAACGACCGGTATCATCCTGAGGCGCTTGACCTCATTGAGAAGCTGATTGCCGAGGGAAAACATGCCGAGGCTGAAGATGCGGCTGCCGATCATATCCGTCGGTACACCGATCCGGTGGCGTTGCTTGCAGACGTTCCGGCGGTGCAGTTTGCCCTGCGGGATGCCGCTTTCAACAGGGGGCCAACGGGTGCTGTGAAGATCCTGCAGGATGCTCTTGGCCTTCCTGCAGATGGAATTGTGGGGCCCAAGACCAAGGAGGCACTCCATGAGGCGGAGCAGAATCCCCGGGAGTTGCTTGAGAAACTGCGTGTCTCCCGTGAGCGCTACGAACGGAGAACGCGCGACGAATCCTCCAAGTTCTGGGCGGGTCTCTCTAACCGCTGGGATCGTCAGCACGCCGACAGCATCTCGATGCTTACCTAGGAGTAGGGGATCGGTGATGGGGAATAAGTAATTGGAGTGAGAAGTATGCTTGCTTCAAATTCGTTTCACGATTTTTAATAAATCTCTCCCCCCGATACCCCGTTACCTAAATCCAATCCCCAAACTTGCATCTTGGATGGAGACCAATATCCCTGAGGGGCTGGCCATCTTAGCCCTACCTGAAGCCCATCAGCGGCGTCTGCGTACAAGCAACGCCCTCGAACGCGTGAATCAGGAACTCAAACGCCGCACCCGTGT
>CAIPWR010000015.1 GCA_903868795.1 uncultured Spartobacteria bacterium | reverse complement strand
TGCAGGAAGTGCAGATTTCTTTTTGACGCCCTACCGTGCGTGGGAGTTCCTGGGAGGTAGTCTGCTGGCGTGGTGGCATTACGATAAGGGACACGAGGAAGAGGCTCCGCCCTATCGAGAAGCTCTATCATGGAGTGGATTGGTGCTCTTGGGACTCGGGATGGCCTTCATTCATACGGGTGATCCCTATCCCGGATGGAGGGCACTCCTGCCTGTGGCAGGAACGCTCCTGCTCATGGAGGGAGGCCGCTCTGCTTGGGTGAACAGAAAGATCCTCTCCAACCCGGCGGTCGTCTGGATCGGACTCATCAGTTACCCCCTCTATCTCTTTCACTGGCCTGCCCTTTCCTTCGTCCATATCGTCAAGGGGGATCTAGATAGGGGGCATGCCCCCAAGCCTGTTTATGTGCTTGATGCACTGATTATCAGCCTGATTCTCTCGGTCTTAACCTATTATTTTATTGAGAAGAAAATCCGTCATAATAAATCCCGATGGACTTTACCTAGCCTGATTGCAGTATTCGTAATCATCGGTTTATTAGGGCTTACTATTTCCAAAGGAATTGTACCAGTTCACTATAATCCACCCGGTTTAATTAAACTAAATACGGCTTCATCTGATGTGGATATGCTGGCAGGATTGAATGAGGTAAAACGTTCGGGAGTATTTTACATCCACAAAATCGGTGGATCTGGAAATCAGACCTTATTTCTTGGCGATAGCAATATGCAGCAGTACGCACCAAGAATTGTTGAATTATTAAAAGATAAAAAAAATGAGCAACGCGGAGGAATCCTGATCACCGAATGTGGTGCTCCTGCGATACCGAATACCAGCAGTAGTGAAGGCAAAAGCAGTGCACGGCTATTAAAAAACGTAGAAGCAGAACTCCTGGGTGATCGCAGAATAGATCGCGTTGTGATCGCAGCGAGGTGGTGCAATTATTTTTCCCAGCCTTCAAGATGGAGATGCCATGGTTTTTCTCTCGATACCCGGGATGGAAGAGAGAAAGCGTTATCGGAACTTGATTCGTTTCTACGAAATATTTCGGCGCAAGGCAGAAAAGTTTATGTGATTCTTAATATCCCCACAGGATCCGAGCTTGATCCCAAAGGATTTTATCCAAGAAGGTTCACAGGCAATGTGGATCCAAGGAAAAAAATTCTGACCAAAGAGGCCTTCCTACAGGAAAATGGAATGCTTTTGGGTGCAATCCGCGAGATTGCCCAAAAAACCGGCGCCGAGGTCATCGACCCAATGGATTATCTTTGTACTAATGGGATCTGTATTGCCGAAGATGAAGATGGCATGCCTATTAGATTTGATGATGGGCATCTTCGTGCTGGCTACGTCAAGGATCACGTAAAGTACCTTGACCAGACCATTCAGCCCTGAAGTAGTCTGACAGACTTTTTTCATGAAATCGCTTAAGTACCGATCAGACATAGATGGCCTTCGTGCCGTGGCTGTGCTTGGGGTGGTGATCTACCATGCATTTCCGAAGTTGATCCCTGGAGGATTCATCGGGGTGGATATTTTCTTTGTGATCAGCGGGTACCTGATCAGCGGGATTCTCTACAAGGGTCACAACAGGGGGAACTTCAGTCCCTCTGGCTTTTTTTTAGAGTTCTATGCACGGCGCATTAGGAGGCTCTTTCCTGCGCTGATTACCATGCTGGTGCTAACCATGGCATATGGATGGCTGATTTTGCTGCCGGATGAGTTTGAACAACTTGGCAAGCATGTGGCTGCCGGGACGCTCTTTATCCAGAACATCGTCTTCTG
>CAIPWR010000014.1 GCA_903868795.1 uncultured Spartobacteria bacterium | reverse complement strand
CCACTCCGAACTTTCCGAGAGACTAGGCAGGCCTGCGCTCTGGATCAGCCGCATGCGGAAGCATTTCGGATTGCCGGTGCTTGAGGACTATCCCGAGTGCTACGAGGCCTTTCTTAGGAAGGTCAGGGATCTTCGCAACCTGGGCGTGTCCGAGGAGAAGTTCGGGCAGCTCTGGGATCTCGAAAGGAAGCTCATTGAGATCCTGCACCTCGACCTTGGAGACGGAAGCCTCTCCAATATTCAGGGCTGCTCCGTGGAGGCCGATCCAAAGAGACGTCTGCTACTTTCTAACGCAGATTTGGGAGTCCCTTTGATGGCTAGGGATCTACAGGCAGGGTTGAATTTTCAGGCACGTCCCCAGGAGCTTTTTGAGGGGAAGGAGATGGGAGATGATGCTTTGAGAATACTCAGCGAGTATCGAGTGCTGCTTCAGGAGATCAGAGAGATCGTGGCTAGGGAGGGGAAGGTGGTGAAAGGTTCCCTCCGATGGGCAAAGACTTTGGGACTTGGGATTTTGGCGCCGCACGTTGTTGCTGCTCGATCGGCGTAGGACTACTACGCCTTCACTCTCGCGCCTAGTGCGGCATCCAAACTTACAAGCCTGCGCTGAATGAAAAAACTTAGTTTTAGAGAGATTCCCGTGGCAGCATTACCGTTTGACACGATACAAGTCATACATCTGTTTCCTCTTTGATCCCGTGAACAAGAAAGACCTCACCGAAAGCGACATTTGCGCTAAGTTCATTACTCCGCACATCGTCAGTGCCGGCTGGAACGAGGATCTCCAAATCCGCCGTGAGGTCGATTTCACCGATGGCCGGATTTATGTGAGGGGAAAGATCCATGCACGCGGCAAGCGAAAGAGGGCCGACTACATTCTTTACTACAAGCCGAACATCCCGATCGCCGTTGTCGAGGCTAAGGATAACAACCACACCGTCTCAGCCGGAATCCAGCAGGCACTGGGGTACTCCCGGACTTTGGATATCCCGTTTGTCTTCAGTAGCAACGGAGATGGCTTCCATTTTCACGACCGCACCGTGACGCAGGGAGAGCTGGAGACCAGCCTCCCACTGGACAGTTTTCCGACCCCAGAGCTCCTCTGGGCGAAATACAAAGCCTTCAAGGGAATCTCCGAGGCACAGGATGCGATCGTCTCACAGGACTACTACGCGGATGGATCGACCCGATCCCCGCGCTACTACCAGCAGATCGCAGTGAACCGGACCGTCGAGGCGATCGCTAAGAATGAGGGCAACAATCGCCATCTCCTCGTGATGGCCACCGGCACAGGCAAGACCTACACCGCCTTCCAGATCATCTATCGCCTATGGAAGAGCGGCCTGAAGAAACGAATCCTCTTCCTCGCCGACCGCACATCTCTCATCGACCAGACCGTCCGTGGAGACTTCCGCCATTTCAAGGAAGCCATGACGGTCATCCGTCACAAGCACGTCGACACCGCCTACAACATCTACCTTTCCCTTTACCAAGGCCTCTCCGACAACAACGACACCGACGCCTACAAGCAGTTCAGTCCCGATTTCTTCGACCTCGTTATCGTTGACGAGTGCCATCGCGGGAGCGCACGCGAGGACAGCAAATGGCGGGAGATCCTGGAGTACTTTAAGACCGCCACGCATATCGGCCTTACGGCCACCCCGAAGGAATCCAAGGAAGTCTCCAATACCGAGTATTTCGGAGATCCCATCTACACCTACTCTCTCAAGCAGGGCATCGATGATGGATTCCTCGCCCCCTACAAGGTGATCAAGGTCACCCTCGACATCGACGCCGAGGGATGGCGCCCACCGAGGGGATTCAAGGACAAGGATGGCCAGCCCGTCGAGGATCGGATCTACAACCGTACCGATTTTGACAAGCACCTCATCGTCGAAGAGCGCCGCAAGCTCGTGGCCGAAAAGATCACCGAGTTCCTGAAAGGAAGCGATCGATTCTCCAAGACTATCGTCTTCTGCGTCGATATTGAGCACGCCGAGGGGATGCGCACGGCGATCGCCAATGCGAATGCCGATCTCGTCTCTGCCAACAGCAAATATGTGATGCAGATCACCGGAGATAACCCCGAGGGGAAGCGCCATCTGGACGCCTTCATCAACCCCTCCGAGACCTACCCCGTCATCGCCACCACCTCCAAGCTCATGACCACGGGTGTCGATGCGCAGACCTGCAAGCTCATCGTCCTCGACTCCAACATTGGATCCATGACCGACTTCAAGCAGATCATCGGCAGAGGAACCCGGATCAACGAAGACTACGGAAAGCACTACTTCACCATTATGGACTTCAGGAATGTCACAGCACTCTTTGCGGACAAGGAGTTCGACGGAGATCCGGTCAGAGTGAAGGAGGTTGGACAGACTGATGACATCTCCAGCTTTGAGCATGAGACAGATGACTACGGGATCACTGACGAACTAACCGGTCAGCAGGTCGAGTTCCCCGATGTGACCATCAAGGGAGCTACCGCTGAAGAAAACGGCAAGGGGCGTAAAGTCACCGTGCACGGCGTCGAGGTCACCGTCCTGAAAGAGCGCGTCCAGTACATGGGCGACGATGGGAAGATCATCACCGAGAGCCTCCGCGATTACACCCGCAAGAGTATCCTCCGGAACTACGCCTCACTCGATCAGTTCCTCGTGACCTGGAAGCAGGCTGATAAGAAGAAGGCCATTATCGACTCCCTGGAGGAGGAAGGCGTCCTCTTCTCCGCCCTCAATGAGGAAGTCGGTTCCGAGTTCGACCCTTTCGATCTGATCTGCCATGTCGCCTACGAGCAGAAGCCGCTCACCCGGCGCGAACGTGCGGAGAATGTCAAAAAGCGCGACTACTTCACGAAATACGGGGAACTCGCCCGCCGGGTTGTCGATGCCCTGCTGGAGAAATACTCGGACGAGGGCCTCCTCGATCTGGAGAATCCAGCCATTATCACTCTCGACCCGATCAAGCGCCTCGGAACCCCTCCTGAGATCATCAAGGCCTTTGGAGGGCGCTCCGCCTACGAAGAGGCCATCCACGAACTCACCAGCCACCTCTATCAGAGTGCCTGACAACGATCTTCCCCATGCCCAAGCCCAAGAAATCCCCGAAGCCCATCGACGACCTCATCCAGACGATTCGTGGTCAGAAAGTCATCCTCGATACCGATCTGGCCGAACTTTATGGAGTTCCTGTGAAACGACTCAACGAGCAGGTGAAACGGAACATCGAGCGCTTTCCGGCGGATTTCATGTTCCAGTTAACCGTTGATGAATGGGTTGTTTTGCGGTCGCAAATTGCGACCACAAAGACGTATCTCGTTGATAGTAAGAGTGATGAATCCGAGGCGAGAGGCGGACGCCGTACGCCTCCCTACGCCTTCACCGAGCATGGAGCCATCATGGCCTCCACCATCCTGAGCAGTCCTGAGGCCGTCCGGATGAGCATGTACGTCGTCCGGGCCTTCATCAAGCAGAGAGAGTTCCTCATGGCCAATGCCGACCTCCTCAAGCGCCTCGCTGAGATCGATGCCAAGCTCTTGAACCATGACGAAGTTCTCAAGCTCATCATCCAGGAGCTTCAGCCACTCCTGAGTCCCCCTCCCGAGCCACCAGCCAAGGAAATGGGCTTCCACGCGAAGGAAGAGCCCCCCGCCTATGGGGTCATCAGCATCAAGAAGATGACGAAGAAAAAGATCATGATGAAGAGAAAGCAGAACTCCTGACCAGCGCCTCAGCCTGCTTTTTACACTCCATCCTCCCCATGCCGAATATTTCCTCCATCATCAAGAACGTCCGCAACATCATGCGGAACGAGGATCAGGGGATCTCCGGTGATGCCCAGCGTCTCGAGCAGTTGGGCTGGATGCTCTTCCTGAAGATCCTCGATGAAAGCGACCTCTCCCTGGAGTTGATCCGGGACGGCTACAAATCCGTCATCCCTGATCGTTTCCAATGGCGCAACTGGGCCACCGATCCCGAGGGCATGACCGGCGAAGAGCTCCTCCTCTTCATCGACCATCCGAGCGAGGGACTCTTCACACAGCTTCGCAGTCTTAAGGCACCCCATTCCGAGGCGCGTGCCGAACTCGTCCGCGAAGTCTTTGACGGGTCCAACAACTACATGAAGTCCGGCTATGCCATGCGCAAGGTCATCAACCAGCTCAACGGCTTCGACTTCAACAACTCTGACGACCGCCACGTCTTTGGCACCATCTACGAGTCCATCCTCGTCGAGCTCCGCGACGCCGGGAACAAGGGGGAGTTCTACACCCCGCGTGCTGTCACACAGCTCATGGCCCAGATGACAGCTCCCAAGCTGGGTGAGAAGATCCTTGATCCGGCAGCCGGCACGGGCGGCTTCCTCAGTGCCGCCATCGACCTCATCCGTGAGAAGCAGATTCACAACCTCGATGATGAAGCCATCCTCCAGCGCTCCATCGCTGGATGGGAGTATAAGCCCGTCTCCTATGTCCTAGGCCTTACCAACCTCATCCTCCACGGCATCGAAGTTCCAGACTGGCACTACACCGACAGCCTCAAGACCGAATACAACTCCATCGGCCCGAGGCAGCAAGTCGAGGTCATCCTGGCGAATCCTCCCTTCGGAGCCGGCATCGCCGAAGGAGTCGAGACCAACTTCCCCCACGCCTACCGCTGCCGTGAGTCTGCCGACCTCTTCGTCATCCTCATGATCCAGCTGCTCAAGCTTCAGGGCCGCTGCGCGATCGTGCTCCCCGACGGCTGCATCACGGGAGATGGGTATAAGGAACGCATCCGCGAAAAGCTCCTGACCGACTGCAACCTCCACACCATCGTCCGCCTACCACAGTCCACCTTCCATCCCGCCACTGTCTCGACGAACCTCCTCTTCTTTGACAAAGGCACCCCCACGAAGGAAATCTGGTACTACGAGCATCGCCTCCCCAAGGGGCAGAAAAGCTACTCCAAGACCAAGGCCATCCAGTTCGAAGAATTTGCTCCCCTGATCGCTTGGTGGAATAACCGCGAGGAAAACGAAGTAGCTTGGAGAGTGAAGGTCGGTGATCTGAAGTGTGGCTTCGATCTGGACGTGAAAAATCCTCGGGCTGAATTTATCGAGACAGAACATAGCAGTGCAGAGCTGCTTGCCGGATTAAAACAGTCCTTCATCCGCTCGGCCTCTATTATTGACCAGATCAAGAGCCGCCTATGAGAGACGGAGAGAAATTCCGTCTGGGTGATCTCTGCTCCATCATCAAAGGAGAGACCCCAATCAAACAGGCCGTTCCCGGATCTTACCCTTTAGTGGTTACTGCTGCCGAACGCGCTTCTCATGAATCATATCAGTTTGACTGTAAGGCGGTAATCGTCCCTTTAGTTTCATCGACAGGACACGGACACGCTAGCATCAAGAGGATCAACTATCAGGAGGGAAAGTTCGCCCTCGGTTCGATTCTTTGCGCCGTTATCCCCAAGGACGAACAGCGTCTGAACCCCAAATTCCTTCACGTTTACTTCTCCTACTTCAAAGATCAGTTGATCGTGCCGCTGATGAAGGGAAGCGCGAATGTTTCCCTCTCACTGGGGGCTCTTGCAGATCTGAAAATCATCGTTCCCCCAATGGCCGTACAGCAACGCGTTATTGATCTTGCTGAGAACGATTCATTGATGAAACCGCTGGAGCTCGAAATCACCCACCAGCAATCCCTCCTAGTGAAGCTCAAGCAGGCCATCCTTCAGGAGGCCATTCAGGGAAAGCTCACCGCTGACTGGCGTGCCGCCAATCCCGACACCGAACCAGCCAGCGAACTCCTCAAGCGCATCCAGGCTGAAAAGGCCAAACTCATCGCCACCAAGAAGCTCAAAAAGGAAAAGCCCCTGCCCAAAATCACCCCCGCCGAAATCCCCTTCGAGATTCCGAAGGGCTGGGAGTGGTGCCGCGCTTCCAACATTGGCTTCGTAATTGGTGGCCTGACGAAGAACGCTGCCAAGCGTGGTGGCCACACGCGCATGTTGCCGTATCTCCGCGTTGCAAACGTCTATGCAAATCGGTTGGACCTTTCCGACCTCCAAGAAATCGGAGTTACCGATTCCGAGGTCGAAAAACTGTTACTGGAGAAGGATGACCTTTTGGTGGTCGAAGGAAATGGCAGCCGCGATCAAGTTGGGCGCATTGCGCGATGGGACGGCTCAGTCGATCCGTGTGTGCATCAGAACCACGTTATCAAAGTTCGCCTTGGTGAGCCGAAAGTTGCACCTTGGGCGCTTTACTGGTTCTTGTCGCCGAGCGGACGGATTCTGATTGAGGAGCAAGCAAGGACTTCGACGGGACTCTACAATTTGAGCACCGGAAAGGTCGCGAACTTGCCCATTCCCCTCCCACCCCTCGCCGAGCAAGCCGCCATCGTCGAGCGAGTTGAGGAACTGATGGCAACCTGCCGGGATCTGGAAACCGAAATCGAAAACTCCCGCACCCACTCCTCCCAACTCCTCCAAGCCATCCTCAAAGAAGCCTTCGCCCCCGCTGCCTGATGTGCGCATTCCTCCAATTCCTCAAAACCCATTGGAGCTCAGTTCTTATCTATTTCTCAGCATGTGCCGCTGTCTGGAAATACTTCGACACCCGCTCTCGCGAGATCTCTTGGAAACGAACGGAGCTTCTTTTCCAGTTAGGCCAGCAACTCGATACGGACCCAAAGCTTCAGGAAGCCATCAAGCTTCTTGAAGGACGAGACCCCAGAGTGACTGTTGAAGAGTTCTTTGCAGCTCCAGAAAAAGAACTCATCAAAGATGGGCTCGATCTGAGGCAATCCATGGATTGTCTCCTCAATTTCTTCGAGCGCGTCGCGCATGCCGTTTACACAACCAAGACCATTTCCATCAAAGAGACATCCTGCTTCGGATGGTACCTGGCAAAGATCAAAGACACCGAACAACTTAATCAATACTGCAAAGAGAACGGGTTTGAAGACGTTCTCAAGCTCGCCCAAGAAGCCGTCGATAAAACCCTCGAATCCTAAGGTATCTATTTCGAGACCTTTTAGTTCCCCCGAAATCGAGGGAATTGGAATCCCCAAGGCTTGGAAGTTTAGATGCAGGGCTAGGCATCGAGAGGGACGGCGTAGTAGTCCTACGCCGACCGAGCAGCAACACCGCCCTGTGCCATAAATCCCACGCCTCCTATGTAGGAAGGCAATACGCCTCATACGCCGCCTTGAAGGTATTCAGATGGAGAGGAACGAGCTTTTCCTCAATCGGTGTCTGATAGCCTCCGGCGAGCACGAAGAGCACGGGGATTCCCTTGGACTTGCAGAACCTGAAGACGATCCGGTCACGCTCAAGGAGCTGCTCTGTGGTCATCCCTAGGGTGCCGAGGGGATCCTCCGCGTGGGGATCTGCTCCTGCCTGGTAGATGATCAGGTCGGGCTTCCACGATCGGATGGTCTGGAAGGCCTCTTCGAGTGCATTCCGGTAGGGGGTGAAGTCTTTCTTTACCTTTTTGAGGGTGCGGCAAATGCTGCGCTCATTCTCCAGCATCTCCCAGTTGCTGCCATTGATGGAGAAGTTGAAGAGGTTGGGGAGGCGTTCAGTGAACTCGGCAGTGCCATCTCCGCAGTGTTCGTCACAATCGAGGACGAAGATCCGCATCTCGGGGAACTCTTGGGCGACCAAGGCTAATCCGTTGAAGGTGCAGAAGTAGCGTCCACGTTCTGGCTGCGCATGGTGGAATCCCTGGGCCACATTGGCGGCGATCCCGTGTTTCATGGCCAGTCCCGCACCGACGATCTGCCCAGCATTGATGGCGAGGACGCCTGTTCTAATCTTTGCGGTCCATTCCCATCCCTGGGAAGAGGCCAGATCCCCCTTTCCGGTGATGAAGGCCCTGACGTAATTCGGATCATGGAGTGTACGGAGCTTGTCCCGATCGATGAGTCCCGGATCATGAAGGGTGACACAGCCGGCTGCCTCCGCGGCACGTGCCACAGGCGCCAGCTTCTTCATGCTGGCGGTCGACGTCTCTGCTGAGTAGTTGTCCGAAAAACAGGTCGGGATCGTTTTAATAAGAGAAAGATAAGACTTACGTTCCCGCCATCAAGGAGCGATCACATCCCCTCAAAAAGACGGGTTGCGTTTCCCTCGGTGATTCCCGCCTTGATGATTCGTTCTGCGGCTTTCGAGATATCGTAACTGACGCGCCGGAGGGTGAAGCTGTGATACTCCGGATCATAGATGCCGTAAGCGGCCCGGGGATTGCCATCGCGGGGCTGGCCGACGGAGCCGACATTGATGGCGTAGCGCTGAGTCCGATCCAGTAATGTCTCCGAGTCACGGAGGGGGACCGTGCGGACGTCGTCATTCGGGAGGCTCTGGGTGACAACCGGACTATGGGTATGACCGAGGAAGCAGAGCGGGGTTTTCTGCTCGGCGAAGTGCTGGAGGGCATCCAGGCGATTAATCAGGTAATTGAACGACTCCGGATGATGGAGGCTCGCATGGACGATGGTGAATCCGTGCACCTCGGCTGTGAAGGGGAGCTTGGAGAGCCATTTCAGGTCATCTTTGGGAACCGTCTCCTTGGCGAGAACAAGCGGATCACGGATTCGGCGGCTGAGGACAAACTTGTCCGGATCCTTCACCAGATACTCATCATGGTTCCCCATGAGGGTCACAAAGCAGCACTCGCGAACAAGCTTCACACACTCTGCCGGAGCGGCTCCATAGCCTACAATATCTCCCAGACACAAAATCTCCTCGACGCCCTGCTGATCAATGTCAGCAAGGACGGCCTCCAAGGCATCAATATTCGCGTGGATATCGGATATCAGGGCGATTTTCGGCATCGGATCTATTCTCCTAGGATAAGGAAACGCCGGCCACCTCCAACTGAAGGTAGCCGGCGCAGCTTTGGGTAATCGAATTACTTGCCGGAGGGATCCTTGTCCTCTTCCTCAGCCATGATCTCCTGCATGCTAGGCTTTGAAAATTGTCCCCGAGGTGCGCGCTTGCTGTAGTGGACCGAGGCGCTCATTGCCCTTAGAACATGCTTGGCGCTTCCATCCTGCTGGTAATAATTGGTCGAGCTCTCCACGCTGATATTAATTCTCGATGCATTTGCGATGGCGTCCTGGTTGGCTCCCATGAAGAGGAACTCCCACTTGTAGACCTCGGTCTGGTGCTTGATCTTATCGCTGATCTGATCCCAGGTGAACTGGTGGGAGGAATTCTCCTCACCGTCGGTCATAATGGCCACGATCACCTTGCCGGGGCGTTCGGCCTCCGGGGTATCCGCCAGGCGCTTGCCTAAGCTATCGATGGTGATCCCGATGGCATCCAAGAGTGCGGTACCGCCGTCGGGAAGGTAGGTTGTATCATTCAGGGAGGGTACTTCCGTCACGGGGATCGAGAAGTGGCGGGCATCGATCTTGGTGCTGAAGAGTGTCAGGCTGAATCGGACAGGGTAAGCGGCATTTTCTCTCTTCTGCTGATCCAGAAAGGCATTCACCCCCTCTAGCGTGCCGGCCTTGATGGAATCCATGGAGCCGGATTGGTCGAGGATAAAGGCGATTTCGGTGAGGTTGTTGGAGTTGTTGGTCATAGGTGCTTCTTGTTTCGTGTTCGGTCGGTTGGTGCTTTGAGGACCCCGT
>CAIPWR010000013.1 GCA_903868795.1 uncultured Spartobacteria bacterium | reverse complement strand
CGGAGTTCTTCCCAAACCGGTAGCTCTGGCTTAGCGCCAGCGCCCGAGCTGTTCGGCTCGGGCTGCCGCCACCTTGCCCTTCCGGGCATTTGCGAATAACTCCTTGAATATCCATATTCCGAGACCTACAAGACGCAGAGTTATGGGTGACGGGTATCAAGAGAGCTCCAGAAGCAACCATCCATGAAACAACAGTTAAACGGCATGATTGAGTGACAACTGAATTTTTCTGAATCGAGATGTGGAATGCCGTGGATCCACTCGGACTTTATTTTTTCCTC
The DNA here is from genome assembly GCA_903868795.1 of uncultured Spartobacteria bacterium. Classification (GTDB taxonomy): domain Bacteria; phylum Verrucomicrobiota; class Verrucomicrobiia; order Chthoniobacterales; family UBA6821; genus UBA6821. Next base: position 27,196 of record CAIPWR010000013.1, on the reverse strand, counting down.
TGCGCCTCCGCGCGAGCCCTGGTTTTTTTCGCAGCAGTTAAGATTAACAGCCGGAGGTTTTAATCAATTGGTTTGCCTGTGGTCGTCTGCCGGAGCGGTTCGGCAACGGGAATTGGGGGAAGAGCGCCGGGAGCAGTTGGCACAGTTTCTGGAATAGGTGTGGGCGCAACTTCTGAAGATGGGGGGACTAGCGGTAAAGGCGTTACCACAGGTATCGCGACCATCTCCGGTGTTGGTGAGGGAGTCGGTGTGGGAATTGGAATCCCGTGGTGTCGTTTTTGTCTCGGAGGCCGTACGGGAATGGCTTTTCTGATCGGCACCGGAAGTGCTTTGCGGATCGGTATGGGGGTCGGTTTCGGTGTTGGTGAGGAGAACGCTGAGACGGCGGGAGCAGGGAGAGGCATTTCGGGCATCGGTTGCTGAGTTCCAAGTGAACCTCCCTCCTTGGTTGCGAGGAGCAGATTGGCATCGCTGGCATTCACATGGTAGCCGGCGCCGAAGGGAAGCGATCCCTTGAAGTAAGTTGTCCCATAAGCTGCCTCCAACTCGGCTTCACGGCGTAGCTTGAAGATCGGTAGGGGATCGGTGTAGACGCCGAAAAGCTGGATTCTCCACGTGCCTGGAGTAAAATAGCGATAGGGTATGCCCGAATCATCCTGGAGGATCAGTTGGGAGGTGTTCAGGAGGAAATTGCGGGTTTCGGAAAAAGCATCGAGCGGCAGGAGGTAGGAGGCTGCCTTCAGGTAGGAGGCACCTGGTCCGAGATCCCGCAGCCAGCTCAGGAAGTTACGACACTCCTTGCCGTTCGAGAGATCCGCCTTGAAATAATAGAGCGTCTGAGATGGTCCTCCCGAACGATGATAGATGATCTGGACACCGGGAGAGCCGAAGGGACGGATCATCTGCGCGGCATCGATGATATTCCCGGTGAGGGCCAATTCTGTGAAAAGCACCGGAAGGACGCCTTGAAAGGAACCTTGGGCGAGCTGAGGCTTCATTTCACTTGTAATGAAGTATCCCGCAAAGAGGGAGGTGTGGAGTGCCTCGTCGAGATCCTTCAAGGCGATGCCGAGCGCCGACGGGTCGAGTGCTTCGGGTGGAGAGAGATCTCCGACCGGCTCTAGTCCCCCTAGGACCATGACACGGGTGTCAGGGAAGAAGGCGTAGGCGTTTAGGAAGTCGGGGCCACCGAACAGATAACGAAGGATGCCACGACTGGCTGGATCCTGCGACAGATGCTCGCGCCCCCACTGCTGCATCGCTTCGTATCGGATTCTTCTGCAGAAGGCCCATTGCTCCTGAAGCTGCTTCTGGTGATCGCGGTACTCGGGTGACTGCTGGAGGGGAGAGAGAACGCTCTGCCTCGGCAGGGGAATTCCGGCCAAGAACTCCGCCTGTTCCTGCAACGACGAGGCATGGAGCAAAGAAACGGCACTCACCCAAACCAGGAGGGGTGCGCTACGACGGATCAAGAAAGACGCTTTGGAGAAATCCATCGGTGGAGGGAAAGAGGGATCAGCATAAGCATCACACCTGCAAGGGCAATCCATGGCTTCGTGACTAGCGAGTAGAGCAATCCGGCGCCCGAGCAGATCAGGAAGACGATCGGCGGCAGAGGATAGAGCGGACAGGTAAAGGAAGTTTCGCCGCCCGGCATCTCAAAATCAGTCCCTCTTTTGCGAAGCACGCACAGGCCAATGACGCCAAGCATCAGGCAGAGCAGAAGCGGAATCTGTGCAAAGACAAGCACTGTCTCGAAGGTGCCGAAAACAATCAGTCCTAGCACGAGCGCCAGTTGCAAGAGGATTGCCCGGACCGGGATTTCGTCGTGAGTTTTGGCGAGCATGCCCAAGACGGGGTAATCTTCTCCGACACGCTGCGTTACCCGGGGGCCCGCCCAGATCATGGCGCTGATCGAAGCAAGGAGACCGAGGGCGATGATCCCCGACATGATCCGCCCTCCTATGGGACCGATCAGATGTGTCGCCGCAACACTTCCCACATTCAACACCCCGCGCAGGTCATTCTCCGGGGCCGCCGTTAGAAAGACGCCGTTGAGCACCACATAGAAGAGCGTCACGGCCAAAGTGCCGATCACGAGAGACAGACCGACTGTCCTTCGGGGGTTCCTCACCTCAGCTGCAAGATAGGTCACGGCATTCCACCCGGAATAGGCGTAGAGGACGAAGAGCAGTGCGATTCCGGAAGTTGGTCGAGCCAGCTCTCCAAGCGATCCTGGTTGGGGCAACAAGAGGTTCAGGGAATGAGGATGCAGGAAGGCGCTTCCGATTCCTGCCGCAATGAAAAGACCCACGAGCAGGAACTTCAGACCGGTCATACCATTTTGAAGCAGCGAACTGGTTTTCAGTGATCCAAGGTGCAGGAGTGAAATGAGCGCCACGGCGCATACTGTCGAGAGACGGATCGGGCAGAAGGGAAGCGCCGCATGCAGGTAGGTGCCGAATGCGATGGCCGAGAGCGAGATCGGCGCCGCGAATCCCGCAATCAGGGAAACGCAGGCCGCCATGAATCCCAGCGACGGATGGTAGATCTCAGAGAGATAGGTGTACTCACCGCCAGAGCGCGGAATTCTGGCCGCTACCTCGGCATAGGAGAGCGCACCGCAAAGGGAGATCAGTCCTCCGAGCGCCCAGAGGCAGAGAATGGAGAATCCGCTCCGGAGATCCTGTAACTGAAAGCCCAGGCTCGTGTAGACGCCTGTCCCCACCATTGTCGCTGTGACTAGCGAGAGACAGGTCAGCAAGCTGATACCCTTGCCATCAGTTTTGTTCATAGAGGGGAGCAGACGAAAAGAATATGGAACTCAGGAACTCAGGAAAAAGCATTAGAAGGCACACCTACCAAGAAGGTGTCATGGTGAGGTGTGGACTCCGTCAAATCGAACTGATTTCGCATTGCCTCGCTGAAAACCGCTTTTAGAGACAATCGCTGATCAAACCCAATTGCATTCTTATAGACAGCATCTGTTCTGTATCTCCTTTCCTGAGTTCTTGAGTTCCATATTAATCATCAGGCCTTTTCGTCAGGATCCATTGGAAGATCCCAAGCGGCGGAACGATGCGCGTAGACAACCTCGAAGAGAACCACGACCAGCGCTGTCATGAAGGAAATCAATCCCGCGACGAATGTTGCCACCACATAGCTTCCCTGAAGATGCTTGACGCCTGCTTCGAAAAAAAAGAGCTCAAGTACCGTAAGGGAAATCAGCACGCCGCTCAGCACATCGAACAAGATGGCGATGGCACACAGTCGTCCCCTGATCCTGGCCTCGCGGTATTCGACCCGGTAGTGTGACTCCAGAGACTGGGTGAGTTTTTCTGGCTCAAGAAGTTCTGAATGGATGAAGCGCATCCTGTCAACCGTCCGCGCCAGCCGACCACTGATTGCGGTAATGAGCGTAACCACCGCCGTAAGGAGAAAGACGGGGGCCAATGCCAGCTGAATCGTTGAAGTGACTTCGTTAGAAGATAGGGTCATGTGAGTGAGCTACGGTCTCTTCGGAGTTAATCTGGAAATCAGGAACTCAGAAAACGCTAAAAGGCGAAAGTTTCACAAAAACACCTATTAAGAAGCTCTCTCAAAGGCTTGCGAGTTTTGGATGCGGTGCAAGACGCCCGAGCGGTGGCCGTGGCACTACCTACGGCAAGCGAAGGGAAACAAAGGTCCGTGCCAAAAGACCCAGCCTTTACTCAGCGTCGAGCTTTTTGAGGACTGCTAGGGCTTTTTTTGGATCGGTTACACGAATAATGAGCAGTCCTTTCTTCGCTGAGGGCATGGAGGCGAGATAACCGTAGTCGATATTGATTTTCTTGGCCGAAAGAGCATGGGCGATCCGGGAGAGGCTTCCGGGCTTGTTGTCGTTTTGGATCATCACGACATCGCTCTCGACGACCAGCGTGCCGTAGGATTCGAAGACAGCCATCGCTCTTTCGGTATTGCTGACCACCATGCGCACCACGGCATGATCCGTGGTGTCGGATACCGTGAGACCGAAGATATTGATCTTTGCGATCGCCAGCGCGTCACAGACAGCAGCCAGTGCTCCCGGTTTATTCTCAAGAAAGACAGCCAACTGCTGAACAATCCTAGGCGCCAGCGGATCCACTTTCTTCATGGCTTCACTTTAACAGCAAAGAGAGAGAACAGAAGAAGGAAGATTTTTTGAGTATGGAACTCAAGATCTCAAGAAGGTGAAGACACAGGAGTTGCGGCAGTGCTCACTTTTTCGAATCATGTGTAAAACTTCCCATTACTGTCATGGGAGGGAAGCGTCTGGAATCCCAAGAACCCGGTTATTTTCCTGAGTTCTTGATTTCCGTATTGATTTTCTCGTCTCAGCTCAAGCTTTCGGTGAAGCCGTGATGGCCTCAGTGATGATGGTCTTGCCCTCCTCGACCTTCTTCTCCTCGATCGGCTTGGCTGCAGGGACATGAGGAGTGACCTTCCAGAACTGTGCCAGTTGGCCCTTCCAGTCAGCGAGAATACGGGCGGCCTGAGGACTGCCGGTTTTCTCGTGATGCTTCACCACGAGGTCCTTGAGCTTGGCCTCATCCTCCGCAGATTCGATTCGGGCAGCCCCCACCAACTGATCGTTGTAGCGGCCTAGAAACTTATCCTCCAAATCAAGAACGAAGGCTTCGCCGCCGGTCATGCCCGCGCCGAAGTTCTTACCTGTGGAACCGAGGACGACAACGGTGCCGCCGGTCATGTATTCGCATCCGTGATCCCCGATTCCCTCGACGACGGCAGTACCGCCCGAGTTACGAACACAGAAGCGTTCGCCGGCGCGTCCATTAGCAAAGAGATGTCCGGCGATGGCTCCGTACATGACGGTGTTGCCGATGATGCTGTTCTTCTCGGGAACGAAGCGGTGATCGGGCAGGGGGCGGACGATGATCTCGCCACCGCTCATGCTCTTGCCGACATAGTCATTGCCCTCGCCGGTGAGGACGAGCTTGATGCCCGGGGCTAGGAACGCTCCAAAGCTCTGGCCGGCGGTGCCGGTGAGGTCGAGTTCGAGGGTGCCCTCGGGAAGGCCCTCTTCACCATACTGATAGGCGACCTCTCCGGAGACCTTGGTCGCCAGGGAGCGGTTGGTGTTGTCGACCTTGTAGGAGAGTTTCACGGCCTTGGCGTCACGAATAGACTCCTCGGCATCCTGCAGGATGATGTCGTCGAGAGGTTGGTCGTGCTCGGGATCGTTACGGTCACGCGTGGCGTAGCGGACGGCCGTCGGATCATCCTTCACCACATCCTTGAGGAGGCGTGAAAGATCGACGGTGTTCGCCTTCGGGTGATTGGGAATGTGCTTTTGGCGCAGGCACTCGGTTCGGCCGACCATCTCGTCGATGGTGCGGAAGCCCAGGCGGGCCATGATGCTGCGGACCTCTTCGGCAACGGCGTTGAAGAAGTTGACGACATTCTCGGGCTTGCCCTTGAACTTGGCACGAAGACGGTCGTCGAGGGTGGCGACACCGACCGGGCAGTTGTTGAGATGGCACTGGCGGACATAGACACAGCCCATGGCAATGAGCGCGGCAGTTCCGAAATTGTACTCCTCGGCGCCGAGTAGCGTTGCATGGACGATATCCTCGCCGGTACGCATGCCGCCGTCGGTACGGAGGGTGACGCGGTTGCGGAGGCCATTCAGCAGGAGGACCTGATGGGTCTCGGCAACACCGAGTTCCCATGCGCCACCCGCATGCTTCACGGAGCTTAGGGGAGAGGCACCTGTGCCACCGTCGTGACCACTGACGAGAATGATGTCGGCATGGGCCTTGGCCACCCCTGCTGCAACCGTTCCGACGCCGGCCTCGGCGACGAGCTTTACCGTAACCCTGGCGCGCGGATTGACCTGTTTGAGGTCATAAATGAGCTGGGCCAGATCCTCGATCGAGTAAATGTCGTGGTGGGGAGGAGGGGAAATCAGGGTGACGCCAGGAACCGAATTGCGGAGCTTGGCGATGTACGCGGTAACCTTGTGACCGGGAAGCTGGCCTCCCTCTCCGGGCTTGGCGCCCTGGGCCATCTTGATCTCGATTTCCTTGGCACTCGCAAGATAAGCCGCGTGGACGCCGAAGCGACCGGAGGCGATCTGTTTGATGGCGCTGTTGGCCCAGTCTCCGTTCTCCTGACGTTTGAAGCGGCGTGGATCCTCGCCACCCTCTCCACTGTTCGACTTGCCTCCGATGCGGTTCATGGCGATCGCCAGGGTCTCGTGGGCCTCGGGACTCAGGGCTCCGAGCGACATGCCGGCCGTGGTGAAGCGGCGGCGAATCTCCTCGATCGACTCGACCTCCTCGATCGGCACGGGGCCTGAGGGGAGTGCAACGAACTCGAGCAGATTGCGCGGGGAGTGCGGGGTCGAGGCCAGGACGGCGTCGACGTAGGCCTTGTAGTCCTCGGGCTTGTTGGTGCGGACGAAGCTGTGGAAGTTCTTGATGACCGGTGGTGTGACGGCATGAAGCTCGCCGCCGCGGCGGATGCGGTAGAATCCGGGATCGCCGAGTTGCAGGGCCGCGGCTTCCTTGCCTTCCTCAACGGGAAGGGGGGCCGCATAGGCCATCTCGTGGCGGGCTAGGGACTCGCGGGCAATCTCCTCGAAACCGACACCCTCGATCTGGGTGGGGGTTCCGGTGAAGCACTCTTCGACAAGTTTGGTGGAGATGCCTGTTGCCTCGAAGATCTGGGCGCCACGGTAGCTGCCGATGACGGAGATACCCATCTTCGACATGATTTTGAGGAGTCCGCTCTGGAGCGCTTTCTTGTAGTTGAGCTGGGCGGTGGCAAAGTCCACCTCCACGGAGCCCTTTTCGATCATCTCCCGAATGGTCTCGATGGCCAGGTAAGGATTGATGGCACTTGCACCATAGCCGATCAGGCAGGCCATCTGATGGACGTCGCGGGCTTCGCCGGTTTCGCAGACGATACTCGCACGCATGCGCTTGCCGACGCGGCGGAGATGATGGTGGACGGCGCCGACAGCGAGCAAGGCCGGGATTGCCAGATTCTCGGCATCGATTCCCTTATCGCTGAGAATGAGGATCCGTGTCCCCTCGTCGACAGCCTTTTCGGCAGCTTTGCAGAGTTCCTGAACCGCAGTGGCGAGCCCTGTGGCGCCGGAGGCAACCTTCCAGAGGGAGGAAAGGGTAGTGGCTTTGTGCTCGCCACCGATCTTGCAGACGGCCTGCAGCTCTTCGTTGAAGAGGATCGGAGAGTCGAGCGAGACCTGAGAGGCATGCTCCGGGGTCTCGGAGAGGAGATTGCGCCTCCACCCCAGTGTGGTGAAAAGCGACATGACCAGACGTTCACGGATCGGATCAATCGGAGGGTTAGTGACCTGGGCAAAAAGCTGGCTGAAATAGGTGTAAAGCAGACGCGGACGCAGGGAGAGGACCGCGAGAGGTGTGTCGTCACCCATGGAGCCGACGGCTTCCGCTCCATCCTTGAGCATCGGCTTAAAGATCATGTCGAGCTCTTCGCTTGTGTAGCCGAAGGAGACTTGGCGCTGGGTCAGGTCGATGATGTCGAGATCGCCCTTGGGGGACTCGAGTTGTTCGGCTTTGAAAGGAGCGATACGGACGCGATGATCGTCCACCATCTTGCGATAGTTATGACGGGCTGCGAGGTCCTGCTTGATCTCCGAGTCGCGCATCAGGACTCCGGTTGCCGTGTCGATGGCGATCATCTCTCCGGGGGCGAGGCGACCTTTCTCAATGATCGAATTCTGGTCGAGGCCGTCGACTCCCATCTCGGAGCCGAGACTGAAGATGCCGCTGTCGGTGATTTGATAACGGGCAGGACGCAGTCCATTGCGATCAAGGCAGGCGCCGATCGTGATGCCATCGGTGAAGACGAGGGCGGCCGGTCCGTCCCATGGCTCGCAGAGGCAGGTGTGGTACTCGTAAAAGGCGGCGAGCTCGGGCGAGATCTCCTTGTCACCACGCCAGGCTGGGGGCACCAGCATGGTCATGGAATGCAGTAAGGAGCGTCCCGACATGGTCAAGACTTCCAGTACATTGTCGAGGCTGGCGGAGTCGGAGCCGCCGGGTTGGATGATCGGGTGCAGGAGTTCGATATCCTCGCCCCAGAAGTCGGCCTTCAGTTCGGCCTCGCGGGCCTGGGTCCAGTTGCGGTTGCCGCGGACGGTATTGATCTCGCCATTGTGCGCCATCATCCGGAAGGGATGGGCGAGGGGCCAGGTCGGGAAGGTATTCGTGCTGTAGCGTTGGTGGTAGACGCAGAGGGCGGTCTCGTAATCTGGATTCGAGAGGTCCGGGAAGAACTTCTCGAGCGATGAGGAGACGAGGAGACCCTTGTAGACGATCAGGCGGTGGGAGAGGGTCGGAATGTAGAAATCCTCGATCTTATCCGCGGCCACGCGCTTCTCGATCTCATTACGAGCGAGGAAGAGCCTGCGCTCGAATTCATCGGCGGTCATTCCCTCGACTTTGCCTACCAGAACCTGCTCGATGTCGGGGAGGGTTAGGAGCGCCTTGGTGCCGAGGATCTGCTTGTTGGTGGGGACTTCGCGCCAGCCAAAAAGGTAGAACCCCCTCTTTTCTAGAACTTCTTCGGTGATAGCCTTGGCGCGGGCCTTGGCGTATTCATTCTCCTTGGGAAGATACAGGACCCCGACGCCGAGATCGGTGTCGCTGTAGAGGGACTTGCCCCAGCTCTCGATGATGGGACGGAAGAGCTTGTAGGGAATCTGGGTCGAGATCCCGGCGCCGTCACCAGTACGGGCATCGGCATCCAAAGCCCCGCGGTGCATCAAGTTACAGATGGAGCGGAGACCGATGCGAAGGATCTCGTTGGAGCGCTGGCCACTGATCTGGGCAACCATGCCGACGCCGCAGGCGTCTTTCTCAAAGGCCGGATCATAGAGCGAGGTGTCACTCTGATGGTGGGGCAGGGAATGATTCATCATGGGAATGGGTGCGTGGAGTGCGGTGATGGTGTCCGCCGAGGTGAAGCGGCGGGCGTTATAATGTCGTGGAAGAGGACCTATCTCGCAAGCAAATGGCGTTCCAAATAGGGATTTTTTGAAGAAGGGCTTGGCTGAAAGGTCATCCTTCCCGATTCTGGGGTTCACCCAATTTCCCCTCCATGCCGTATCTTGCCGATTCCAACCGCTATGCCCGCCCCGATTTTTTTGCCCGGTGCGGCAAATCCGGACTCCTGCTTCCCAGGATTTCCCTTGGGCTTTGGCATAACTTCGGGGATGTCGACTCCTTCGAGACGGCACGGGATATCGTTCTGAGAGCTCTCGATCTCGGGGTCACCCACTTCGACCTGGCGAACAACTACGGACCGCCCCCGGGTTCCGCTGAGAGCAACATTGGCAAGATGCTGGCCACCGATCTGAAGCCCTACCGGGACGAGTTGATCATTTCCACCAAGGCCGGCTACACCATGTGGCCCGGCCCTTATGGAGACTGGGGCTCCAGGAAATACCTCCTCTCCTCGCTCGATCAATCGCTGCATCGGATGAGACTCGAGTATGTCGATATCTTCTACAGCCACCGGATGGATCCCGTGACCCCTCTGGAAGAGACGATGGGTGCGCTGGCCCATGCTGTGAAGTCGGGCAAGGCGCTCTATGCCGGCATCTCCAACTACAATCCCGAGACGACGGCCCGGGCGGCTGCGCTCCTTCATGAGATGGGGACGCCCCTGCTGATTCACCAGCCGAAGTATAATATGTTCGAGCGGTCAGCCGAGCAGGGGCTCTTCGATGTGCTCGAACGCGAAGGTGTCGGATGTATTCCCTTCTCTCCGCTTGCACAGGGACTGCTGACGGGACGCTACCTGGGAGGGATTCCCGAAGACGCGCGTGCCGCGAAGGATCATGGATTCCTAAGGCCCGAGGGGGTCAATCCAGAGGTGATGGCCAAAGTGCGCGCTCTTGGCGAGATCGCCGAGGCCCGCGGTCAGAGCATCGCACAACTCGCGCTGGCCTGGGTACTTCGGGATGCTCGCGTCACCACAGCATTGATCGGCGAGAGCAAGATCAGTCAACTGGAGGAATGCATCGCCGCCACCGAAAACACGACCTTCGATCCGGCGGAACTCGCAAAGATCGATACCATTCTGAAGGCATGATTGGGAGCGTCGGAACAGTTCATTCCGAGGCGGATCGGAACTGGCGTATTTTCCTGTGGTTCCGTGTTCTGTTTTCTGCGCGGTTCTACTACCCGGTGATGGCGGTGCTTTTCCTCGATCTGGGGCTAAGTGCGACGCAGTACACTCTTCTGAATGTGGCTTGGGCCGCGGCGAGTCTCCTTGCCGATATCCCCGCCGGCGTGCTGGCAGACCGCATTGGACGCAAGCCGCTGCTGGTGGCCGCGGGTTGCTTCATGATTGCAGAGATGGCGATCCTCTGCGTCGCTCCGCGAAACGGAGGGATGGTGCTATTCCTCTTCTGCCTTGTGAATCGGATCCTCAGTGGACTGGCCGAGGGGGCCGCCAGTGGGGCTGACGAGGCGATCGTCTTTGATTCCTTGGCCGAGAGCGGTCGTGAAGGGGAGTGGCACCGCGTCATGGAGCAACTGACCCGATGGCAGTCGACGGCCTTCCTAGTTGTGATGCTACTCGGTGGTGCGGTCTATGCTCCTGGTTCCGTGAACTGGGTTCTCTCTCTTCTTGGAATCCATGCCCATCTGGATCAGGCGACCACGCTTCGGTTTCCTCTTGTTCTCACATTGCTGAGTGCTGTGGGTGTTCTTCTGCTGGCTCTCAATTTTCATGAACCGACGCGTCATCAACCTCACTCCTTGGAAGATCCGGAGGGTCATCGAGCTTCCTCGGCGCTGGGGGCATTTGCCTTCACGCTTCAGGCGGGGCGCTGGTTGCTTGGGAATCCAACGGCTCTTTTTGTCGTCTGTGCAGGATTCGTGCTCGATTGTGTGGTCCGACTTTTTCTTGTCTTCAGCACTTCCTATTTTCGCCTAATCGAGATTCCCGAGATTGCTTTCGGAGTGCTCGGTGCCGCCATGGGGGCCATTGGTCTCGTGGTTTCTCCTTGGATCCGCAGGATGGTGACTACTCGGAGCATCGGTGCCAGCTTTGCGATCATGACCGGAGTGGTCTTTTTAGGACTCGTAGGGGTGGCCTTCCATCCTCCCTACTGGGGACTGCTCTTCGGCTATCTCCTCTGGGGCGCCATGACGATGATTGGCTTTTCGGTCTCGACCTATCTCAACCAACTCGTTGATTCACATCACCGCGCAACAGTCCTCTCTTTCAAGGGAGTGACGATCAATCTGGCCTATGCAGGGATCAGTCTTCTCTTTGCCTGGGCTCTGCATCTCGTTCCCGGATCGAATGCGCAGGAGCAGCTCGGCCATGCCTTCGGCTTCCTCCCATTCTGGCTACTGCTGACATGCGGGATTCTTTTCTTTACCTTCAGGAAACATCTCGGGCTCCTCACCATGCGCCCCGATCACTCCGGGCAATGATCCTGGCCTTCAACAAACCTTACGGCGTGCTCTCGCAGTTCACGCCGGATGGATCGCAGAACCGGACGTTGGCTGAGTTTGGGTTTCCGAAGGAGGTCTATCCGATCGGCCGACTCGACGCCGATTCGGAGGGGTTGCTTCTTCTCAGTGATGAGGCTGGTCTGAACACCCGCCTGCTCGATCCGGAGCATGGGCATGCAAGGTGTTACTGGGCTCAGGTGGAGCGACTGCCCAGCCTCGAATCGCTTGCAGAACTTGCCGCCGGTGTGACGATCCAGGAGTATAAAACCCGTCCCTGTCGGGCATGGCTGCTGGATCCTCAGCCCGAGGTGCCTCCTCGCGACCCTCCGATCAGAGTGCGCAAAAGCGTTCCCGATTGCTGGGTCGCCTTGGAACTCCATGAGGGGAAGAATCGTCAAGTCCGCCGAATGACCGCCGCCATCGGCCATCCAACGCTCCGACTCATTAGAAGGAGCATCGGGGAACTGACCATGGGAGCACTAACTCCAGGGTCATGGAGAGAACTCTCGATCGAAGAACGAGGAATGATTTTCCGTTAGTTCAATGAAGGGTCAGCGCTTAAGGAAGCGCTAACCAGCTGACTCCTCGATCCAAGCAAGAGCCTTATCATAGCTGCGGCGCTCGAGGTAATGGAGGAATTGCGGGTCGAGTTCTTCTGCAGGAAGTGCCGCGCTCAGGGCATCGATTCGACCAGAGACCTCGATCAGCCGCTCGAGATGGGCGGCGGCATCCCGATCCCTGTGCGCATGATCGGCAATGACGGCAAGGCGTTCGCGTAAGGCCTCGGCGAGTGGCGTGAAATCAGGGGAGGACATTCTGGCCGTGCTGGCGAAGCAAATGGTCGCAGATGACGAGATTCACCATCGCCTCGACCATCGGGACTGCGCGCGGCAGGACACACGCATCATGGCGGCCTCGGGCTGCAAGTTCGGCAGGCTCGCCCTCCACGGTCACGGTCTGCTGGGACTTCGCGATGGTGGCAGTAGGCTTGAAGGCGACCCGAAAGAAAATGTGCTCTCCGTTGCTGATGCCTCCTTGGATGCCTCCGGAGCGGTTCGTGGCGGTGGTGACCTTCCCTGCTTCGATGACAAAGGCATCGTTGTGTTCGCTGCCGGTGAGGCGGGATCCGGCAAATCCACTTCCGATCTCAAATCCCTTTGTCGCGGGGAGACTCATCATCGCCTTGGCAAGATCGGCTTCGAGCTTGTCAAAGACAGGTTCGCCAAGTGAGGGAGGGACCCCTCGGACGACGCACTCGATGATTCCGCCGATGCTGTCACCCCGTGAACGGACTTCCTTGATGCGGGCGATCATGGCCTCGGCGGCTTTCGGGTCGGGACAGCGGACAGGGGTGGCGTCGACCTCGGTGGTTGTGACGGTCGCCGGATCGACGTCCGACTCGAGATCATGGATGGAGCGGACGTAGGCGACCACTTCGTAGGAGGGATGGAGCGTGCGGATTACCTTGCGTGCGACGACTCCGGCTGCGACGCGTCCGATGGTCTCGCGGGCGGAGGAGCGTCCGCCTCCTTCCCAGTTCCGAATGCCATACTTGGTCTGGTAGGTGAAATCGGCATGCGAGGGACGGAACATCGTCTCCATTTCGGTGTAGGCCGAAGGGCGGGCATCCTTGTTATCAACGGCGACCAGTATAGGAGTGCCGAGGGTTTGTCCCTGAAAGACTCCGGAGAGGATGCGGCATGTGTCCTCCTCTTGGCGCGGGGTCACGATGTCACTCTGTCCCGGGCGGCGGCGGTCGAGCTCGACCTGGATCTCTTCAGCCGTGATCGGAAGCCTGGAGGGACAGCCGTCGATGACGCAGCCGACCCCGCCGCCGTGGGATTCACCCCAGGTGGAGACACGAAAGAGAGTTCCGAAGATGCTGGCCATAAGAGCCATCAGTATGCGTGCCACGGCTGGTCAACTCACGCAAAATCTCCACTCTCACGCTCTCTACCCGATGGAGCGAGGGAGGGGGTGCTTGACGCGGCCTCCCTGAGCTTTTATTCCATGAGATGCAGCTTAAGATTGCTAACGCGCCGGGGAGGCATCCCATATTCCTGAATAAGATGCTACTGGGCACGGGACTGCCGTCGCATTGCTTCATTTCACCCAAGACTTCCCAACGCTCAGCCATTTCCCACATCATGTTCAACAACCTTCTCGGATTCCTCTCCAGTGATATTGGAATCGATCTCGGAACCGCCAACACGCTTGTCTATGTCAAGGACAAGGGCATCGTTCTCCGCGAACCCTCCATCGTAGCCGTCAAGGCCGGCACAACCCAGGTGCTTGCCGTCGGTGATGAGGCCAAGCGAATGCTTGGACGCACGCCTGGTAATATCACCGCGATCCGCCCCCTCAAGGATGGTGTTATCGCCGACTTTGAGATCACCGAGGCGATGCTTCGGCACTTCATCAACAAAGCCCATGGGAACCGCCGCTTTGTTCGCCCCCGCGTCGTGATCGCTGTTCCAAGTGGAATCACCGAGGTGGAGAAGCGTGCGGTGAAGGATTCCGCCATGCATGCCGGTGCTCGTGAGGTATATCTCATCGAGGAGCCGATGGCCGCCGCGATCGGTGTCGGGCTTCCTGTCACCGATCCCGCCGCCAACATGATCATTGACATTGGCGGCGGCACCACCGAGGTGGCCATCATCTCGCTGGCGGGAATCGTTATCAGTAAGAGCGAGCGTGTCGCAGGGGATGAGTTGGATAATTCCGTCACCCAATACCTCAAGCGTGCCTATAATCTTCTGATCGGCGAGCGCACAGCCGAGGAGATCAAGCTCCGTCTTGGCAGCGCTTACGTTCTCGAGAAGGAACTCACCATGGAGGTCAAGGGGCGCGATCAGGTCGCCGGGCTTCCCAAGACTATCACCATCACTTCGCAGGAAATCCGTGAGGCTCTCATGGAGCCGGTCTCGCGCATTGTGGATGCGGTCCGCATCACGCTGGAGCGTTGCCCTCCCGAGCTTTCCGCCGACCTTGTCGACCGCGGAGTCGTTCTGGCAGGAGGTGGAGCCCTTCTGCGCGGCCTCGACAGGCTTATTGCCCAGGAGACAGGTCTTCCGGTCCACGTGGCCGAGGATCCGCTCAGCGCTGTCGCCGAGGGAACCGGCAAAGCCCTTCAGGAAATCGAATTCCTGCGGGCTGTCGCCGCGACGGATCGTCCCAGGGCCTAAAGTCGTTTCCGGAAGCGAGGGGTCATCCTCGCCCGGATCCCACGCACTCCCTTTCCGGGGCCTCGATCAGTAAAACAGCACTAGGAACACCATCGGGATGAAAAAAATCCAGATCGCAACCCTTGTCGTTTTCGCGATGCTTGCGATCGCCTTCTGTTTGTTGGAGTCCGGCACGCTGTCATGGCTCCAATCTGGGCTTCTCGGGGCTATCTCACCGATCAGCCGTTCGGGAAGTGCCGTCAAAAGCAGCATCGGCACCCTCGGCAAAGATCTCATGACGTTGGATCAACTCCAAGCGGAGTATGAGCGGGTGCTCTCCGAGAACCGAAAGCTTCGTGCGGAGAACAACGGTTTGCGCGATCTGCAGCATGACAACGATCATCTCCGACAGGTCTTGGGTTACCGGGAGCGCTCCTCGTTCCGTCTTGTTCCCGCTTTGGTCCTGGGACATGACGCAGGGGTCTGGTGGAGCACGATCAAGATCAACCGGGGGTCCGCCAACGGCATCACATCCGACATGCCTGTGATCACTGACAAGGGTCTCGTCGGTAAGATCACGGCTGTGTCCAGCAATCTCTCAGAGGTGCTTCTGGTCACGGATGAAAACTGTAAAGTGGCAGCCAAGGTGGAGGGAACCAAGGAGCAGGGAATCAGTGCCGGGTCACGTGATCCGGCAGGTGAGTTGAGGCTGACTTTTTTGAGCAAACTGGCTGATCTTCAGCCCGGGCAGAAAGTTTACACAGCGGGTGTGAGCGGAGGTATCTTCCCCTCCGGCATCGCTCTCGGCACGGTGAAAAGTTTTCACGCCCGCGAACTTGATGGCGAAGCCATCCTCGAGCCCTCCGCCGATCTCGGCGCGCTCGAGGAGGTCTTCATCGTCACCGGCGCGAAATGAGGCAAGGCATCCTTTTTATCATTCTCCTGCTCCTGCTGCCGATAGCCGTGGCGGTGCAGGATTTGCTGCCGGCCATTCCACCTTTCCAGGGAAGGGTCCAGCTTCTGCCTGTGGTTTTTTGTTTCGGGGTGATGGCCCTGCCCCTGGTGCCGTCGCTCTATTTCGCTCTGGCGACCGCCTTGGTCCAGGGGCTTGTGTTGCTGCAGATCCAGTCGGGACAGGTGGAACTCGGGCTCACGGTACCCGTTGTGTTTTTTCTTGCCTGGGCGATTCTTCTCCAGATGGCAAGCGAGGCGACCCATGGGATGCGATGGGAAGTTCACGCCCTCGGAAGCGCCGCCGTGACACTGACCCTCCTTGGTGTCGAGTTCTTGGTGCTCTGCGTGAAGAGAGGAGGGCTTCCGCTGGAGATGACGGTTCTCGTGCGTGTCGTCATTCCCGCGGTGGCATCATTGCTCATCGCTCCCCTCCTTTACTTTGCGCTTCGCAATCTGGTGCCGGTGTTCAATGAGGAGAACTCTCTCCCCAAGAAGCCCAATTTCAGCAGGTAAGGCCATGAAATCGCTCGACGACTCCCTGCGCAAGATCCTCATCCTTGGGGGAATTCTCGCCATGGCGCTGATCCTGCTCTTGGCACGGATGTGGTACGTCCAGATTTTCAAGTACGCCGACTACAAGGCCCGTATCAAGGGGCACTCACAGCTCACGGTTCGACTTCCGGCCGTTCGTGGCGAAATCTGTGATCGCAAGGGTGTGCCGCTGGTCGAGAATCGGGCCAGCATGGAGGTGGAGTTCTACCTGCCGGATATCGTCCGTGCCTGGAAAGAGGAGCATGACGAGGTCCCTGTCCGCAAATACTGGGGACTCGACCATGGTATGAGGGCTCTCAAATCCGAGCCTGATATCGTGAAGATCGTCAACGAGTCGATCGTCCCTCAGCTTGAGAAGCTCGGACTCGCCGGCGACTACAACAGTCGCAAACTTCAAGTGCATTTCCGTGACAATGCCGAGGTACCCTATGTTTACCGGCAGGATCTGGATTTCGAGACCATGGCCCGCTTTAGCGAGAACAGCCTGAATCTTCCCGGTGTCACCGTGTCGCTCAAGCCGGTCCGGCACTATGTCTACGGAGCTCTTGCTGCACATCTGTTCGGCTATGTCGGTGTTCCGAAGGAGATCGATAAGGAGGAGGCCTCTCAGTTCAATTTTTATCAACCCGACGTGGAGGGGAAGGCGCAGATCGAACAGGCCTACGACGATGTTCTCCGCGGTACGGCGGGGACGAAGTTTCTTCAGCGTAACGCGCATGGGGTCATCGATGGGGAGACGAAGAGGGTTGAGCCAAAGCAGGGCGCCAAGGTCTGCCTGACCATTGATGCGCGCATCCAGACCATCGTGGAGAAGGCCCTTCGTGTCGTCGGTCGCGGGGCGGCGATCGTGCTCGATCCGAACTCCGGAGAGATTCTTGCGATGGCCTCGGTCCCTTCCTTCGACCCGAATCAGTTCGTCCCCTCGATCTCGAAGACTGACTGGGAAAAACTAGCCAAAGATCAGACTGATCCACTGATGAACCGCGCTGTGAATGCCTATGCGCCCGGTTCAACCTTCAAGCTCTGCACGGCCTTGGCGGGTATTCGTGCGGGTGTGGGTGACAGGCAGTTTGATTGCACGGGTGGCGTGCAGTACGGCAACAAGTACATGAAGTGCTGGGTGCTCACCGCGAAGCCGCCGCTTCCTCCCCATGGTCATCAGGATCTGACTACGGCAATCAAGAATTCCTGCGATCCGTTTTTCTACCAGTACGGCAATGCCGCTGGCATCGACCAGATCGATGCAGTTGGCGGGATGCTTGGCTTGGGCCAGAAGACGGAATTGCCGCTCAATAGCGTGGCCAGCGGCGTAATGCCTGGCACCGCATGGCTTGCTCAGAACTATCCGCGTGAGCGTTGGAGCCCGGGTTACACGGCCAACACGGCAATCGGTCAGGGTTTCGTTCTCGCGACCCCGCTGCAGGTCGCGAACATGGCGGCAACGGTGGCCAACGGCGGCATTGTGTATCAGCCTCATCTTGTCGAGAAGGTCGTGGCGCAGGATGGTGCGGTGATCAAGCAGGAGCAGGTCAAGATCCGCACCGACTTCCTCAAGGAATCAGGCATCAGCGCCGAGCAGTTCGAGAAGGTGCGGAAGGGGATGTGGCGCGTCGTCAACGACCCCGATGGCACTGCCAGAAAGGCGCGGGTCAAGGGATTCGAGGTCGCCGGCAAGACCGGTACTGCTCAGTTCTGGCGCAACGGCATCAAGGATTACCACACATGGTTCGTTTGCTTCGCCCCGTACGACAAGCCCCGCTATGTCGTC
This sequence comes from uncultured Spartobacteria bacterium, assembly GCA_903868795.1. Taxonomy (GTDB): domain Bacteria; phylum Verrucomicrobiota; class Verrucomicrobiia; order Chthoniobacterales; family UBA6821; genus UBA6821. The sequence goes on along the minus strand of CAIPWR010000013.1, from coordinate 9,257 downwards.
TGCGTCTTTGTTCAGGGAGGCCATTCGGGGGGCTCCGTGCCGGCCCCGATCGCCGCCAAGATCCTCGAACAGATCTTCGCCATGGAGAAGGGACAGGAAGTGAAACTGGAGGTCATTAGTCCTGCGGTCGGCAACTTCCAACCCATTGCCGGAATCGACTTTTCCAAGGATCTACCCGCCCAGTATGGTGGTGATGCCCCTCCTGCCCCGGAGGCAACCGGCGAGGAGACTCCTGAAACTGACAACTCATCCAATGGAGGCACCCCGACAGCCAAGCCAGACATCAAGGAGGATGCCGACAGCCATGCCAATAACAAGAAACCGCAGGCTCAGGGCGGCCTTCAGAAATTCTTCAACTTCCTCGGTGGCGGCCGCTCGGCCGTTCCTAAACAATCGAATTAAATTCACCGAATGTCTATTAGACTGAAGACTAGCAGACATTAAGGTAAAACACCCCCCTCATTCCAAATTTTCAATTCACTCCAAAACAACACTCCCAACCCTTTGCTTCAACCATCAACCAATCACCCTCAGGCCCAAACGGCCTTCACTCTAAACCCCTAAATACCAAATTCCATGAGCATCATTGACACCGTTAAGCGCCTACTTGGCGTGAAAAAATCCGGCCCACGTATCGAGTTGGTCGTCAGCTGCGAGAAACTCGAAAAGCGCGTTGCCCTCCTCGAGGATGGCAAGTTGGAGGAGTACTCCATCGAGCGCGACAGCGAGCGCAATATCGTCGGCGGCATCTTCAAGGGAAAAGTCCGTAACATCGAACACGGCCTCAAGGCCATGTTCGTCGACATCGGCTTCGAGAAGAACGCCTTCCTGCATTTCTGGGATGCGATTCCGGCCGCCCTCGATAGTGGCATCGAGGCCGTCCAGCGAGCCGGTGGAGGCAATAACCCGAAAAAGAAGCAGCAGATCACAGCCAAGGACATCCCCAATGTTTATCCCGTTGGCAGCGAGATCATGGTCCAGGTGACCAAGGGGCCGATTGGCACGAAAGGACCTCGGATCACGACCAACATCTCCATGGCCGGCCGTTACATGGTTCTCATGCCCTTCAATGACCAGTGTGGCATCTCACGCAAGATCGAGGATCCCAAGGAACGTGCGCGACTTCGCAAAATCCTGACGGAGCTTACCCTTCCCGAAGGAATGGGCATCATCATCCGTACGGCCGGCGAGGGGCAGAAGGCCCGGTTCTTCGTCCGCGATCTTGGCTTCCTGCTCGACCAGTGGCGCGAAGTGGAGAAGGGGATGGTCGAGAAGCCTGCCGCCAGCACCTTGATCCTCGAACCCGATCTCGTCGACCGTACCGTGCGCGACCTCCTCACCGAAAGCGTGGATGCCGTTCATGTCGATGACATCAAGGCGGCCGAACGCATGCAGGAGCTGGTCGGTCAGATCTCCAAGCGTGCCAAGAAATCGATCCACTTCTACAGCGGGCAGAAGCCGATCTTCGACAACTTTGCGGTCCAGACACAGATCGACAACGCCTTCCTGCGCCAAGTCTGGCTACCTTGCGGTGGCTATCTCGTCATCGACGAGACCGAAGCCATGATCGCGGTTGACGTGAACACGGGCCGTAACAAGGGGAGCAAGGACATGGACAAGACCATCTTCCAGACCAACATGGAGGCAGCCGATGAGGTTGCCCGCCAACTCCGCCTGCGCAACATAGGTGGCCTCATCGTGGTCGACTTCATCGACATGAAGAACCGCAAGGATCAGCAGGCCGTCTATCAACGCATGCGCGATCGTCTGCGCCGTGATAAGGCCCGCACCCATGTGCTCCCGATCTCCGCGCTCGGCCTCATGGAGATGACCCGTCAGCGTGCCCAGGAGAGCCTCTCAAGTTCCCTCTACACGAATTGCTCCTACTGCCACGGCAAGGGGGTGGTGAAGAGTCCGATGACCATGAGCGTCGAGCTTCAGCGTGCTCTGCACACCCTCATGAAGCGCCACCAGGAGGAGATCCATGAGTTCAAGGTCACCGTTCATCCCGAGCTCTTGAACCGCCTCCGCACCGAGGACGAGGAACTGCTCATCGACATCGAGCGCAAATACGCAGGTCGCCTCACCTTCAAGTCCGATCCGACTCTCCATGTGGAGAAGTTCTCCGTTGCGAATGCCCAGACGAACGAAGAACTCAAAGTCTGATTGGGGGTGAGGATTGGGATTTTCGCACTCCACCGTGTTGCTGCTCGGTCGGCGTTGGAAAACTACCCCTTCCTTCTCGCGCTTTGCGGATCACCGAAACTTCCAATCCTTGAGCGGCTGTGTTGATTTGGTCTCTTTTTTGCCCTGAGTTTAAAATCACGGTGCCTGAATAAAGTCCAAATACGCTGTGACTGGGGATCCGCTCAGTGGGTCCCATCAGAAAAAAAGCTAACAAATAACGGGTCAGTAAAAATAGTTGACGACAAGGGGGGGCATTGTAGAACAGAATCGCTCAATGGTAACGGATAGTTGTCTTGAGCGTAACAAACCACAAAACCTACACGATGAACCTACGCAAATCACTACGCCTCGCAGCCTATGCGCTGCTGGGAATGCTTGGCATGACGCTGACCGCGTCGGCGCAAAATACTAACGCTGATACGAATGGAGCTATTCCTGGCCTGATTCAACAAGGAGCAGGAGGATTTACTCAAAACCAAGTAAATCTCGATACAGCTATTGGCAACGGCCTCTATGGAGAAAAGGGATTTTACAATACGGCATTCAATAATCCTGCCGTACAAAATGCGTTTAACAATGGAACCATTCAGTTTGATCCACAGACTGGATACATTACGAGTGCGCCAGGAGTTAACCCAACCTTAATTAAGGAGTACAACACGCTACAAAATATCAATAATGTATTTTATGGAGACGATAGCGGTAAACAGAACCCCACTATCGCCCAGCAGTCTTCCGTTTATAAACAGTTTTTGAACCAACTTAGCCCTGGAATCTACACTACGCTACCGACAATCCTGTTCAACAGCGCAAACGTTCAGAACACCCAGATTCAACAGCGACTCTGGGCTGTCCGCGCAGGACTTTCAGAAGATCCTTCTGTCGCCCCTGTGGCCGATGGAGGCAAGTCTGCAACAATGAGCGGAAAGAAGGTTGTGGCACCTGCAGTAGAACCAGAGCAGAAGTGGGTTACCTTTATTGATGGTAATGGCATGTGGTCCCAGGCCCAGTCAGTGAACAACCTTCCTGGTTATAATAGCTACGCAGGGGGAGTGCAGGCTGGAGCCAGTTATGAACTCTTCAAGAATTTCAGCGTAGGCCCATATGTCGGCTATCAGGGCACCAAGGTGAATTTCAATGGCAGTAATGGAGGAGGTAGCTCTGCAACTGATAACAGTGTCCGTTATGGACTCTTCGGTGAGTATCGTAAGGGTGGCTGGTACAATGACGGTATCATCGGTGGGGCTTACAATAGCGTGGCCGTGAACCACGGCATCAGCATTTCGGGTAATGGGTACAAATTCAACAACATGGCTAATGGCAATGTTTCCGGCGGTGAGTTCGACTCCATGTATGGTACAGGCTACGAGTTCAAGGCGGGTAAGCTGACTTTTGGACCTGCTACCAGCCTTCAGTATACCTACATGAATCTCAGCGGCACCCAGGAGACTGGTGGAAGCCAAGCTCTAGCTCAGAACATTGGTTCTCAAAGCGCCTCTAGCCTCCTATACACCTTGGGTGGTCAGGCCTCTTACAACATTGATCTCACGCAGAGCGTGAAGCTCCAGCCCTTCTTGAGCTTGGCTTGGCAGCATGAGTTCCTACAGAACGGCTATGGAGTGAATTCCTCCATCCTTGGTCAGAGCTACAACTACCAGACCACCAATGCTGGTCGCGATCAGTACATCGCCGGAATCGGTGGCAATCTGGTGCTTACCAAGAGCCTCAGTGCCTACGCGGTCTGCAATCTCCTCAACAGTGACGCGCAGATCTTCAGCCAGGCCATCTCTGGAGGCATCAACCTGAAGTTCTAAGAAGTTTTGATAGAGTAGTAGTTACATTGGTTTGAACTGAGAAGGGGGTGCGAGAGCACCCCCTTCATAGTTTGAATGTAAACGAAAACTATTTTGCGATGCTCGAGGAGGGGAGGCCGCTGACGCTGCTTCCGGCCATGACGCCGTGCTGGAGGAACCAACCCTGGGGGACCTCGATTGCGTAGACGACGGCACTGGAGGCGCTGGGGATGGGCGTTTCATCAAAAGGCTTCATGTCGTGGAGTTCGTAGATTATTCCGGAGCGCCCCACGTAGGCGATGGAGAGGGGCATCGGCGTATCCTTCATCCAGAAGGAGACGGGGCGTGGTTTAGGAAAGACAAAGAGCATCGCCTCATCCGTTCCGAGATTGGTTCGGGACATCAAGCCTAGCTCGCGAGAGGCATCATCGGCTGCGACCTGAGCATTAAGGGAGTTGGTTCCGAGAGTGAGTGTTGCCTTCGGGAGATCAAGTTGTGGCTTCGGTGCGGCATGGAGTGGCAATAACGCAAAGAAAACTGAAAGCAGAAGTGGGAGCATTTTTTTCATAGGGATGCCGTTGAATGGTTCGCGATCATAGGGGCATGGAAAAAAATATGGAACTCAGGAACTCAGGAAGAGACATGCAAAGCATGAGATTCATGCTGTCTTTTGACGGTGATCTTTTGCAGGCGGCTTTCTCCGAATGCTGCAGTTTTACTCAGGGCGCCCGACAATTTGATTACTTCATTTCCTGAGTTCCTGAGTTTCATATTAATTTTTCTTCTGAGTTTCTTAGCTCAAAGCTGCCACTGTGTACGACGAGAGGCGCGCATGATTTTTCGAACCAAAATTCTTGCCTTCGGCGGCTGAGTTTCTACTCTATTCGGGCCTGCGAATTCCTCCATCCGGGCGTTTCTCTAACACCCGAATGTCGAATTTCTTCCCTAGATGGGCCAATTGGCTCCCGCTCCAGCTGCTCGTCTGCGGCTTGGTCATCGGCGGCCCCATCACGCTCGGGATTTGGTACTATTTCACCCCGAAGTACACCCGTGTCGGCTATCAGCCTGACCAGCCTGTTCCCTTCTCCCATGCACTGCATGTGAAGCAGCTGGGGATGGACTGCCGCTATTGTCATAGTTTCGTCGAGGTGGCCGGTCACTCGAACCTCCCCACCACCCAGACCTGCATCAACTGCCACGGTCAGGGAAAAATTTTACCGACCAGCCCCCGTCTTGCTGCTGTCCGTGACAGCTGGGAGACCGGTCAGCCGATTCCTTGGGTTCAGATCCATCGCCTCCCCGATTATGCCTACTTCAACCATGCCGTTCACGTGAACCGCGGTGTCAGCTGTTACAGCTGCCATGGCGCGGTGAACGAAATGAGCGTCGTTTACGAGGCCGAGTCACTGAGCATGAAGTGGTGTTTGGATTGTCATCGTGCCCCGGAGAATTTCCTTCGTCCTCCATCGGAGATCTTTAACATGAATTGGCATCCTGCTTCGCCCTCCGAGCAACGCGAGTTGGGAACCAAGTTCAAGGAGGAGTGGAAGGTCAATCCTCCCGTGAATTGCGGAGGCTGCCATCGATGAAAAAGATTTTCCAACATCCCGCGCGTGATTTGAAACCGACTCTCTGGCGGAGCCAGGGAGAGCGTGAGAATTCTGCCGCCTTCACCGAGGGCCTGGCCCGAGAGTTCACTCCCGGAGCCACGGGTACTGATGATGGTGACAATAACAATCTCTCCCGCCGCGATTTCGTCCGGCTGATGGGGGCAGCGACCGCGCTGACTGGCGTGGGACTCACCGGTTGCCGCCGTCCTGAAGCCCATCTCGTTCCTTTTGCGAAGAGCGCCGAGTGGACCATCCCTGGCAAGTTCCTCTACTATGCCAGCTCCATGCCGACCCCTGCGGGCGCCGTGCCACTTACGGTCACGACTTCGGATGGGCGCCCCACGAAGATCGAGGGTAATCCTCTGCATCCCGCAAGCAATGGCTCGACGGATGTCTTTGCCCAGGCTTCGATCCTTGGTCTCTACGATCCGAACCGCTCCAAGGCGATCACCCATGACTCCGCCAAGGTCTCCCGCGCTGACCTCGATGCCTTGATTGCCAAAATCCGTGCTACTGCCGGGACGAATGGCGGTGACGGACTCGCAATCGTGGTGGGGAAGGAGAACTCCCCAACCGTTCAAAGGCTCCGCGCTGATCTCGCTTCCCAGTTCCCCAAAATGCTTTGGGTGCAGGATGAGGCGATTCAGACCAATGAAGCCGCTTTTGACTCCCTGCTCGGCGCTGGCGTCCGCCCCGTCTATGATTTTGAGAAGGCCGATGTGATCCTGTCGCTTGGCAGTGATTTTCTGAATCCCTCGGAGAGCGGTCTCGGATTCGCAAAGGGCTTCGCCAAGCGTCGTGACCCCAAGGGTTCGATGAACCGTCTTTATGTGGTCGAGAATCACTTCTCCCTCACCGGAGGCATGGCCGACCATCGGCTCCGTGTGCGCGCCAGCGAGATCGGTGATTTCACTGCTGCATTGGCCAAAGTAATTGCTATGAAGTCTGGTGACTCTACTCTCTCTTCACAGGCTGCAGCTTATCCTTCCTCGGGAGTTTCATTTGACCCTGCTTGGGTCAAGGGCGTCGCTGACGACTTGATCTCATCCAAGGGCAAGGGAGTTGTGATCGCAGGCGCGGGACAACCTGCAGCCGTTCAGGCGCTTGCTCTCGGAATCAACAATGCTCTGGGCAATCTTGGATCGACCATCAATGCGGTCCAGACCACTGCAAAGCCTGCAGCCACGTTGGCCGATCTCTCCAAGGCCATGGGTTCTGGTTTGATCAAGACACTCTTGATCCTTGAGGGCAATCCAGTACTCACAGCTCCCGCCGAGCTCAATATTGCGAACCTTCTGGCCGGAGTTCCCGAAACGCTTCACCTCTCGCAGTTCGCCGATGAGACCAGCAAGGTGACTCACTGGCAGGTGCCCGCCGCCCACTACCTGGAGCGCTGGGGTGATTCTCGATCGATTGACGGCACGGTCACTCCCGTCCAGCCGATGATCCTCCCCCTCTGGAATGGTGTTTCTTCCCTTGAGATCCTTGCCGCTCTTGCAGGTGAAAAGGTGGACGGTCCCTCCTTGGTTCGCGCCACCTTCTCTTCGGTTAGTAAGGATTCCACCGATGCCGCTTGGAATGCGTTCCTTCGCAATGGCTTTGCAGCAGGCACTGCTTGGCCTGTCATCAAGCCTTCGCTCAATGCATCCGCAGCCACCGCCGCGATCCAGGCAGCTCCCAAGGCAGACCCAAAAGATTTCGAAGTGGTCTTCCTTCGCAGCTCCAGCGTCGATGATGGCCGCTATGCCAATAATTCCTGGCTTCAGGAAACCCCTGACTATGTCACCAAACTGGTCTGGGATAATGCCGCACTGGTGAGTCCCGCCGACGCCCGGATGCTTGGTATTAAGGATGGTGATTGGCTGAAGATCACTGCTGGAGACCGCTCAATCGAGGCTGCTGCAATCGTTGCCCCGGGCCATGCCGACAAGTCCCTTAGCATTGCTCTGGGCTACGGCCGCAAGGGTGTCTCCCACGTGATGGATAAGGTCGGATTTGACGCCTATCCGCTCCGTGATTCCTCGAACCGCTGCTTCCGCTCGGGAGTCAAGGTGCAGTCCCTGCCCAAAGATTCCTACGTCTTTGCCCGCACTCAAGAACATCAGAATATGGAGGGGCGCAACCTCGCGCGCGAGGGAACCTTGGCTACCTTCCAGAAGCAGCCTGAATTTGCCTCGGAAATGGATGGCGAGCTACCAAAGCCGATTTCCATCTATCCGAATCCTCCTCTTACTTCCGATCTTCAATGGGGACTCTCGATCGATCTAAATTCCTGTATCGGGTGCAACGCCTGCATCGTCGCATGCCAGGCCGAAAACAATATACCGGTTGTAGGTAAGGATCAGGTCCGCCGCGGTCGTGACATGGCCTGGATTCGCATTGATCGTTGGTTCGCAAGCGCGGATCACAAGGAGGAGAGTCTGGAGATGATTCCGATGGCGGTCATGTGCCAGCAGTGTGAGAGCGCTCCCTGCGAGGCTGTCTGCCCGGCGAATGCCACCGTTCACAGTGAAGAGGGCCTAAACCTGATGGCCTACAACCGCTGCATCGGGACCCGCTACTGCGCGAACAACTGTCCTTGGAAGGTCCGTCGCTTCAATTGGTTCGATTACAACGAGCGACCGCTGGACGAGCTTTACTACGGCCCTCTTGCGCCGAAGGGCATGGCCGACAGTCTCAAGATGTCGAAGAATCCGAACGTGACCGTCCGCATGCGCGGCGTCATGGAGAAGTGCACCTTCTGCATCCAGCGTATCGAGGAGGCGAAGATTGCCCGTTCGGTCAAGGCCGGTGCCAGCGATGTCACCAAGACTCCGCTCCCTGCTTTCAAGACCGCTTGCCAGCAGGCATGCCCCTCTGAGTCGATCGTCTTCGGCAACATCAACGATCCCAAGAGCACTGTCTCACAGGCAAAAGCCGATCCTCGCACCTACTCATCACTCGCCTACCTCAATACGCGCCCGCGCGTCACCTACATGGCGAGGATCCGCAATCCCAACCCCGCGATGCCAGGGGCCGACCTCGTCGGTGCCGCCAATCGTGGCGTTGAGCAGGTAGAGCATTCCTAAGAGCGAAGCATGTCCACCTCTTCGAACATCACGACCACCAGCGAGGCGACAGAGCTGAAAGCCCCGGATCTTACCGTCCTGGAGCGTCCACCCCAAGTGCTCAATAACCGCAACCCGCTCTGGGTGACCGACGCGGTCTGTTCAATCGTAGAGGGCAAAACACCTCTCTGGTGGTATGCTGCGATCGCTTTTACCGGAACGTTCGCCGCAATCGGCGGAGCCTGCATCCTTTACATGATCTGTACCGGTGTTGGTGTCTGGGGTTCGAACAGCCCCTGCTTCTGGGCTTGGGATATCACCAACTTCATCTTCTGGGTTTCTATGGCGCACGCCGGCTCCCTGATTTCGGCACTGCTCTTCCTGACACGTCAGAAATGGAGCCTCTCGATCTCCCGGGCCGCCGAGGCGATGACGGTCTTTGCGATCGTCTGCGCCGGAGTCTATCCGGCGATCCATATCGGCCGCGTTTGGTTTGTCTGGTTCCTGTTCCCTGTGCCGAATAGTTACGGGATGTGGCCGAACTTCTCGAGCCCGCTCCTCTGGGACGTTTTCGCGGTGACCAGCTACCTGACGGTCTCCTCGCTCTTCTGGTTTGCAGG
>CAIPWR010000012.1 GCA_903868795.1 uncultured Spartobacteria bacterium | reverse complement strand
TCTGGTGATCATAGCGCGGTGGCACCACCCGTTCCCATCCCGAACACGGAAGTGAAACGCTGCAGCCCCGATGGTAGTGCATCTATAGGTTGTGCGAGAGTAGGACGTCGCCAGGTTTAACGGCCCCGAGAGGAGAAATCCCCTCGGGGCCGTCCTTTTTTTTGGGAAGCAAGACTGAGAGGAGAGTTAATATGGAACTCAGGAACCCAGAAAAAACAAAGAAGACACATTGATCATCATTCCCCCGCGTTCGCCCTTTCCTGTCTTCCTGAGTTTCATATTTTATTTGCGGTTTCTGATTATCCATCCCGATTGACAGAACTCCCCATCAGCCTTATTTATCAACCTATGTCCAACCCTGTTCTCGAACGCGCCGATTTTAATGTAGCCTCCAGTTCTTCCGGAGTCATGACCCTCCGGGGCACGGTCAATAAATCTGCCATTCTCCTAATCCTCACCATTGTCGGAGCCGCCTACACATGGAGTGCCAGTCGAGGTGGATATTCCTCTGCCGCGATGGGATACACCATGGTTGGGGGCATTGCCGGATTCATTCTGGCTATGGTCACCTGCTTCAAGCAGGACTGGGCCCCGATCACCGCTCCGATCTACGCGCTCTGCGAGGGACTCTTTGTCGGCGGCATCTCAGCCATGTATGAGGCCAAAACTCACGGAATTGCCATTCAGGCGGTCATGCTCACCTTCGGAACCTTTGCCGGAATGCTCTTCCTCTTCCAGGGGAACATCCTCCGCGCCACCCCGATGTTCATGAAGATCGTCGTCGGTGCCACGATCGGCATCATGCTTACCTATCTGTTGGGGATGATCCTCTCCTTCTTCCATATCCAACTACCCATCTTCGGAGGCGGTCAGCTAGGCCTCATCTTCAGCCTCGTGATCGTCGTGGTTGCCGCGCTGAATCTCATCATCGACTTTGAGTTCATTGCTCAGTCATCAGCCTCAGGCAACGCTCCCAGGTATATGGAGTGGTATGGTGCGTTTGGGCTGCTGGTGACTGTCGTGTGGCTCTACGTCTCCATGCTTCGACTGCTTTCCATCCTCAACGGCGGGGGAAATAACAGGTAGGCTCGCGTCTTGGAGGGTAGCTTTGTCGGTCTGCGCTCAAAGTAGGACCCATCCTATTTTTCGAGTCGTGAAATTCCTCCCAGGCAAATCGATATGGTGCCTAGACAAGGCGCTCGGCAGTATTAGAGTCAGCTTATGACCATGATCATCGTCATCGTACTGGTTCTTCTTTATCTGCTGAGTTCCATTCGGGTCGTAATGCAGTATGAACGGGGTGTGGTTTTCACCCTCGGGAAGTTTTCCGGAACACGCGCTGCGGGTATCACGGTGATCTTTGGCCCCTTTCAGACGATGACGAAGGTTTCGCTGCGCACCGTGACGATGCAGATCCCTTCGCAAAAGATTATCACCAAGGACAACGTCTCGATCGATATCGCCGCTGTTGCCTACTACAAGATCACGGATCCTGAGAAGGCGGTGATCGCTATCGAGAACGTCTATAATGCCATTAACCAGATCAGCCAAACCACGGTACGTAATGTCGTCGGCCGTTTTTCCCTAGATCAGCTTCTTGCAGAGACCGCCAACATCAATGAGCAGATCAAGACGGTCATCGACACGCATACCGAACCCTGGGGCACCTGCGTCACAGCCGTTGAGATCAAGGACATCACCCTGCCTGATAACATGCAGCGTGCCATGGCCAAGGAAGCCGAAGCTGAGCGTGAACGGCGCGCCAAGATCGTCGCTGCCGAGGGGGAGTTTCAGGCCGCCACCAAGCTCGGCGAGGCAGCAGACGTGATCGCCTCGCACCCAGTTGCCCTCCAGTTGCGCACCTTACAGACCATGGCCGAGATTGCGACTGAGAAGAACTCGACGATTATCTTCCCAGCCCAGTTTATGACAACCGTTCAGGAAGCCCTGAGTATGGTCAGGCAGGACTCCAAAGTAGATTAACTCTAGCCAGAACTAATTCCTAATGGCCGTATAGATCGAGACGGTCCCGAGCGTTAAGGGGTGTGACTTGGCATTTTTGAAGCCGCACGATTCGATAAGGGAGGTCATTTTTTCGCCTGAAGGGAACTGCTCGATCGATTCGCCGAGGTATTCGTAGGCATCTTTGCGGCCTGTTGCGAGGCCGGCGATGTGGGGAAGGATATGGTGGAGATAGAAGCGATAAAGCGGACGAATGACCGGCAGTTCGGGAAGTGAGAAATCGAGAATGAGGAGATGGCCACCAGGCCTAAGGACGCGTGCCATCTCCGAGAGACCCTTCTCCCAGGAGGCCATATTGCGAAGACCGAAGGCGGCGGCAACAACGTCGAAGTTCTGATCTGCAAGCGGAAGACTCATTCCGTCGGCCACAACGAGCTCGGGTAAACCATTCCTCCGCGCGACCTCCAGCATCGGGGCGCAGAAGTCGGCGCCTACGACACGAGCTTGCGGACAAGCCTTGCTGATTGCCATGGCCAGGTCGCCACTGCCGGTCGCAACATCGAGAACCATTGATGGATTCCAGGGTCGGATGAGGCGGACTGCGATTGCGCGCCAGTAGAAATCAAGCCCTCCGCTGAGGATATGGTTTACGACTTGGTAACGACCAGCGATGTCGGAGAAGAGTCCCCGGACCATTTCGGGATTCTCTTTGTGGATCTCCATCGGTGGTCAGCTGTGATGTCGTTTGATTAGCTTGGAAAAGAAAAAAGTGCTCACGAGAGGAATCGAACCTCCATGGGTTTCCCCATACGCTTCTGAGACGTACGCGTCTGCCAGTTTCGCCACGTGAGCAAGAAGGGTGAATTTACCCTGCCGCTTGGGAAAGTAAACCCCCAAGGTGAATGACTCACGCGATTCTGCGGCATCGGAATGAGACGGACGAAAAGTTGAAAAAGAGACGAATTTCGGCTGGCGCCTCCGTTCTTCCCGTGCAAAGTAGAGATCTCACCTCACAACTCATGACCAAACGACTCCTTACCCTACTTTCGATCACTCTCTCCGCAGGCCTGCTGCACGCACAGAACTCCTCTTCCTCTGCAGATCTCAACAAGATGATCTCCAACGCCGTCTCCAAGGGCGGTGCAAGTTCCTCGGCAGTTGCCCTGAAGGACCCTGTTGCCACGGTCAATGGCGAGAAAATCAGCAAAGCCGATCTTGAGAAGGCCTTTGGCGAGGCCCTGGCTGCCAGCGGTCAGGCCAATGCACCACTCACCGCGGATCAGAAGATGCAGGGATATCGCCAGATTCTCGATGGCATGATTATGGAAAAGCTCGTCGACAAGCAGGCCGCCGCCGTCAAGGTGGATCAGACCGAGATCGACGCCCAGCTTGCCAAGATCAAAAGCCAGTTCCCTTCCGAGGAGGTCTTTCAGGCTGAAATGAAGAAGTCCGGAATCACCATGGATCAGTTCGTAGCCAATCTGACCAAGTCGATCCGCCAGTCCAAGTGGATGCAGGCACAGGTTGCCGGCAAAGACTCGGTTACTCCCGACGATGCCAAGAAGTTCTACGACGCCAATACCAAGGAGTTCGCCAATCCTGATCTTGTAAAGGCCAGCCACATCCTCTTCCGTACCCCTCCTGACGCCACCAAGGAGCAATTGAAGGCCGCTGAGAACAAGGCCAAGGCCGCCATTGTCCGTGCCAACAAGGGCGAGGATTTCAGCAAGCTCGCTTCGGAGCTTTCCGAGGAGCCGGGTGCCGCACAGCGTGGCGGGGATCTCGGCTACTTCCCGAAGGATAAAATGGTTCCTGAGTTTGCTGATGCGGCTTTCGCTCAGAAGGCCGGTACCGTAAGCGTCACTCCCGTGAAGACCAAGTTTGGTTACCATGTGATCAAGGTGACAGACAAGAAGCCCGCAGGAACCGCCACCTTCGATGAGGCCAAGGCGCAGATCATGCAGTTCCTTCAGGCCCAGAAGCGTCGTGAGATCTTCAAGGGAATCATGCAGGAGCTTCGTCAGTCTGCGAAGATTGAGAGCACCCTTCCTCCTGCCAGCGCCCCCGTGGTGCCTGCCAAGTAAGGACTGATTTTTTTGTTCAGTTGATCCCGATGGAGAAGTCTCAAAAGACATCCGTCGGGGTTATTGGACTCGGTATTATTGGAAGCCGCATTGCAGCGGCTCTGAGACGCGACGGACATTCTGTCTTCGTCTGGAATCGTTCACCCCGGGCCGAGCCGAATTTTCTCGCATCGGCCCGTGAAGTGGCCGAGTCGGCGGATCTCCTCCAGCTTTTTGTCCGGGATGGAGAAGCGCTCCTCGAGGTGATTCGTTCGATGGGAACGGCCTTGGGAGAGTCGCATGTCGTCATGAACCATGCGACAGTGGGCCCGGCGGAGACGCTCGAGGCCGCACGGTTGGTAGGCGAACGGGGGGCTTCATTTCTCGATGCCCCGTTCACCGGGAGTCGTGATGCTGCAGCTGAGGGACAGCTTGTTTACTACATTGGCGGTGAGGAGTCGGTGCTTGAGCGTGCGATGCCCGTACTGAAGGTTTCAGCCAAGGCTATTCTCCAGATGGGCCCCGTCGGCGCCGCGACCTATGTGAAGGTCGCCACCAACATGATCAGTGCTGCCGAGATCGGAGTGCTTTCCGAGGCGCTTGCACTGCTGGCTCGAGGGGGAGTCCCTCTTCCCCGCCTCATGGAGGCCCTGCAGCATAATGTCGCGAATTCTGGAGCCATCTCCGCAAAGCTGCCCCTGATGCTCTCCGGGGATTTTACCCCACGTTTTTCAACCAAGAATATGCTGAAGGATCTCCAGATCGCCCTGCGTTCCGTCGAGGGCAAAGGGATCGATCTGCCAGTGACGTCGGCGACCGCCGGCGCCCTCATGGGGGCCGTGCAGGCAGGATGGGGTGAAGATGACTTTGCCTCCTTGGCTCGTCATTACCCCTACGCCGGAACCGTGAAAGATCTGACGGATCAGCCGACTTCTTCCAGTTCTGAAAGCAAGGAAAACAAGGTGGCTAAAAGAGACTCCTCTAAAACGGAGAAAAAAAAACTTTTCGGGATCTTCGGCGGGCCGAAAAATTCCTGAGTCCCGTGATGTTTCAGAAAACGTTGGCCCTGGCGGAACAACTGCGGCTGGCAAGGATAGATGGAGGTGCATTCCTCCTGCCTTCACGGCTTCTTCTCCGTCTCTCGGGAGCTGATGCCTTCCGTTATCTGAATGGGCAAATTACCCGGGATTTGAGCAGAGCTATTCCGGGGCACGCCCTGCCTGCCTGTATCCTGACTCCGAAGGGGAAGCTCTGCGCCCCCCTGCTGATCTGGAGGGAGAACGATGATTTGATGGTCGAGTCCGATTCTTCGCTGGAGGAAGGACTGATTGCCCGCTTGGAGCGCTATATCGTTGCAGACGATGTATCGGTCACTTTAGAGCCCCCCCGAGAGCTGATCCATGTTTTCGGGAAGCTTGCTGACTGCGAGCCTTGGGCCTCCTTTCCCGGAATTCACGTCAACCGAATGGGAGAGCTGGGAATCGATCTCCCAAAAGATGCTTCCGGCGTGGCATCGCTTACACTGCTTGATCCCTGCGTCGTGGAGGCATTGCGGATCGAACGGGGAATTCCCATGTGGGGATCGGAACTCACGGAGGAGACCCTGCCCCCAGAGGCGGGACTCGATCGCACGCATATCGATTATGACCGGGGATGTTATCCAGGGCAGGAGACCATTTCGCGACTCAAGAGCATCGGTAAGGTCAATCGTTTGCTGTGTCTTCTATCGGTTCCGGAAAAGACGGGGATTGCTCCAGGTCATGACATTATCACCGGGGAAGAGATTGTTGTTGGTACGATCACCAGTATGACCCCTCCAATCTCCAATGAAGTGGCCATGCCTCAAACTATGGCTATGGCCTATCTCAAACGTAGCGTTGTCGAGGGAGACTTGCCCATTTATGCCCTCGACCCCTTGACCGGAGGAAAGACTCAGCTCAGCATCACGCAAGCCATCAGCTCATGAATACCCGATCCCTGCTTCCCCTGATCCTTTTGCCCATTCTTTTACTGACAGGATGCACAACAACTCCGCGTTACGCCGCATCAGGCCCACAGTCGGCCGTCATGCTGATCAAGGTCCGCAAGGAGAAGAAGCCGCAGCGCATCGTCATCGAGTTGAATGATTCGGCTGCACCTCAGACCGTGGCCAACTTCAAGGATCTGGTGAATCGGCATTATTACGATGGAATGAGATTTCACCGTCTCTTCCCCCATCAGCTTGTGCAGACTGGCGATCCCAAGAGCCGTCAGGGGGTGGTGGACAGCCTTTTGCAAAAGGTGGGGATGGATATTAAGGACTCAGACCGTGCAGGAACTGGCGGCCCTGGCTACACCACTCCCGCCGAGATCCGGCTGAAACTCGACAAGGGAGCTGTTGCTACCGCTCGCCTCACTGATGGGATCAATCCCACACGCGCCTCCAATGGCAGTCAATTCTTTGTCTGCCTCGAGGCGATGCCGCAGTTGAACGGCCAGTACACTGTCTTTGGAAAGGTAACTCAGGGATTGGAGGTGCTCGACGCGATCAGCGGAATTCCGGTGAACAGCAATGACTTCCCAACCGAGAACGTCATCATCGAGTCGATCCGGGTGGAGTGACGTGAGCCCAGGAGAGCTCAAAGAGTATCTCCCGCAGAGGCGCTGAGTCGCAGGGCGGAAAGCAAATGGGCAAAACGTGCAACTGCCTAAAGGGAACCTTGTGAAGGCATTCATTTTCATCCTTTATCCTTCTGCATTCAATATTTCAGCAGAAGACTGGGCAGGAGTGGATTCGAACCACTGAAGGCAGAGCCAGCGGATTTACAGTCCGCCCCGTTTGGCCACTTCGGTACCTACCCGTTTCTTCCTTCATCCGAAGACGAAGAGTTGGAAAGGATGCAATCTCTCACCCTTATCGTCCATCAGAAAGTGAGGCCAAACACCTAGTAGTTGTCGATTTTCGGCAGACTGAAGAGATGGAAGCCCTTTTTCTTGGGAGTTGGGCGGGGAGTCGGGTCCAGCTTTTCCTTGATGTTTTTGGCACGTTTTCCAAGTTCGCTGTCTGCTCCCTCCTCAACGCTGGCTTTTTCCATGGTCTCATTGGAATCAACAACGATTGGTTGAATCATGATGACGAGTTCACTGCGGTTCCGCTGCTTATTGGCATCACCGCCCAACAGGGGACCGATGATCGGTATCTTGTAAAGACCAGGCAGACCTGAATCGCTGGTTGTTTTATCATCAGTGATGAGTCCTCCCAGAACGATGGTAGAACCATTGGGAACACGAACTGTCGTGGTCAGTTCCTGTGTCTCGATGGTGGGCACTTGGTTGCCGCCGATATTACTATAAGCCCCAAGTTTATCATTGTGCTGGGCGATCGTCAGGTTTACCTCCTTGTCGGAATTAATCAGGGGAATGACCTCCAGTTTGAGAACGACTGGTTGGTACTGAATAGTCGAGGTGACGTTGTTGAGGGAATTGGTGCCAACGGCTCCCACGGTGTTGTAGGTGCTGGTTCCCGGAATGGGAACGTTCTGTCCGGAGAAGATCGTCGCCTTCTTGTTATTCACGGTGTAAACAACCGGTCTTGAGATGGTTCGGAACTTTCCCGTGCTCTCCAAGGCATGGGCGTAGGTGGCGATGCCCTGTGCAACTGTGCCATAGACAGTCAGTCCGGTGAGGTTTGCTGGTAAATTGTTGAGTGCATTCGTGAATGTTGATGTCACGAGATTGGTGAAGCCACCAGCAGCTCCAAAAACATTATTACTGCCGCCTCCATTATTTAATTTGGCAAACCAGGAGGCGCCGTAATCCGATCCTTCGGTGAGTCGCAGTTGGCCGATAACGGCTGCCAGATACACCTGCTTGGGCCTGCGATCCAGCAGATCGATGATTTGCGAGGCCTTTGCCTTACTGTCAGGGGGGCCGTACACAATAATGCTGTTGCCACCAGCGTCCGCGATGACGCTGGTAGAGCCGATCGTTGCAGACTGGGGCGGATTCTGTGCCGCAGCTTCACTCAATTTGTCAGGAGTATTGGAGATGCCCCCACTTCCGCTTTGCCCGCCAGTATTTGCAGGTTGGTTTTGTGCGGGGGTCGGTTGCGGAGTTGAACCATTAGCACTTCCAGTGCCCTTGGACTCGGTATCATCTTTGCCCTTGAGCATGTCAACGAGCACGGGAAAGAGATCATTGACCGAAAGATAGTTCAGCGGGCGCACTAAAGGTTCATTGATCTCAAGGGGTTGATCGAGTTTTGAAATCAGATCCCTGAGGTACTTGTAATTCTCGGTCTTAACGACCATGAGAATCCGATTGGTACGCTTGTCTGCGATAAACTGTGCCTTGCCGCTCAAGAGATGGGCATCTCCTCCCGCCGAAACAATCGCTCCCTGCCCACCTGGAGGAGGAGCCGCTCCCCCGCCGCCGGAGCCTCCTGCAAACATCTGGTTCAGCGTTTCGACAACCTTCTCTGCATTCGCTCGTTGAAGAGGGACGAACTCGGTGATGATTTGGCTCGGTTCGTGGTCAACAACAGCCAATATGCCAAGTGCTTTCCGAATTATTGGAGTCTTGTCGGTGATGACAATCGCGCTTGCATTGGGGATCTGAACAATTGCCCCGTAAGCGTTTCTCTGAATGACGCCATCGATAATGGAGGTTGCTTCCGCAGGCGAGAGGAAGTTGAGGGTCTTGTAGAAGGAGACAATCTTGTCGCCATCTTGAGGAAGTTGGGATTCCTCGAGGTAGAGAGGGAGTCCCTCGGTGCGGGGAGGACGGCTGGGGCCCAGGATTTTAACGGTTTTTCCATCGACCGGGACAATGGTGTAGCCGTTGAGAAGGAGTGAGCTTTCGATCAGGGAAATCGCCTCCTTCCGAGGGATAGGATCCGCAACCAAAATGGAGAGTTCAGGTCCTTGAAGATTCGAGTCACGGATGAGTCTCTTTCCGGTCAGTTTTTCATAGACCGTCAGAACCTCGGCCACCGAGGTATGAGGGAATTGTATGGAAACGGATTCTTCCTGGCCCGGTGGCGTTTGCTTGTCTGGGAAAGCAACCGTGTTGTTCGTTGGGATACTTATCGACTGGCCGGGCAGTGGCGGAGTGAGGACATTCGGTGCCGTTGTGGGTTCCTGAGCCTTGAGAACGGTGCCGGCGAGCATCAACAAGCATGCTCCTAATGTGGTGGAAAGCCTAAGTGTGCGGTATGGGGATGGTTTTACGGGGATCATGGTGTGGCGGGTTGGGCCTGGGGTGCGGTAACAATGGGGCGACGGATGATGCGTCGCGTCGGCGGAGGCGCTGAGGGTTGCTGAGGAAGTGGCGGAAGCGCCGGCATGGTCACGCCGGGTTGTGGGCCGACTACAGCTCCTGGTGCCCCGATGCCTGCAGCCACCGAACCAGGGATGGGTGGAGGCACTGGGCCTCCCTTGGACTGCGCCGATTCGATGAATCCGATAGTGCCAGTTTCTGAGCCGACTCGGATGCTAGCCTTGACAGGGGCGTTCCCGCTCTCTCGAACGAGTGAGACCAAGGAGATGTTCTTGGAATTCGGCTTTTTCGTGATCAGGTCACGGCTTTGATCCGTGCGGTCAAAAAGAAAAATCTGCTCCTCCCCATCGATGGTGATGATTCCGGTCATCGCGTAGCGTTCGGCAAGAGGTGAGCTCTCTTCAGCTGTTGGCAGGGAAAAAGGAGAGTGCTTCAGAAGTTGTTGAAACGAGGAAAGATCACGAGGTCTTTCCCACGGGCTACTGTTAGATGAGGGGGATGCGGCATCCCCTCCCGCCTCGGCAAACAGTTGGACAATCATGCCCGATAAAAGAATGAGCACCGTCAACGGTAGAGCCTTTGCGGCTAACGCGTCATTCCTTGCGATGGTCCGATAACGCATCATGGAGTAGGTGCTTGGGAAGGAGATCCGGCAGGCGTTAGGGGCTGGAAATATTGATGCAACTCAAGATCCGCGACGACATTGGGGGGCTGGGCATCACTCTTCAATGACAATTTCTCAATGGTGCGCCATGCCGTTGGAGATTGCAGGGCGAAGAGCAGCTTGACCACTCCCTCGAAGGGGCCCGACAGCTTCACCGACACCGCAACAGTAGGTCCGTAGGGTGTCTGCTGTGTGGGGAGGAGGTTCTCCTCGGTGATTTTTAATCCTGACTTTTCGGCTTCATCCCTCTCAGCCTTAAGAAGCTGAGCACTGGCATCATCGGGCGCCATCCGCGGCATCGGATGGGTGGTGATCCAGGTGTCGGCCGGCTTAAGGGCGCTCCCAACATTTACCCAGCTTCTATCCGAGGCGAGCTCGGATTTGGACTTCAACATGGCCTTCTGCACGCCTGCCTTGGTCTGGAGAAATGCATGGAACCCCATCATGTTCAGTGCGATGAAGACAGCTCCGCCCAAGATGAGAAGCAGGTTTTTTTCGCTGGGTGCCAAAGTTCTCATGGAGCGGTTTGGTGTGGGGATTGGCGCGTCCCTTCCATGTCGAATTTTACACTGTTCTTTCCTGCCAATTGAGGCTGGCCCGCCGTCCAGTCATACTCCTGAAGCAGCGGGTTTTTCTTAAGCTGTTCGATGAAGGCGTAGGCTTGGGTTACATCGGTTGCCTCACCCGAGATTTGGAGATGTCCCTGCTCGAGGTTAAAACTGATGAGACGCACTTTACCTCCCTCTGTTGGGAATGCTGCTGCAGCTAAAAGGTCCAGGGGATAGGTTGTTGGATCGATCGCAGGGCGCAGGGCATTCCAGCGTTCCGATTCTTTGATTGCCCATTGGGCCGGTGTCGTAACAACGGCAACTTCTTTTTGGATCCGCTTCAGCGCCGCCTGCCTGATCAGGAGATCCCCCGAACCCCAAGCCAAGAGTAGTAGGTAGAGGATAGCCGCCACGGAACCAATGGAGAGCAGGCGTTCATTTCGGTGTTTGCGAACCCTCTCATGGCGCGCACCCGCTGGAGGCAAGTCAATCGGTGTTACGGGAAGGATGGGCGGGGTATCTTCCCGAGGTTGTGAGATGTTTGCCCGAGGGAAGCTTGCCGCGAGTTCCTTGGTCAACAACAGCGATGTCTCCAAAAGTATCCCTTGCAAGAGAATCGTCGCGGGGAGGTGTCCCAGGATGCCCTCCGAAAGGAGGCGCACCGAGGCGCGCTGCAATATCGAACCACAGTGCCCAGGGCGGACGGCGCAGAACCAGACCGTCTCTCCATCCCGATAATAAGCGGCCTGAATGGCGCCCTGCTCCTGCCACAGAATCATATCGGGCTTTTCCGCGGGCCCTCGGAGCCTTGCTGCAATCTCAAAGCGCTCGGAATTTTTCCAACCATCGGGCATCACCTCCTCGGGAAAGGGCTCCTCGGTGGCCACAGCCAGAACAAGCCGCCGCTCGCTGCGTTGAAGAATGGGAATAGCGGTCAATCCCTCCTCCATCCCTCGTTTGAGAAGGTGCCTTCCAGCTAGCTCCATCTTTACCAGTTCGCGACTATCCCCCTCCAAGGCTATCCAGAGCGGCCAGGAGAAGAGGCTTGAGGAGGGTAGGGTCATCACCCTCGAGGATTTTGTCGGGAGGGGATCTTCTGCCTCCAGTTTTTCAGGTGTTCCCTCTATGGGAAGATGCCACCGCTCCCAAGTGCCAGGTTCTGTGCCTGGGCGTTCGACCACTAGGCCTCCTGAGCGCTCCTTCCCCTTGACGGCAAGGGGGGTGACCTCCTTGGCCTTGTCGGTCGCAGGAGTCTCCGGCATGATACTTGCGGAGGATGGAGCCATGGGTGGTTATTGTTCCGACCACCCTAGCACAGAGCTGGTGGCTTGGGGATTTTCTGTTGATCCAGCCGGGGCAATAACCGTGATCTTGTGTTTTACACCGTTGCAGATCCCGGTGCTCTCGATACGCCTCATGTTGCCCGCAAGGGTGCTGACCTTCGGAATCATCATTCGCTGGGCGCCATTTGCTCCCATCAAAGTCATGGCATTCGTCAGGTCGGTCGGCTTGAGATCATCATCCGTTCCCTCGATGCCATCCTTGCCCGCCCTAAGGGCGATCCAAGCATCTGCCTGCGAGGGAAAGAGGCCGAGTAGGTCGACCAAAATGTTTTTCGGCGCCCGAAGTATATTAACGGGGCCACTATAATAGGTGGTGAAATAGGTGGGCCAGTCAGGTTTTGCCTGCATGACTGGATCAAACCCGATCACCAATGACATTTCCTCAGGTGATGCGAAGGGAGCCCCCGGAGGGAGGCCCGACATCCCCGCAGCTTCATACTCTTCCTTTTTTGCTCCATGGAGTGAACGAAAAGGGCTCTGGCTTTGCCAGTCATAGAGGCCATCAGTGGCGGCATCCGAGCTGTTCTTGTCGAGTTTCCATGTCGTGAAGAGTTGGCCAAGCACGGCGCGCTGATCGGGATTCTGGGCCAGATAATAGTTTGGATTGATCAATCCCGACTCGTCCTTGATCGCGACCTGATAGCCTTCACTCCCGTCCTTGGAGAGCTGATGCAGCAGCGGGTCCCCGGGGAGTACGCCGGGATTCATGGCAATCGCAACGCCCGAGAGGGCCTGCTGTCGAGCACGGAAGAGCTTTCCTGATCGGGTCTCCTCCGTGATCCATCCCTCGATGATTCCTGCCAGAAGCAGCACGACGCCCGTGAGAAGAGCGATACTCCAGAGAACCATCGGCAGTGCCATTCCGCGGGTGTGATGAAGGCATGTTCTCTTCATGATCCGGGAGGTGGTGTAGGAGAGGCAGTTGCCTGCGGCGTCTGAGTTCCAGGAGGCGCTGCTTGAGGAGCTGCGACAGGAGGCACATAGAAGATCGCTTCAATAGGATCGGGCACCTCATCGATTTCGAGTTGCAGGCGCACCAGTTGAGGCCGAGGGCTACCGTTGGGCCACTCCTCCTTCCACTCGCTTCCTTGAAAAAACGACCAATGTGGCTTGCGGACCTTAGGCAGTAGGGGGACGCCTGGCGCATTTAGTGCCGCTTCCATTTCTCGGTCGCTCAGTCGTGTGGGAATTCTCACCATGCAGATCGTTCTGGTGCCATCTGACCGCGCCTTCGCGGCAAGCATCAGGGAAGCTCCGCCGAGACTCGGCATTCCGAAAAGTCCCTGAACCTTACCCAAGATCAGTCGGGGCTCTGCTTCCCCTCCTTTGCCTTTACCTATCTCAAGGGAGACTGTGCCCTGCCCGGGAAGATTAAGGAGGGCATCGCGAGTGACTCGGAGGAAGGCATCCAGACGACGCAGAACAAGCTGTTGATCCATCGCGGTACGTGCCGCGGAAATGGACGAACTCGTGATCGCATAAACGGAAGCCGCGAGCATCGCCAGGATCGCCATGGAAAGGATCACCTCCAGCAGCGTGAAGGCACAGCTGGTGCAGTTAGACGATCGATTTTTGGGCCTCATGATCATGGGAGATTCAGAAGGATCTCGGCAGTGTCGGTCTGATTTCCTGAAGTGGTCTTGATGGTCAGTTTTTTTAGTCCCTGGACTTCGATTCCTTTTGCATTTTTTACAGGATAGGGAGCCAGTGATTCCTCTACCTTGACTCCATGGTTTTTCGAGGCCTCCAGAATTCTAGGAGTGCCCACGGGTGGTGGGTTTGCTTGGCAAAAAGCGAGGCGTGATTCCAATTCTAAACGACAGAAGGAACGCTGACGTACCTCGAGCGTAGCCTGGAGTGCCGTATTGAGGGCAATCGCCAATCCGGTCACCGCCAGCATGAAGACCGCAAGAGCAATCAGCACCTCGAAGAGTGTGAATCCCTGCGTGAATCCGCTGCCTTTGTTCGTGAGATGCCGGTCACTCATCATCGTGGGCCGGTTGTGCTGTCAAGGCATCGAAGGAGAGTAAAATCTCCCGATCTTTATTGGCGAGTCGGAGTGAAATCGGTTCGCAGATACCGGCGGCATTGAACTCCCATGTCTGTTTGCGTGTGGGGGCATGAAATTTTGAGTCATTCAGCCCCTTGATCTCAAGGATCCATCCGGCCGGCAGGGGCATCCCTTTGATGCCGCTGGAGGTGAGTACGAGTTTCGCGCTTTCTCCTGATTCCAGGGCCTTGGCACGCATTTCCTGTGCCTTGGCTGTGATTGCGTCTGCCGCACGGTCTCCAGCTGCCGCCGCGAAGGAGTCGAAAAGATAGGGAAGGGAGGCTGAGACAAGGATCGCCACCAGTGATAGGGCAATGATGATCTCCAGCAGTGTGAAGGCGCGGATCCCCTCGCTCCGCTGCGCCGGATTATTTGCCGATGTTGCCGTCACCCTCCACTCCCTTCGGCCCGAGTGAATAGAGGTCGAAGCCATCCGTCTTGATCTTGCCGGGATTCCGGTAGACATACTCGTTACCCCATGGGTCGAGCGGGACGTTCTCCATCAGCTTCTTCCAGTGTTGCGGTTTTGGATCCGAACTCGGCATCTGCACCAAGGCTTTGAGGCCCTGCTCGGTGTTTGGCTTCCGATAATTGAGCATCTCGTAGGTGCGGAGTTGCATCGAGATCGCCTGGATATCGCTCTGCACACGCTGCTCCTTGGCGACGTCAATATTGCCCGAGAGCATGTAGATGGCTGATCCGACGAGTACGGCGATGATGCCGAGAACGAGCATGATCTCGAAGAGAGTGTATCCTGCATCTCCGCGCAGGGAGGCTCGCCGATTGAGTGGTGAGAGATAGTTCATGGATGGCATGTTATTCGTAGGAGTGATTGAAGAGGCTTGTTCTAGATCTCATCGAGGAAGCGCAAGGCGTCAAGATCGGTTGGAGAGGTTAGGGAAGGTTGCCCGCGGGAAGCGGAGTCGGTGCCGCAGCATGGAAAAGCATGGGAGAGGGATTTCCGTAGAGGGATCCGGTCGAGAGGACGGATGGGGAAGGTGCGGATGAGGGGTGTGATGGGGCTGCAAAAGATGTATCCGGAGTGGGGATTACTGCGGGTGTTGGATTATTGGTACCTAGCGGAGAAGTGGCACTCACAGCAGGGGTGCCGGAAAAAAGAAGATCACCCCGGACTCTTCTCAGATAGACGGGGGCACCCGCATCGTCCGTGGATCGGTGGAGCGTCATAAGAACGGAATTGTCGCCAGGCGTCCAGAGTCGGGCGGGAATAAAGAGCGATGCGTGTCGCCAGCCAGCAACTTGCAGATGGTCCTTTGGAGGAGTGATGACGACGGCCGGATCATTCAGTGAAAAAGGAGCTGGGGCTAGGATGCCTCGTGACTCGCCATTGACGCTCACTTCAATCCAGGATTCGGGTTCCAGTCCTCCGACCTCGGCTTGAATCAAACTTCCTACAGGCTTGTCCGAGAGAGGGATCACAAATTCCGTCGTGTTGCCAGATCCGGGCAGATCGAGGCGCAAGGGTGAGGCTGCCAGATCCGCATGGATGACGTAACCATCGGTCCGATCGCCGGACTGCGGGTGGATATCATTCCCGGAAACCTCCTCCTCGGAAAGAACCTGACGGTCATTCTCGATCAAGGCAGGTTTAAAGTCCGAGCCAAGCGCGGCCACACCGAGTTCCCTTGCCGGACGCAAGGAGGTCGAGATCATGCGGGAAAACCTTCCGGTGAAGGAGACCCTAATGGTTCCTCCATCCAAAGTCAGTGCCTGGGACAGAAGAAGTGTGCGGGCATTCAACCCAAGAGCGACCCCGTTATCGCCTAATCCCGCGCTTAGGAGAGTGAGATCCCCTTGGTTGGAAATCCACTCCACGACAGGACCTCCATCGCCATTGTCTTGGAAAACCACGGTGAGAGCGAAGCATCCGATCTCTTCCTGGGTAGTAAGGGACGGGACAGGAATGTCTACGGAATCAGACTCGGAATGAATTGAAGGAACATGAGTGGTTCCCTCCCAAGTGGGGAGGATGCCGATGGAGACTTTTGGCTGCAGGGTGACGACCAAGGGGTCGAATAAGCCCGATGCTTTCAACACAGGCATCATGACGAGAAAAGCGAGCAAGCAAAAGATCCCCCTAGGGGATAACCTGAATCGCTTGCCTTGATCTACTTTCACAGTGCATTACCTAGCCACTAGAGAGAGCGGCGGGAAGGCTTAAAAAGGAACGATTTCGACCCAATTTGGCCCCTGATAACAGAGTTCAACGAAAACCTCCTTTTTCTGGTTTATGGAGGGCTCCGGGAATGCGTAGCCTCATCACATGAATGGGATCATCGAACCACTCCCGCCGACGCTTCCGGTCATGGTGCTCCCGGGAGTCACACTGTTTCCCAATGCACTTCTGCCTCTCTATATCTTTGAACCGCGGTATCGCGAAATGCTTGAGGAGGCACTCGGCGCGGGCCGCATGCTTGCCATGGCGATGCCTCGTAACGAGGAGGAGAGCGATGTGGAGATGATCGCCGGAGCCGGGTTAGTCCGGGCCTGTATCCGGAATGATAATGGTACCTCCAATCTGATTCTCCAGGGGGTGTGCCGAGTCCGGTTCATCGGGTGGGATCAGTTGAGTCCCTATCGTATTGCGCGGGTCGAGGAGCTTCGTAGCAATGAAGGGGAGCACCATGATTTGGAATCAAAAGTCACCCAGCTCCATGCCCTCTGTGCCCGGTTTAAAGAACAAGGGATCGAATTGCCCTCGCAGTTCGAGGCCTACCTGAACCAAATCACCAACATCGGCGTTATTACGGATCTGGTGGCCTCGACGCTGGTGGCTGACCCACGGGTGCGCCAGATGCTCCTGGAGGAGGTTGAGATTCCGAGGCGCTTGGAGAAGTTGCTTGCAGGGCTTCGGGCCCAACTCTCCTGATCATGACGCGACGTTACAGTGATGCGATGGATGGGGAGTTGCAGCTGGGCTTTGACATGGCTCCGGTGCTTCCCAAGGCTAGGCACCCCAATCAGGCCGAGCCGGCACGGGACGTTGTACGTAGGGCTGTTGCAGTCACATCACCGCCTCATGAGCCCGATGTCATGGCTGCACCCCAGACTCCGGATCCTGCCGTCGAGCGTCCCCCGGTCCTGACAGTAGGAGAGTTGACCCGCCGGATCACGGGACTCCTTGAGGAGGGGATCGGCATGATCTGGGTCGAAGGGGAGATTTCCAACCTGCGACGCCAAGCATCCGGTCATTGCTACTTCACGCTCAAGGATGAGGAATCGCAGCTTTCCTGCGTCCTTTTTGCACGCTCGGCCTCGGGACAGAAAGTCGAGTTGCGCGACGGCCTTCAGGTGCAGCTTTACGGACCGGTCAGCGTCTACCAAGCACGCGGGCAGTATCAGCTGATGGTGCGTTTGGTGCAGGCCAAAGGTGAGGGAGTGCTTCAGGCACGGTTTGAGGAGCTCAAGCGACGCCTTGCGGCAGAGGGATTGTTCGATCTGGAGAGGAAGCGACCGATTCCCCGCTTTCCAAGCAGGATCGGCGTGGTGACCTCTCCCACGGGAGCGGCGATCCAGGATTTCTTGCAGGTGCTCCACCGCCGTCATCCGGGGCTTCGCGTAGTCATTCATCCCGTGAGGGTACAAGGCAAGGGGGCTGCCGCCGAGATCGCCTCCGCTATTGCCGAACTCGCGGAGGGAAATTCGACCATCGGCCCGGTCGATGTGATTGTTGTCACGCGAGGTGGAGGGAGTCTGGAGGATCTCTGGGAGTTCAATGAAGAGATCGTCGCCCGCGCCATTGCCGAATCCTGCGTGCCGGTGGTGAGTGCCGTGGGCCATGAGATTGACTTCTCGATCGCGGATTTCGTCGCTGATCTCCGGGCTCCCACCCCGAGTGCCGCCGCGGAATTGCTTGCTGCCGAGGGGGCCGGGCTCTTGGAACGATGCCGCTTCTTGGTCGCGAGGATTGCACGCGAGGCCGATGCCCTGATCGGTCTCCATCGTGCGGCGGAGCATCGGCTGGCTTCCTCATCTCTATTCCGGGAACCGTACCGTCGGACGGAGGAGGCGCGGCAGACTCTGGATCATTGTGAGAATACTCTTTCGAGTCTTCTGGATCGCCGTTTGGAACTGATGAGCTCCACACTGGCAAGAATGGCAGCTCAGATCGCTTCGGCGCACCCCGGGCACCGTCTGGCTTATGCCAACCAGAGACTCTTCTCACTAGAGGATCAGCTCGGAGTGAACCTTCGCCACCGCCTCGAGCGTGAGCAGGGAAGGATGAGTCGGATTGCCGCGACACTCGCCGCCCTGAGTCCTCAGGCAACTCTGCAGCGTGGATTTAGCATCACTCGGACGAGTGATGGAAAAGTGATCACCTCGGCCTCTCAGGTGAAGTCGGGGGATCGAATCCGTACTCAACTCGCCAAGGGGAGTTTGGAGACGGACGTTAAAAAAGTTGACGTGGAGAATCGTTAAAAGGCGCCTCCAACAAGGCTCCTTGTATCGACTTCACTTTATTACCACTCAACTTTTTATAAGATCTTGCCGAGAAGGAAGGGGAGAAGTTCTACAATGGGGATACGGCGCTGCTGCATCGAGTCGCGCTCGCGCAGTGTGACCGTATCCTTGAATTCCGGCTTCTCCTCGCCGAGCGTCTCGAAATCAATGGTGACTCCGAACGGGGTGCCTACCTCGTCCTGGCGGCGATAGCGGCGACCGATGGCACCCGTCTCGTCGTAGAAGACGCTCATGTGAGGTCGCAGAAGGGCGACGATCTCTCGAGCCTTGGCCACAAGTTCAGGCTTGTTCTTGAGCAGGGGGAAGACGCCGACCTTGATCGGGGCGATCCGTGGATGGAAGTGAAGCACCGTACGAGTCTCGGTCTTTCCTTTGTCATCGGTGACCTCCTCCTCGTCGAAGGCACTGGCAAGAATCGCCAGAGCAAGTCGATCGAGTCCCGCGGAGGGCTCGATCACATGAGGAATGTAGAGCCCCTTGAAGAGCTTCTCGCAGGTTGAGGTGATCTCCTCGCGGCTGATCCCAAGATTGGAGCGATTCGTGTAAGTCGCCTCGATGAAGGCGGCCTTCTGCTCCGGCAGCATCGCATCACACGCGGCCTTCAGCTCCTCATCGAAATATTCGAGCTGCTTGCCCGAATGCGTCTGATGCTGCGTCAGATCAAAGGATCCGCGCGCGGCGATTCCTTCAAGTTCGTCGGTGCCGAAGGGGAATTTGTACAGGATGTCAACGCAGGCGCGGGCATAGTGCGCAAGGTCAGCCTTCGACTGCCAGTGGTAGTCAAGGACGTCCATGCCCAGTCCAATCGAGGCGTAGTAGGCCGTTCGCTGCGCTACCCAGTAGCGGTGCCACATTTCCCAGCCCCAATCAGGCTTCGGTTCGCTCAGATCGGCTCCTTCCTGCCACGCTGCGACGGAGCCATGGATTAGGCTGATGGCCTCATCGGGCTTGATGAAGAACTCGAGTTCCATCTGCTCGAACTCACGGGAGCGGAAGGTAAAGTTCTTCGGCGTCACCTCATTGCGGAACGCCTTCCCAATCTGTCCGATTCCAAAGGGGACCTTCACTCGGGAGGAGTCGCAGACATTCTTAAATTGGGCGAATATCGCCTGGGCCGTTTCGGGTCTTAGGTAGGCGACATCGTTCTCGGTTGCCGTCGGCCCCACATAGGTACGAAGCATCAGATTGAAAGGGCGGGACTCGTTGAGGAGCCCTCCGGTCTCTGGATGGAAATCGACGGATCCTTCGATCACATCGATCTTCTCCTCGCCTAGGAGTTCGATGTCATCGGGCTTTCCGGCAGCGGTGCCAGCATTCTGGGCGACGAGCAGACGGACACGCTTCCGGAAGCTCTCGATGTGTTCACCCTGCTTCATTAGAACGGTGATCGTCCTGTCGAGATGCCAGTTTCCGGGGGCGGATGCTTTGGCGCCCGAAAAACGAATCACCGATCCGCCTTGCGGTTCGACATGGTCTGCTCGAACTCGCTTATTGGTTACGGTACACTCACGCATCATGTCGGCGAAGGTGTCGACATGGCCGCTGGCCTTCCAGATCGCGGGATGCATGATGATGGTTGCATCGAGCCCAACGACATCGTCGCGGTCCCGGGTCATCGCGCGCCACCAGGTATCGCGGAGGTTACGCTTCAGTTCGGCTCCCAGAGGACCATAGTCCCAGAAACCCCCGATCCCCCCGTAGATCTCTGAGGATTGATAGATGAAGCCACGCCTCTTGCAGAGACTGACGATCTTTTCCATACGGGTTTCTGTGGCGACTGGTTTGGACATTGGAAAAGTGGTGGAGGGTTAGAATGTGGAAAAGTTAAAAGGTGGAGACTCAAGTTCAGGCAATCGGCTTCCCGTTATAACACTTTAACATTTTAACGGTTCGACTTTGCTGATGCCTCTGGCATCAGAACGTCTCCCCTTGCAGGGTAACGCCGCCGGTCTTCGTCCAGATAACACTGCCCGGGAGAGCTTCGATCTTACCCTTGCGCTCGGCCACCGTGTCGAAGGGAGCCAAAAGGGTCCCGGCCTTGAGCGCGGAACGGATGGCGCCTCGGAGCTTGAAGGAGTCGAGGGAGCGTGCCGAGTCATCGAGCTGAAGCTCGCTCAGGCGAATGCGTTCCGCGCCGATGCCTCCGGGCGATGGAGTTCCTGGGGAGAGCAACTCGTAATGGAAAAGGAGATATTTTCCCGCGACTCCATTTCCCGCAGCGCCAAGATCATTGAGTGACTTAAGAACCAGAATGGAGAACCCATCCACCCTGCTAATCCAACCATCAAACTCCTGAGTGCCTCCGCCGGTCCTTGAGAAGGTCACTCGGTAATGATCTGAGGCGGTTGTTGGACTCACAACGGCCGAGCAGGCCCGTCCCGCTTTATCCTTGGTGCCCCACTGGCCAACCAACCAGGTATCAATACTCCGGACCGGTCCCGAGGGG
Organism: uncultured Spartobacteria bacterium; assembly: GCA_903868795.1. Lineage (GTDB taxonomy): Bacteria > Verrucomicrobiota > Verrucomicrobiia > Chthoniobacterales > UBA6821 > UBA6821. The sequence goes on along the minus strand of CAIPWR010000012.1, from coordinate 428 downwards.
GGATTGTCGTACAGGCATCCTGAAAGAAGCAGCAAAATGCCAAGCAGAGGAAGGGTTCTAAGGATTCTATTCATGGAGAAGCTAGGGGAGGAAATTCCTCAAATGCGGGTTCCGGAAGGAATGACTGCGTTCTTCGGGATCACGACAATGCCGTCACGAATGTAATATCCATCCCCATCGGAATTCGCATCCTTGTTGTGAGGAGTGATCACGACACCGTCCCCGATCCTGGCATTCTTATCGATGATGGCATCCTCGATGATACAATCCCTGCCGATTCCGATCGGAATCTCGCCCCAGGGGGTTCCTCCCTTGTCGGATTCGTAATAGTCGGCGCCCATCACAATGGTGTTTTTCAGTCGCGCACCCGGTTTGATCATGCTGCGGATTCCGAGGATGCAGCGTTCCAGACGGGCTGAATGGATCTG
>CAIPWR010000011.1 GCA_903868795.1 uncultured Spartobacteria bacterium | reverse complement strand
GTAGCGGCCAGAGTTCATAGCCGAGTATCCTCAAAAAACGTCGCTCAAATTTCAAATGCGTGGCATCCATTTTGGATCGCAAATCACTCATCTTGAAGTATCAACAAAAACCAATCACCCTCTTAACCGGACACTAGTGAGGATCTTTAAACGTCGAACCCTTTTTATGATCCGAAAAAAGTACTTTTTCGTCTACTTAATTGCAGTTGTTATATGCTTATTAGCGATAGCGATCGGAATAAACAACAAAGCATACAAGGCTGTTGCCCCTCCAATATATGATCCGATAGGTTATTACGCAAAATCACATTCTGTTTGGGATTCTATTAATAAAAGAAAAGCGTTGGAAGTATTTACTACCATACCATCAAGACCGCCAGGTACTGCCCTGATCCTCTATCCTTTTGGATTCGTTCCCTCGATCCAGTCATTTCTCTTTCGATCCACGTTTGCCCCTGTTTGTATTTGGGCATTAGCTTTAATGGTAATTATTCTGCCAAATATTAGGAATTTAAAAGATATGTTAGTTGGCACGGCTTTAACTGCTGGGCTGTTAGCTCTTCCTATTTTTTATCATTTTGAATTTCCTATTGATCCTAAGAGATCCTTTAGCATCTCTATTCAGTGGGGACTTGTTGATGTCTTGCAAGCCTCGATGGCGGCGCTGGCATTGGGATTACTGTACACAGGTGTCAAAAAAAACCTGAACTCACTGGTTGTTTTGGCGTGGGTGGTGGGTGCCTACACCCTCTTTATTAAGCCCTCGGGAATCTTGGTCTTGGGATCCTTGTTTCCCATCTATTTCACGGAAGGCATGATTCTTTGGAGACAAGCAGCCCCCCCTAAGAAAAGATTTCTCATCCGTCATCTTGCTCTTTTCGGTGTCGGAATTGGTATCACGGTTGCTTCCATCTGGTTGGCTTTTTCCAGTGGCTATCTTTCGAAGGAAGTCATTGAGACTGCGAAGATAGGCCAGAAGGTCTTAATTCAGATCTCCAACCAATCCTTATGGACTCAGATGGACGTTTTATGGAAACCAGTTATTGGTCATTGGTGGATTCCAGTTATCGCAGTGACCTTACTCATATCGATAGGATCCCTGATGTCTTCTCTCTTTCGTTTGGGGATCTCAGACTTGGGGTTAAGGTTTGTGTCATCACTGTTGGTTTTTTCCTCAGCCCTTTATTGGTGGATGACAATGGCCGGCCAGGAACATCGGTACCTTTTTCCCTTCATCATGCTCATCATGAGTTGGCTAATCGTTCCAACACTTTTTGAATGGATGATTAGTCTAGGAAGTCGAGTGAGGTATATGGCAATAGCCTATTGCCTGGTACCTCTGATTTGTATTATTACCCTCTTAAATATTCAGCAGGGAAAAGTAAGTTCGGGAATTGAAAGATTCTTTGGATTTAATCTTGATACGGGTCAATACAGCGGTGAAGTCAAGATAGGACGATCTCTATTGCAAGAAGCATTAAAAAGCGATCGACAGATTACTATTTACTCCATCGGCAATTTTAGAGTCGGTGCTGTAGAAATGATCGACTGGGTCAATTCGATTGAAAACCCTTTAGAACCGCACCACTTCAATACTTATCGGGTGAATGATTGGATCCATCCAGGAATTAAAATGAAACAGCTTCTCTCGTGTGATTATTTTATCATTGAGAAAAGCTACTTAGATCAAGTTCCATCAGCTCAGAAGGATGCAAAACGCTGGCAGGATGAGGAGTCTTTTCTCGTTAATTTTATCAAGTCCTTTACTCAACAAAATAACTTCGCAATTAGGTTGATTCAGGATGGGCCTGTCTCACTATACAAGGTGCAGAATCGAGAAAAATATGTTGCCGCCTGTAATGACTGGGTTGCAAACCACAAATGGAGTGATGACTTCTGGGGCAGAAATTCGTATGACCGAGGTGATTTTGAAATGCCCGGATTGAAAGTTATTAATCCCAAAGTTGTAGACGATCTTTTGTCAAAAACTACATCAGTCCTACCGGTTATTGATTTTGGTCACAAATTGACTCTTCTCGCTTTATTGAGAAATACCAATAATTACTCTGTAAAAAGCAGCGGCGATCTTATCACTTTCCTCTTTAGGGCTGATCAAGAAATCCCTATAAAATACGCAATATTTATCCATCTTATGGACAAGGATAAAAAAGTAATCTTTCAGCATGATTTTCAGATTGATCCTGATGGCGGAATCATTTCACAAGGTACGCTTTGGAAAAGCGTAGTGCAAATTCCGGAGAACGAACTCTCCCAAACCTTTTTTATAGGCTTTGGTGCTTATATTCCTAGCAAAGAAGAGGCGTTTTTACAGAGCAACTACAAACAATCGGATTGGAATGGGAACAGGGTGATTCTCCCACTGAAATAATTACAAAATGAATATCAGCACTAAATCTAAAATCGCGATTGCATCGGTAATTTCCAAAATCTTCCGAACTACTCGTTCAATGGTCGGGCTTAAAAACAAGACTCAGTTTAAACGAGGCGGAATTATTTGGGACTTGGATTTGGCTCAGGGAATCGATTTTGCTATTTTCTTACAAGGAGGCTTCGAACCCGAAACAATCAAGACTTATAGAAAATATGTCGATTCAGGAACTGTGGTTTTAGATATTGGTGCAAATATAGGAGCCCACACACTCCCGTTGGCGAAAATGGTGGGGGAAACAGGGAAAGTGATTGCCTTCGAACCAACTGATTATGCTTTTGGAAAGTTGCTAAAAAATCTCTCGCTGAATGGAGCTTTAGCGTCGCGTGTGACAGCAATACAGGCGTTGCTAGTAGGAACACTCTCAGAAGAGATTCCAGAGTCAATTCCCTCCAGCTGGCCTCTAGAAAGCATTTCAGATAATGAGGGTGTTAATCACCCCATTCACGGGGGTAAATTTAATGCACTTAGTGGGGCGATACCCACCAGACTTGATGACTGGTTTGAGAAAAACCCTGAGGGCCACATCGATTTTATAAAAATGGATGTGGATGGATACGAAATAGGGGTGCTTGAGGGGGCTTCTCGAACTTTGGCCAAACATCATCCCGTGATAGTTGCGGAATTCGCACCTTATATTTTTGAGGAGCGAGGGAGAAAATTCTCAGAGCTAGTGGATTTTTTGAGGGATCATAACTATGTATGCTGTTCATTTGGCGGCACAAAATTACCGTTGGATAAATCCTTGGAGAGCCAGATCGGCAATGGCTGCAGTATCAACGTCATCTTAAAGCCCGTCTGATGAATCTACCTAGTGAACAACATAACATCGAGATCCACCAGAATAGGATCTCTTGGGAGAAGAAACCTTCTCTCCAGAAAGCTTATGAGCATTTTTATTCGTTGATTGCGGCTCAAGTGGATCACCAACTACAAGGAGTCAAATTGGAGGTTGGCTCCGGGATGGGAAATATTAAAAAATTCATCCCAGATTGCGTTACCTCGGATCTCTTTCCGAACTCCTGGCTTGACCGGGTGGAGAGTGTCTATGGATTGAGCTTTCCCGATAGCTCGGTCAGTAACCTGGTTCTCTTTGATGTCTGGCATCATCTGGAACATCCCGCCAATGCACTCGCGGAAGCTAGGAGAATGCTCGTCCCGGGGGGGAAGCTTATCCTGATGGAGCCGGCGATGAGCCTTCTGGGCAGGATGGTCTATGGGAGATGCCACCATGAACCCGTCGGATTTGATACCCCCCTCTCAGCTGAGATGGCCGATATGACCCGACCGGATTCAAACCGCTATTTCGCCGCCCAGTCCTCGGCCCACCGCATCTTTAAGAACCGCGAACTACCCTCACTTCTGGAAGGATGGAAAATGGAATCGATGCAGCTAATCACCTCGTTTGCTTATTGGGGGACAGGTGGCTTCAGTGGGCCGCAACTCTACCCCGATCAGCTCTATCCCGTCGCTTGCGGGCTGGATAAAATCCTTGGACTCTTTCCGTCACTTTTCTCGGCAAGACTGCTGATATCCATAACAAAACAATGACTTCTTACGAATATCAGCCTCGAGATCTCAGTGCAGGGCACACTGCAGAAATCTATTCCTTTTACGCCAAAAGGACAAAAAAAAGTAAATTCTCGCGCTACTATCAGTTCCTGCTGGCCCATCGCTATAACCTGCTGATCAATCCTGAGTCGAGAGTGCTAGAGATTGGCTGTGGAGAGGGAGAGTTGCTTTCACAGATCAAGGCTAAGAGCCGAGTCGGCATCGATCTATCTCATGAGCAGGTAGCGCGTGGACGCCAACTGCACCCCGAACTCGATCTCAGGGAGGGAGTGGGTGAAAGCCTCCAGATGGAGGATGGCCCCTTTGATGTGATCATCATCTCCGATACGCTCAACGAAGCGGCTGATGTCGAGGAGCTGCTGCGGCGCTTGCATGGGGTCTCCCGCCGCAGCACCCGTCTGATCATCAATATCTATAATACTCTCTGGTATCCATTCCTTGGGCTTGCAAGATCTCTGGGCCTTGCGGCTCCAAGAACCGTCTCCAGCTGGCTCTCCCGACAGGATGTCGTCAACCTCTGTGCCTTGGCTGATTGGGAGATTTTCAAATCGTTCGGGCAGATTCTACTCCCACTCCCGCTCGGCTTCCTCTCGGGCTTTGTGAATCGCTGGGTGGCTCCCTTAGCTAACTGGGCCTGTCTGAGCATCTTCCTGATCGGGCGGAAGCGCACGCCCGTCCGACGGGATCCCAAGCGCGTATCGGTCGTGGTCCCTGCGCGCAATGAGGCGGGAAGTATCGCCCAAACAATCGAGCGTGTTCCGAGATTGGGTGAGGAGACGGAACTGATCTTCATCGAGGGGCACTCCAGGGACAACACCTGGGAAGTCATCTCCGCACTGCCCGACACCTTCGCTAATGGTCGGATCGTGAAGATGCGCCAAACCGGGAAGGGTAAAGGAAATGCCGTGATCGAGGCCTTCCGCGTGGCTACGGGGGATATTGTGACGATTCTGGATGCAGATCTGACGATGCCTCCCGAGGAGCTTCCCAAATACATCGAAGTGCTGGCTTCTGGAAAAGCGGATTGCGCCAATGGGGTACGGTTGGTCTATCCCATGGATCGCGAAGCAATGCGATTCGCCAATCTCTGCGCCAATAAGGGATTCAGCCTGATCTTCTCCTGGCTGCTTGGCCAACCCGTGAAGGATACCCTATGCGGGACAAAAACACTCTGGAAGGAGGATTATGACAAGATCGATAGGAACAGGAACTACTTCGGTGACTTTGATCCCTTCGGAGACTTTGACCTGCTCTTTGGAGCCGACAAGCAGAACCTCAAAATCATGGACATCCCGATCCGCTACAAGGAGCGCTTCTACGGGGAGACCAATATCCAGAGGTGGCGAAGCGGAGTGATCCTCTCCAGAATGGTGATCTTTGCCGCGAGGCGACTGAAGTTTGTATAATTATGGGTCATGATTTCGGCATCTGGAGATTGTCTCCATGCTGAGGGAGTTTGCAGAACGTGATGGCTATGCGGTCCGTACAAAGACTCTTCCGCCACGTCGATTCGATGTGGAGGCGAATGTGCTGGATTCCTCACGATTGAGGAATGACACAGGCTGGTCTCCCGAAATCGCCCTGAAGGAGGGCATTCAGAGAATGTGGAAAGTCGCCAAAAAACAGGTTGGCTTGCGAGTTGCTGGTAACGTCGCCTCTGAGGTTCTTGAAGCACCTGTTTTGCGATTGCCCAGATGATTTGAATGCACGAACATTCCACCCATGAGAATCGCTGAAACCACATGCAGGGTGATCAAAAGCCATATCTCTAACTTGGCGCCACAATCGGACTGCTATCTCTTCGGATCCCGGGCCGACGATAATAGTCGGGGCGGTGACATCGATCTTCTCCTTTTGACCCCCGAGAGGCTGCCGCTCTCTCAAATCCGCGGTATCAGGCGCGGTATCCTTAACCAGATCGGTGAGCAGAAACTCGATATCGTGAATTTCACTCGTGCCAGCACGCATCCATTCAAATGCGCTGTTCTGGAGCATGCCGTCAAGCTATGAGCGGAGAGATGATTCAATCCGTGTTGAGAGCTAATCGGGAGGTGCTTGATCAGGCTTTACCATCGTTCCGAAGGTCTGTGGATAAGTGTCGGTCATTGATTATTTTCGAGCCCCGATCTTTTGAGGTGGAGGAGAGTTTCGATGCGCTTACGTCCAAGTTTGCCCGGGTAGCTGACATATTTACACAGAAAGTCCTGAAATCTCTTGTGCTCTCTGGGACATCCCCATTGGTTCCGGCAGGTCAATTGACAGCTATGAAAACGTATGGCAATTTGTGATACATGAAGACCGCAACGATTCGTGAGGCTCAGCACAATTTTTCGGCCCTTCTGAGGCTTGTTCAGCGAGGTGAAGAGATTCAGGTATTGAGTCGCAAAAATCCCGTGGCTCGAATTGTGCCCGTAAAGCCGATCTCCTCCAGCTCGGGCAAGGTCAACTGGGCGGGTCATGAATCGAGGCTCAAGAGGCTCTGGAAAGGAAGGACAGCTGGAGGCACCACGATGGACTCTCTCCTGAACGATTTGCGCGGGGAGCGATGAGTCAGCCCTATTTTGATACGGGGCTTGTGCTCAAGCTCCTTGTTGATGAGCCGCTAAGTGAGGTTTTTCAAGGGTGGCTGGAACTTCGAAGCGTACCTGTTCCCTATACGCGTTTGGTGGAGCTAGAGGTTGAGAATACGCTGCAGGCAAAATGTTTTCGCAAGGAGATCGATGCTCGTCAGATCAGGCGTTGTCAGAAACTCATCCGTGAGCTTCTTGCCGAGGGGAGGTTTTTCAGGCCCGAACTCTCAATGGAAGAAGTGCTGCTGGAATCCTTGGAAGTGATGCCCAAGGTAACAGCCCGAACCGGATGCAGGACTCTGGATCTGCTTCATGTGGTCAGTGCGATCACGCTGGGATATGATGAATTCGTCACTGCTGATAAGCGGCAGGCAGAGGCCGCGCGATTGCTGGAGCTCAAGGTAAGCGAACTGCAATAATTGTCCTTGATAAGAAGACTTACTGGCGAGCGATTTAGTTACCGTTGCCTAGCAGTCGAACGGTCTAGGGCCTAAAAGCCTTTTCTTTCAGGACCCCCAATGCATTTTTTCATCCGCTATCTGATCAAGGAATACTCACGACTTGGCGGAATCTCCGGTGTCTGCGAGAGGGTCGCGACTTCTTATAAAAACTACGGGTTTGAAGGCATCTGGAACAGCGGACTGCTGCTATTGCGAAATACTCTGGGGCGCCGCAGTTATGCGGCATGGATCCGGAAATATGACTCCCTCGGTGGAGAGGAGAGAGCTGAATATATAGCTCGGGCGGAGGCATTATCGAATCCCCCGCTGATCTCGGTCCTAATGCCAGTCTATGAGCCGAAGATGGAGTGGCTCCGCGAGGCAGTAGAATCGGTGCGGGGTCAGATTTACCAGAACTGGGAACTCTGCATCGCTGATGATGCCTCTCTGGATCCGCAGGTGCGGGAGTATCTGAAGGGTCTCGTCAGCGAAGACCCTAGGATCAAGGTCTGCTTCCGATCCTCAAACGGGCATATTTCTGCCGCGACGAACTCTGCCCTCGAGTTGGCCTCGGGAGACTTCATTGCGCTGCTCGATCAGGATGATTTGCTGCGAGAGCATTCCCTGATCTGTGTGGCTGAGGCCGTCGAGAGAAATCCTGATGCCGGAATTATTTATTCCGATGAGGATAAGATCGAGGATGGCCGCAGGAGCGATCCTTACTTCAAGCCGGATTGGGATCCCTACCTGATGCGATGCCATAACATGATTTGTCATCTGGGGGTCTATCGGACCGCGTTGGTGAGGGAACTGGGGGGGCTCCGGGAGGGATTCGAGGGAGCCCAGGATTGGGATCTGGCGCTGAGGTGTGTGGATGAGCTTCAGGAGCAGCAGGTGATCCATATTCCCCGGGTGCTTTATCACTGGCGCATTCACAGGCAGAGCACGGCGATGGCTGATAGTGGGGCTAAGCCCTACACGCTGGATGCGGCACGTCGAGCCATCGATGAGCATCTTGATAGTAGAGCCATCAAGGGGAGGGCTGAGCTGATTCCTGAATTCAGCATGTTTCGCGTGAGGTATGAGTTGCCAGACTCGAAACCTCTGGTGAGCATCGTGATAGCGACACGTGACCGCAGGGATCTCTTGCAGGGATGCATAGAGAGCATCACGGGGAAAATCGATTATCCGAATTACGAAATTGTGATTGTGGATAATGGATCACGGGAACCGGAGACGCTAAAGTATCTGGAGCGGTTGAATGAAAGCGGGCATGCAAGGTTGATCAGGGATGGAGGGGAATTTAATTTTTCCCGGCTCAATAATCTCGGAGTCAGGGAGGCTCGCGGAGAGTATGTCCTGCTTCTCAACAATGATATCGAGGTGGAGTCACCTCACTGGCTCTCCGAAATGCTCTCGCTGGCTATCCAGTCAGGAGTGGGGTGTGTGGGGGCCAGACTTTGGTATCCGAACGGAAAACTCCAGCATGGGGGGGTGATCCTGGGGCTGGGAGGGATCGCGGCCCATTCCCATCGTGGAATGCCACGAGGGCACTACGGGTACCTTAACAGGGCTTCATTGACACATACGATGAGTGCTGTGACAGGTGCCTGCCTGCTGGTGCGAAAATCCCTCTATCAAGAGGTGGGAGGATTCGACGAAAAGCAGCTGTCGATCGGCTACAATGATGTCGATTTCTGCCTGAAGGTCCGGGCCAAGGGATACCGTAATCTGATCTGCGCGGAGGCGGACCTGATCCATCACGAATCAGCCAGCAGGGGAGAGGATCTTGCCGGTGAAAAACTGGAGCGCTTCCAGAGGGAAGGGGCTGTTCTGAGAGAACGTTGGGCTGATCTGCTTGATCGTGACCCAGCTTACAATCCCAACCTCACAGATGCTGACGAGGATTTTGCGTTAGCTTTTCCTCCGAGGTGGAGAAACATACGTGATCAATGAGAGTGAGCCACAAGGCAGAACGGATAGGTTGGACTGATGGACTATTAGCAGTCTAAAAATCTGTATTGTAGAACAGCTGTCACATGGCTTACTTTCTCGTCAACTATCTTTGCGCTACGGGTGCGATCGTGGCATGGATAGTTTTTTCCAGTGAGGGATGGAGGAGAAAAATAGGAATCACGGTTATATACCTTATCGTCTCAGCCGGACTCATTGCATACATTCAGCTCGAAGGTGCGGCTCTTGCCAAAACTACGGATGGGATCCTTGGTGTGGAAAAAGATAATGCACCCGTAGAGTGCAGGGGAGCATTGGACGAGGCGGAGGCAGGTCTTCGACACATCATGGTGGGGATGTCGGATTCCTTACAGGCGGGAGTTGGCAGGCGACTCATGCTGCGGGGGTGGATCGGGAGTTTCTATTCGATCAAAAATCCCATAACGGTCCGGCTTATTCCACGAAATGGAGGAAAGCCCTTGGTGGATCTTAAAGTGACGCAGGAAAAACGCCCCGATTTGCTGAAAGCCACTCACGATCCATTACTCGAGCAATGTGGGTTCAGAGCTGAATGTGTCCTGCCAGTAGATTTGCCCCTCGGGAAATACCAAGTGGTTGTCCAATGCAGGGACAACCAAATCGTCGATGAATTCATCCCACGTTGCGAGGTAGAGGTGGTTTCAGCCGCAACCGGAATTGCTTTGGATGCCCCACTGGAGCAACAAGCCCTTGCCGAACAGAAGGCAATGGAGGTCAAGGCAACCACCGCCCCGAATCCTACACCTATTATAAAAGCACGGATTAAAAAACTGAAGCACCCCAGACAAGAGTGATCAGCTAGATGGTAATTTGATTGAGTTCGCCTGACTTTCCCATGGATAGGGCACCGATTGCCTGCGATGCAGCTTTGATAACCATAAGTTTATGGAGTTTTAGCGAGAACGGAGAGGAGGCTTCAAGATCAATATGTAGTGAGGGATTTCCGGCCGGAACCGGGATTTTTTTTATCCAGTCCGCGGCATAAATTCCCGAAATATTTAACCCGACCCCCTGAATGCCATGGAGCATCCATTGAATAGCCAGAAGATAGGTCTGACGAACACGTAGCATGACTTCGTTTTGGTGATTACAGTTACCCACCGTCTGGCTGCTCTTATGCCAGCGGTAGTGATAAAGATAGTCGGGTATAAATAAAAGACGTTCGAAGAGGGCGGCTCTCAGGGCAAATTCAAAGTCCTGACATCCCTCAAACAATGGATCAAAGCCCCCGATATCCTCGTGCAAGTCCCTGCGGATTGCTTTGAGGTGGCTTGCGTAATTGTTCTGGATCAGGTCAACAGGAGACTCGTCACGAAGACGATAAGCAAGCGTACGTCCCTGTTCATCGATGTCGACCGATCGTGAGCTGATAAATCGGATTCCGGGATGCCCCTCAATGACCCGGCGCAGTGTTATGATGGCATCTGGATCCAGCCGGTCATCACAGTCAAGGTGAAGGATCCATTCCCCTCGTGCGTGAGGAATGGTGGCGTTAATGGAGCGGCAGATGCCAAGATTTACCTTGTTCGAGCGGATGAGATTTTGAAGTTGTGTTGTAGCGACTATTTCTTCTAGGGACGATGTGACGATATTCGGATCGTCATTAACCAGCAGGAGTTCCAGGAAGGTGTCGGGTGACTTTGAGGAGGCCGCTACAATGGATTCAATACACTGCTGAAAATAGTTGAGATGGGTGTGGAAGCCCACCAAAACAGTAAAGGTTGCAACATTGGACGAAGTTGAGGAGGGCGGTATGGATTGTTGTCTCTTGAGATAATCTCTTGCTTGGGTATCCAAAGCCACCTCCTCGATACCCGTGATCTCTGAAGCCCATTGGCTGGCGAGGCGCTTTCTTCTCCACTCCATGGGATTGTAATCCATGGAAGGTTGGCTGATGGTGATGGCGCCTTGTACTGCCCAGTTGATCACACGAGCAATCGGGCAGAACAATCGGTAAAGAATTGGCGTCTTGGATTCTGATCCATTGTGGATCTTGCCCCCACAAGCGCCGAGTAAGCCTGTGATAGGACGAGCAACTCCAAAAAGCAGGCCTTTCGCAACACTTGCCAGCGTTGTGGCATCTACTTTTTTGGACCGTTGATTCATCAAAAAAGCGAACTATAATCATTTGCCTTACCATCTTCAAGCCATGCCCACATTTATTTGAGTTAATGTGCGGATTGGTTTTCACGACTTCCACCGGCGCTTTATCAGCCGTTTCTTGTAAACTCAGACAAATGACCGCATAATAATAAGGAGTATGCAGATCTATATCGACGGCGCTTTTTACCCTGAGTCCGAGGCGAAGGTCTCGGTGTTTGATCACGGACTACTTTATGGGGACGGTGTCTTCGAGGGCATCCGTTTCTACAATGGCAAGGTCTTCCGTCTGGAGGAGCACATCGACCGTCTCTACAAGTCGGCCGCTGCGATCTTCATGGTGATTCCGCTTGACCGTGCTGCCATGACCGAGGCTCTGCTCGAGACGATCCGCCGCAATGAGCTCAAGGATGGTTACATCCGCCTCGTGGTGACTCGCGGCAAGGGGAATCTAGGCCTGAGTCCGGAGCATTGCCCGAAGCCTACGGTCATTATCATTGCCGCAAAGATTACCCTCTATCCTGCTGAGAGCTACGAGAAGGGACTCAAGGTCGTGACCTGTTCCACGCGCCGCATTGCCCATGGGGCACTCAGCCCGATGGTGAAGTCTCTCAACTATCTGAACAACATCATGGCCAAGATCGAGGCGACCCATGCCGGAGCCGGCGAGGGATTGATGCTCAATGAGCAGGGGCTTGTGGCCGAATGCACTGGGGACAATATTTTCATCGTCTCCGATGGATTGATCACCACGCCTCCCATCTCTTCGGGAGCGCTTGCGGGTGTCACTCGCGCCGTTGCAATCCAGATCGCTGATGAGCTTGGTCTCGAGGTCTCGGAACCGCAGATGACCCGGTACGATATCTACACGGCTGACGAGTGCTTCCTGACCGGTACCGCAGCGGAGATCATTCCTGCTGTAGAACTGGACAAGCGTCCGATTGGGGATGGCAAGCCTGGCCCGGTCACCCGTCGTCTGATTGCTCGATTCCACGAGTTGACACAGAGCGAAGGTGCGCCGATCTATTAGGCAGTATTCAATATGGAACTCAGATGCAACGGATGCGTAGCAACGGCCAAGCAAGCTAACTCAGGAAGCAAGCTGAGAACGTTCACCTCAAAGCTCTGCGCCTCTGCGCCTTTGCACGATACTTCCCTGCAGATAATCTTAGAATCGATTTAAGGCCATGTTCTGCGACGTCTGTAAATCCAAGGAGGCCACGGTCTTCCTAACTCAGATCGTGGATGGGAAGATGCAGAAGGTGAATCTCTGCGAGTCCTGTTCCAAGGAAAAAGGGATCAATGATCCTACGGGATTTGCTTTGGCCGATCTTCTGCTAGGGCTGGGTGCTGCGCAGGAAATCGACAAGAACCCCGCCGGGAATCGTTGCCCGGTCTGCGGGTTCTCACACGCTGATTTCAAGAAGACAGGGCGCCTCGGATGCAGTGCGTGCTACGATGCCTTTGCCGAGGGACTCTCGGGAATGCTCAAGAATATGCACCGGGGCAGCGTCCACACAGGGAAGGTTCCTGCCAAACTCCGTGCCGGACGCCTCCGCAGCAAGGAGTTGCTCGAGTTGCAGGTGAGCCTTCAAAAGGCGGTGGAGGAAGAGCACTTTGAAGAGGCGGCTGCTCTGCGGGACAAAATCCGTAAGCTGGAGGAGGAGGTTCGCGCCGAGGAGGCTGAGCTTATTGCACTGAAGGAACGCGCTTCCGAAGTGAATCGCATCGCTGCTAGCTTGGCCGCTGAGGCATCCCAGGATCTTGTTGTTCCGAAACCCCGCAAGCAGCCGTGAAACTCTCCCGGATTATTGCGAATACCGGAGAATGGTTGAGTGGAGCCGGACCGCATGACCAGATCGTCGTGAGTAGCAGGGTGAGGCTCGCCCGCAATCTCAAGGGTAAACCCTTTCCCGGATGGGCCAAGAAGGCGGAGCGTGTCGCCGTGCTCGATGAAGTCCGCTCGGCTGTGGAGCATCTTCCCGAGATGGAGGAATCCTTCTCCGAGAAGCTCGAGGATCTCTCCGCGCTTGAGAGGCAGGTGCTGGTGGAACGTCACCTGATCAGCCGCGAACATGCGGCCAAGGGAGCCGGCAGTGCAGTCGTTATGAACACGGCCCAGACCCTTAGTTTCATGATCAACGAAGAGGATCATCTCCGGATGCAGGCGATCCGTGCGGGACTGCAGCTTGACGAGGTCTACGCGATGATCAACCAGACGGATTCCGAACTGGAGGATGCTCTCGATTTTGCCTTTCATGACGATCTCGGATATCTCACTGCCTGCCCGACGAATGTCGGCACCGGCATGAGGGCCAGCGCGATGATGCACCTGCCGGGCCTCGTCATGTCGGAGCATGTGAACAAGATCATCAATTCGGTAAACAAGATCGGTCTTGCTGTGCGTGGACTTCACGGCGAGGGGACGGAGGCGATGGGGAATCTCTTTCAGGTCTCCAACCAGACAACCCTCGGGGAGACCGAGGAGGAGATCATTGGGCGTCTCAACAAGGTCATTTTTCAGATCCTCGAACACGAGCAGAATGCCCGCCAGATTCTCCTTCAGCAGCGTGCCGAGACCCTGCTTGACCAGATCGGAAGGGCCTATGGAATCCTCTGCCACGCCCATTCTATCACATCGAAGGAGGCTTTGAATCTCCTCTCGTTCATCAAAATGGGGGTCGACCTCGGTCTTTTCCCCTCAAACAATCGTCTCCATATTGACGAACTTTTCATCGAGACCCAGCCGGCCCATCTCCAAAAAGGCCTTCAAGTCACGAAACTTGGGGCCGAAGAACGCGATTCCTTGCGCGCGGCCCTGATTCGTACGAAGCTAAAGCAGATGCCGGAACCGGAAATCGGGAAGATCCCGACGAATGGCTCCTCCACCACAAGCACTAGCAGCACTTCCGAAACCAGCGAGGAATCATGATGAACAATTTCACGCCGCGCGCCCAGCAGGTCCTGGCCCTTTCACGCAAGGAGGCCGACCGATTCAACCACAACTACGTAGGGACCGAGCATCTGCTGCTCGGTCTCATCAAGCTTGGTCAGGGAGTGGCCGTGAATGTGCTCCAGAAAATGGGATTGGATCTGGAGACGGTTCGCCAGGAGGTCGAGAAGCAGGTTGGCTCCGGTCAGGAAAACAAGATGGCCGGTAACATCCCCTACACGCCCCGGGTTAAAAAGGTACTGGCTCTGGCAGGCAAAGAGGCGAAGGCTCTCCAGCATTCCTATGTCGGTACCGAACATATCCTGCTCGGTTTGCTCCGTGAAGGGGAGGGGGTCGCCGCCCAAGTGCTCAAGAATCTGGAAGTCGATCTCGATCGTACCCGCAACGAAGTGCTGAAGGAGCTCGATCCGAATTTTAATCCCGCCGACGAGGAGGAGGGTGGTGAGATTCCTGAAGGACACGAAGGGGAGGAAGCCACCGCAGGTGGAGGATCCGGCCGAAAGGAAGGCAAGACTCCCGCACTGAAAGCCTTTGGTCGTGACTTGACCGAGATCGCCGCCAAGGGAGAGCTTGACCCTGTGATCGGCCGCGCCGAGGAGATCGAGCGCGTGATCCAGATCCTCTGCCGCCGGAGCAAGAATAACCCAGTCCTGATCGGTGAGGCGGGCGTCGGCAAAACCGCTATTGCCGAGGGGCTCGCCCAAGAAATCGTTGCGGGCAATGTGCCGGAGCTTCTCTCAGGCAAGCGCGTTATCACACTGGATCTCGCCCTCATGGTGGCCGGCACGAAATACCGTGGGCAGTTTGAGGAACGCATCAAGGCGGTGATGGACGAGATCCGCAAGAACAAGAACATCATCCTCTTCATTGACGAGATGCATACGATCGTTGGAGCAGGCTCCGCGGAGGGAGCCATGGATGCTTCCAATATCATCAAGCCCGCGCTCAGTCGCGGCGAGCTCCAGTGCATCGGAGCGACCACTCTTAACGAATACCGCAAGTACATCGAGAAGGACTCCGCTCTCGAGCGTCGCTTCCAGTCTGTTAAAGTCGAGGCTCCTTCCGTCGAGGATACGGTCCTGATTCTTAAGGGACTCCGCCCCAAGTACGAGGCTCACCATAAGGCCGTCATCACCGATGCTGCTCTCGAGGCAGCCGCGAAACTTTCCGATCGCTACCTTACCGGGCGCTTCCTGCCGGACAAGGCGATCGATCTCATGGATGAGGCCGGATCGCGGGCGAGGATTGGTGCAATGACCCGTCCTCCCTCCACCAAGGATCTTGAGGCAGACATCGATCGTATCCGTGGAGAAAAAGAGGCCGCGATCAAGGCCCAGGATTTCGAGAAAGCCGCATCCCTTCGCGATACCGAGAAGAAGGCCAAAGAGGATCTTGAGACAGCTCTGGCCACCTGGCGCAAGGAGCGTGACGAACGCGAGGTCGTCGTCGGTGAAGAGGAGATCATGCATGTCCTCTCCAAGTGGACTGGTGTTCCGCTCAACCGAATGGAGCAGAAAGAGACTGCCAAGCTCCTTGCCATGGAGGATGACCTCAAGAAGCGTGTCATCGGTCAGGATGAGGCAGTCACCGCAATCAGCAAAGCTCTCCGACGTTCCCGTGCCGATCTCAAGGACCCTCGCCGACCTATCGGATCCTTCATTTTTCTCGGTCCGACCGGAGTCGGAAAGACCTTTCTGGCCCGCTCCCTTGCGGAGTTCATGTTCGGCGATCCCGACGCTCTCATCCAGATCGATATGTCCGAGTACATGGAGAAATTCACCTCCTCGCGTCTCATCGGATCACCTCCGGGCTATGTCGGTCACGAGGAGGGAGGTCAGCTTTCGGAAGCGGTTCGCCGCCGTCCCTATTCGGTCGTCCTCTTTGATGAGGTGGAAAAGGCCCATCCTGATGTCATGCATCTTCTGCTCCAGATCCTGGAGGAGGGAACGGTCACCGATAGCCTCGGGCGCAAGATCGACTTCCGGAACACCATCATTATCCTGACCTCGAATGTGGGCGCTGAGTTGATCAAGAAGCAGACAACGCTCGGCTTCGGCGCTCCCAAGCACGACGAAGGCTACGACACGATGCAGGGTAAGATTCTGGAGGAGACCAAGAAGGTCTTCAAACCCGAGTTCCTCAATCGTCTCGATGACATCATTGTCTTCCACACTCTCTCCAAGGAGATGCTTACCCGCATCGTCGATCTCGAAGTGGCCAAGGTGGCCGCCCGCATCAAGGATAAGGAAATCATTCTGACCCTGGATGCTGCATCACACGAGTTCCTGATCGAGAAGGGGTACGATCCCACCTACGGAGCGCGTCCGATGCGCCGTGCTGTGGAGCGTTATCTTGAGGATCCAATGGCCGAGGAGATCCTTCGAGGTTCCTTCAAGGCTGGTGATCTGGTTGAGGTAACTCGCGAGGGTGATAAGCTTTTATTCAAGGTTGCAGGACCATCCGGTGCTACGCCACCTGCCCCTGCCAAGACCCGGAAGTCCAAGGGATAGGATCTCTCTCCGAGAGTAAATTCGAAATTTTCGGGCAATGCCCTCCGCCTTATCGTCCGCAGGGAAAGCCCCTGCCGAACATCTGGGTCGCCCTCTTTCCGAGTTCATCACACCGGGGCCTCCGCCCCTGAGGGTCGATCAGACAGTCGGGGAGGCTCTTGATGCCATTCGGATAACGGGATTGGCGGAGAGGATTTTTTACTTCTACGTCGTCGATGCAGAGGGGCGACTCTCGGGAGTGGTGCCCGCTCGTAAGCTGCTGACCGAGCCTTTAGGAAGATTGATTTCGGAGGTGATGATGAAGCGGGTACTCTCGCTTCCGGAGCATGCGACCCTGATGGAGGCCTGCGAGTGCTTCATCCTGCATAAGTTCCTGGCGATCCCCGTCGTGGATGAAAACAAGAGGCTCCGCGGCATCATTGATGTCGGGCTCTTTACGGATGAGGTGATGGAGCTGAGTACGGGAACCAATAACGATCAGCTCTTTCAGTCGATCGGTATCCATGTGCAGGAAGTGCTCCATGCCTCTCCATGGAAGGCCTTCAGGATTCGCTTCCCATGGTTGGCAGCCACCGTCTCCGGCGGGGTTCTCTGTGCGGTGCTAGCAGGTGCTTTTGCCTCTACGCTCCAGCAACGAGTTGTTTTGGCTGTTTTTATGGCTCTAGTCCTAGGTCTGGGTGAAGCGGTTGCGGCCCAGTCGCTGGCTCTGACTGTCCAATCACTCCCTCATTCCCGGGTGCGATGGAAATGGCTTCGTGCAAAACTCCACCGCGAGGGAGTTACGGCCCTCCTGCTCGGGCTTCTTGCTGGGGTCGCCGTTGCGGTGATGGTGGGATATTGCTGGCACGATTCCATGGCGGCGATCTCGATCGGTGGGAGCATCGTTCTTTCCATTCTTGTATCGGGTCTGCTTGGTGTGCTCGTTCCTGTACTGCTCCGAATCGTACAATGGGATCCCAAGATTGCCGCGGGTCCGATCACCCTTGCTGCGGCCGATCTCTTCACCGTCACCTGTTATCTGGTGGCGGCCAGAATCTTTTTGGGTTAAGGGTTCTGTTGGATTGACGGGTTGTTTTCTTGGAGCTCTCTTCCTATTTCTCTTATGTCCTTTTATCCCAGATTTATTCCCCCCTCTTCACCATGACAATCCGATCACTCGCAATCACCGCTTTTCTTATTCTCCTTGTAGCCCCGGTTTCCCACGCATCCCCTTTGGTCAGGACTCCCGAGAGCGCCGTCACGCCCTCAGAAAAAAGCCGTCACAACGATTTCATGCGCCAGATCAAGGCGGCGCATGGAGACTTCGACTTCGTCCTCATTGGAGACTCGATCACCGACGGGTGGCCCAAAAAAGGAGCCGACTCCTACGCCCGTTTCGCTCCTTGGAAACCGCTTGATCTCGGGGTCAGCGGTGAGACCACCGAGGAGGTTCTTTGGCGTCTGCTGAACGGTGAACTCGACGGGATCCACCCGAAGGTCGTGATGCTGATGATTGGGACGAACAACCTCGGTCGTTATGGTGACGAGAAACCGGAGTGGGTGGTTGCAGGGATCAAAAAGATTCTGGAAACGATCCGAGCTAAGCAGCCGCAGGCCAAGATCCTTCTGCTTGCGGTCTTCCCTCGCGCAGCAACCCCACAGGATGCCATTCGAGTCAGGGTTCAGGAGGTGAACAAGCTTCTTCACCCGCTGGCTGATGGGAAGAATGTCTTCTTCATGGATATCGGACCGAAGTTCCTCGACCCGCAGGGAAATCTTTCAAAAGAGATCATGCCCGATCTTCTCCATCCGAATGATCAAGGCTATCGCATCTGGATCGAAGCAGTCCGTCCCAAATTGGAGGAGTTGATGGGCTCTCAGTTAGCCCCGATCGCACCTGTTGTGATCACGGGAACTCCAACCAATTCAGCGCCGACGATTTCCGTCAAGTTGACACCCCTTGGTTCGGGTTCGAATAAGTAAATTGATAAAGCCCTTACTCATGAGCAATCGCAACCTTCTTCTCCTCATCTTGGGAGGGGTCTTGGTTTTCCTTCCTGGGTGCCATCCCAAAACTTCAGGCCGTCAGGTGATCGATCTTTCCGGACAGGGTTGGTACCTCTGGCAGGACAAAGACGCAGCTTGGGAAAACGATGAACTCTTCCTGCCTCCAGTCGATCTCAGCAAGGTCTCGACGAATGCACCCACAGGAGGGTGGGACTCGCTGAAAAGTAAGGAGGCCATGTCGGTATCGGTTCCGGGCACTGTGGAGGAATATTTTGGGAAAGGTCTGGGCCCCGGAAGCATGGTCAAGGGAGTCACCTGGTGGATTCGTGAATTCGAAATTCCCTCCGATGCCTCGGGGAAGGTGCTTCGACTTCAATTCGATTCGGTGCGAATGAGGGCCGAGGTCTATGTGAATAGAAAGCTTGTTGCCTATGACATCGTGGGGAACACACCGTTCGAGGCCGACATCTCCAAGGTGGTGAAACCGGGAGAGAAGGTGCAACTTGCGGTTCGCGTCACCAATCCCGGTGGAAACTTTGATTGGAAGGATGTCGATCCCATGAAGTGGGGCAAATACCTAATTCCCATCAGTCACGGTTTTAGCGGTGTGACTGGCGGTGTGCATCTTGCCATCACGGATCCTGTCTATTTTGACGACCTTTACATCCAGAACACCCCGTCCAAGACCGCCATCAATGCCATCGCGACGGTAAACAACACCTCCTCCCAGAAATTGGCAGGGACTGTAACTGTCACAGTCTTTGAGAAACCCACCGGCAAGAAGGTCTTCAGCAAAGATCTCCCAGGGCTTGAGTTTGCACCCGGTGAGTCGACGATCATCTGCCCGGTTTCTGTTCCAGATGCCAAGCTTTGGAGCATTGAGACCCCTGACCTCTACAGGATGACCGTGATCCTTAACACCGGGGATAGGAACACGGATGCGACCTCGCGCACCTTCGGCTTCCGTTGGTTTTCACTCGATGGGATCGGCAGTG
>CAIPWR010000010.1 GCA_903868795.1 uncultured Spartobacteria bacterium | reverse complement strand
GCCCGCTCCTCGGGCCCGGGTGGTCAGCATGTGAACAAGGTCTCGACCGCCGTCACCCTGACCCATGTTCCCACAGGCCTCTCCGTGACCGTTAGTGACTCGCGAAGCCAGAGCATGAACCGGGGGATCGCCCGCGAGCGCCTCGCAGCAAAGATCGAGGAACAGCGGGCCGCGCGACGACAAAGTGCCCGCGCAGCGGCGGCCAAGGCACGACGGAGACTCGCCCCCAGATCCCGCTCCGAAAAGAGAAAGCTGGTTGAGGGAAAGCGTCACCGCTCCGAGGTGAAGAGGGGAAGGGGGAGAGTATGCGAGTAATTCGAGGGTTAGAAATGTTGAGACGTTAAGCGCGTTAAAGCGTTAGAGGGGGAGAGGCGCTGGGGGAAGTCGATCGTCGAGAGCTAGGATGAGCCGAAGGGTGAAGTTATCGCTCGCATGACACTGAGTGGGATTCGGGATGCCATTTTGTAACTTTTTAACCTTCTAACTTTTTAACTCTTTTAACCCTGATCACATCACGCTTCGCCTTTTTGAGTTCATCATTCAGTATTCATCATTCATCCTTTTCCCCATGGATCTTCTTACCTGCGAACTTCCCGGCATCACAAAACTCCGTAGCGGCAAAGTCCGCGAGGTCTTCGACCTTGGCGAGAACCTCCTGCTGGTGGCGACGGATCGTATCTCGGCCTTCGACTGCATTCTGCCGAACGGCATTCCGGGCAAGGGAGAGGTGCTGAACAAACTCTCGACCTTCTGGTTCCATCGTCTCGACTTCATCCCCAACCACATGATCGAGACGGAGGTCTCGGCTTTCCCGACGGAACTTAAGCCCTATGCCGAGATCCTACGCGGTCGCTCGATGATCGCGAAGAAGGCGAAGCCGCTCCCCGTGGAGTGCGTCGTCCGGGGCTATGTTGCGGGCTCCGGTTGGAAGGAGTATCAGCAGGAGGGAACCGTCGGTGGTTATGCCATGCCCCCAGGCCTGCAACAATCCGACCGACTTCCCGAGGATCTCTTCACTCCAAGCACCAAGGCCGAGGAGGGACACGATGAGCCGATTACTTGGTCCCAATGCCGCGCCCTGCTGGGTGATGAAGTCGCCCTCCGGGTGAAGCAGATGAGCCTCGATCTCTACCGTCATGGTCGCGCCTACGCAGCCTCCCGCGGCATCATTATTGCCGACACGAAGTTCGAGTTCGGCATCCACGACGGAGAGATCATCCTGATCGATGAGTGCATGACACCCGACTCCTCACGCTTCTGGCCCGCAGATCAGTATCAGGCGGGCGGTAGCCCCCCGAGCTTTGACAAGCAGTTCGTCCGCGACTGGCTCGAGAACTGCGGCTGGGATAAGCAGCCCCCTGCTCCCGAGCTTCCCGCAGAGATTGCAGCAAAGACCGCAGAGAAGTACCGCGAGGCCCTCACCCGGCTGACAGCGCCGAATCCGATTTCCTAAGTCCAGAGATGCAGGGAGATATCGATTCTTTCCTGCTTTATTTGGCAACCGAGAGGGGGCTCTCGACCAATTACCAGCTCTCAACGCGTGCTTCGCTGGAGCGCTTTGCCGGGTGGGCCCTCGGTCGTGAAGTCGACTCGGTCACCAAAGTGACTCCGCCACTCCTCTCAGAGTTCCTAATTTCGGAAAAGAAGCGGGGACTCACCGCGACATCAATCAAGCTGGAGGCGGTGGCGCTGAGGATCTTTTTCCGATTTCTCACGGCGAGAGCACGGGTGCCGGCAGATCCAGCCGAGAAGCTACCATTACCCCGACTGCCTCAGACGCTCCCTCAACCCCTCTCCCAACCCGACATGGCGAAACTGGTTGCGTCACCTGCTGGAGACTCTCCTCTCGAAATCCGAGACCGAGCACTGCTGGAACTTCTTTACGCCTGTGGTCTCCGCATCGCAGAGGCCTGCAGCGTCCGTCTTGAGAATCTCGATGAGGAGGGGGGCGTTATCCGGGTCACAGGAAAGGGAAACAAGACACGCCTGATCCCAGTCGGCCGTAAGGCACTGGAGGCTCTGAAATTCTACCTGACCAACGCTCGCCCCAAACTCGTCTCCCCCAAGTCCGGAGGGGAGATCTTTCTCTCGGTAAGGGGACATGCACTTACTCCGGCACGCATTTGGCAATTGGTACGCCATTATGCAAAGATCTCCGACATTGAGGAGGCTGTTCATCCTCACCAACTACGCCACTCCTTTGCCACGCACCTGCTGGCCGGCGGTGCCGATCTTCGCATCATCCAGGAGATGCTCGGACACGCCTCCATCGCCACCACCCAGATCTACACCCAGGTCGATCGAGGTCAGCTCAAGTCAATCCATCGGAAGTTCCACCCGAGGGGGTAAACAGAATCCATAAGACGGAAAGTCTTTAACCCAAAAAATGCATTAGAAGTTGGATGCCTTCACCCTGACGAGGGGATGATCATTTTCAATGGCAGATGCCGAATGAATTAATATGGAACTCAGGAAGACAGGAAGGATCTGATGAAATGCATAATTCAGACTGAATCGGGATTACTTAATTAAGAACCTCCTACGCTTGGATTCTTTGGTTCTTTTCCTGATTTCCTGAGTCCATATTCATCCCTATTCCCTTTTGACGGCACTTGCCTCCCGGCAAGCAGTGCCGCCCTACGGGCTACGATTACATCGTAGTCTTCCGCACCTGTTCCCACAGGCTTGGTTCCTGATTTCCATATTTTAATTCTCCATTTCCGTATTGTTGGCCCCTGCTTTTTGCGTGACAGGAGGGGGATGAAAGAGGCTTCCTAGTGGGATGAGTAATGGACCCCTAACAGGTAAAGTCGGCGTCGTTTTTGGCGTCGCCAACAAACGCAGCATTGCATGGCACATCGCCAAG
>CAIPWR010000009.1 GCA_903868795.1 uncultured Spartobacteria bacterium | reverse complement strand
GTTTAAGGTTATTCTGGCGGCTACCTATCTTCCCGGAGGGTTGCCCCTCGAGTATTGTCGGCGTAAGTGGGTTTCACTACCGTGTTCGGGATGGGAACGGGTGGGCCACCACTGCTATGACCACCAGAAACTTGACTGATGCATTCCTGCATCAAAAGTTTTGGCTTTACATGAAATATTGAGATTAAGAACGCAGTTGCATGAGTGACAGATATCTCTGTCCCATTTCTCTTCATCCCACCTGGTTCTCTTCTCTTCTGCCCGGTAATCCGGGAGGAGAGACGAGACCCGTGTCGAGAGAGGAGTTGTATATTAAAGCCCTCGGTCACTTAGTACGGGTCAGCTCAACATGTCACCACGCTTACACCTCCCGCCTATCAACCCGGTAGTCTGCCGGGGACCTTACCACCTTATGGTGTGGGGATTCTCATCTTGGGGCGCGCTTCGCGCTTATATGCTTTCAGCGCTTATCGCTTCCAGACATAGCTACCCAGCATCTGCGCCTGGCGGCACAACTGGTACACCAGAGGTCTGTCCAACCCGGTCCTCTCGTACTAGGGTCAGCCCCCCTCAAAATCCCTGCGCCCGCCGCGGATAGGGACCGAACTGTCTCACGACGTTCTGAACCCAGCTCGCGTACCGCTTTAATGGGCGAACAGCCCAACCCTTGGGACCTAATACAGCCCCAGGATGCGACGAGCCGACATCGAGGTGCCAAACCTTGCCGTCGCTGTGAGCGCTTGGGCAAGATAAGCCTGTTATCCCCAGGGTAGCTTTTATCCGATGAGCCCTGGCACGCCCACGCGAAGCCAGAGGATCACTAGGCCCGACTTTCGTCCCTGCTCGGCCCGTCGGCCTCACAGTCAAGCTGCCTTCTGCCCTTGCACGCACTGCCTGATTTCCAACCAGGCTGAGGCAACCTTTGGGCGCCTCCGTTACCTTTTGGGAGGCGACCGCCCCAGTCAAACTGCCCGCCTGCCACGGTCCTCGAGGAGGATAACTCCGCGAGTTAGCATATCCGCTACGACAGGGTGGTGTTCCATTGACGCCGAAGCTCCCACCTACGCTCTACAGGCATAGCCGATACGCAATGACAGGGTGCAGTAAAGCTCCATGGGGTCTTTCCGTCCTGCGGCGGGGAATGCGCATCTTCACGCATGCTACAATTTCACCGAGTCTCTCGCTGAGACAGCGACCAAGTCGTTACGCCATTCGTGCGGGTCGGAACTTACCCGACAAGGAATTTCGCTACCTTAGGACCGTTATAGTTACGGCCGCCATTCACCAGGGCTTCGATTCGAGGCTGCCCCTTTCGGTTCACCCCTCCTGTTAACCTTCTGGCATTGGGCAGGCGTCAGCCCCTATACATCGCCTTTCGGCTTGGCAGAGACCTGTGTTTTTGGTAAACAGTCGCTCGGTCCGCTTTGCTGCGGCTCCCCTTGCGAGGAGCGCCCCTTCTCCCGAAGTTACGGGGCCATTTTGCCTAGTTCCTTAGCGAGAGTTATCTCGAACGCCTTCGTATCCTCTACGCGCCCACCTGTGTCGGTTTGCGGTACGGTCGAATGCAGACTCCTACAGAAGCTTTTCGCGACCCATCCGTCGCCTGCTTCGCTTCACCCGAAGGATCCACTCGTCTCTTGCGAGAACGCGGTAAACCAACACCGCGACAGACCCTGGATAAGTGTCCCCCTGTACTCAACACCTGCACCCGGTTCAGGAATATCTACCTGACAGCCATCGACTACGCCATGCGGCCTCGCCTTAGGACCGACTAAACTCAAGAGGACGAGCCTGCCTTAAGAAACCTTGGGCTTCCGGCGGACGGGATTCTCACCCGTCTTCGCGCTACTTATCCCGACATCCTCACTTGTGCACCCTCCACGACCGCTTCCGCGATCCGCTTCACCGGTGTACACAACGCTCCCCTACCAGTGTCAAAAGACACTCCTTCGCTTCGGTAGCAAGCTTGAGCCCCCATCCATTATCGGCGCAAGGACACATCGACCAGTAAGCTGTTACGCACTCTTTAAATGGTGGCTGCTTCTAAGCCAACATCCTGGTTGTTTGCGCACCCTCACATCCTTTCACACTGAGCTTGCCTTTAGGGACCTTAGCGGAAGGTCTGGGCTGTTCCCCTCTCGACAACGAAGCTTATCCCCCGCTGTCTCACTGCAATCCTCTGACGTACCGGCATTCGGAGTTTGATTGACCTCAGTAACCTGGGAAGGCCCATTAGCCATTCAGTGCTCTACCTCCGGCACGAAACAGATCACGCTGCACCTCAATGCATTTCGGGGAGAACCAGCTATCTCTGCGTTCGATTGGCATTTCACCAGACTACCCACAGCTCATCCGAGCATTCTTCAACATACACCGGTCCGGGCGTCCACAGGCTCTTACACCCGCTTCCCCCTGGCCATGGGTAGATCACGCAGTTTCGGGTCTGCTGATGGCAACAAAAACGCCCTATTCGGACTCGCTTTCGCTCAGCCTCCGTGTCGGAAACACTTAGGCAGCTACCACCAACAACTCGTCGGGTCATTATGCAAAAGGCACGCCATCACCCCTACTAGAAGGGCTCTGACTGTTTGCGGGCTATCTGGTTTCAGGTTCTGTTTCACTCCCCTCCCGGGGTGCTTTTCACCTTTCCCTCACGGTACTGGTTCACTATCGGTGGCGGCGTGTATTTAGCCTTGGGGGGTGGTCCCCCCGGATTCCTGCAAGGTTCCTCGTGTCCCGCAGTACTCGGGTGTCAACATAGGCCATAAGAGCTAATCGTACGGGACTCTCACCCCCTACGGTGCGCCGTTCCAGGCAGCTTCCAATAAACTCTTACAATCCCACTCGGCGCCTCTCCAATGATTGCAATCGAGCAGACTACAAAGAACAGACAACAGAGTAAACCCTGCTCTCCATTCCTCATAACCTGACAATCGGTCTATAAGAAAGGCCAGTTGATCCCACAACCCCGCTGCCCGAAGACAACGGTTTAGGCTGGTGCCCGTTCGCTCGCCGCTACTAGGGCAATCACGTCTGTTTTCTCTTCCTGAGGGTACTTAGATGTTTCAGTTCCCCTCGTGCCCTCTGCCGAAGCAGTGACTGGTCATTACACCAGCCGGGTTACCCCATTCGGAAATCGGTAGATCAAAGCGTGCTTGCCACTCCCTACCGCGTATCGCCGCTTGGCACGTCCTTCATCGGCACTCCGCCCCTAGGCATTCCCCAGAAGCCCTGTGTAGCTTTAAACAATACTTTCTCTCTCCACACGAAACCCGCCTCCCCACCCCGATTACCCGACGGCAACCAGAATGAGACCACAGATAACATGCAGAAATTGAACAGAACATACTCTCGATTTTTGTGAAATCGAATAGCATGCATTAAGATGCTCATTCACCCATGCTTTGTTGCTGAAACTAACCGCTCGCAAATGCAAGCAGCCACTCCAGCACTGCAATGTCTTATCTCAATATTTCATTGTAAAGGTTCT
>CAIPWR010000008.1 GCA_903868795.1 uncultured Spartobacteria bacterium | reverse complement strand
CCAACTTGATGATGTTCATTTTATTCATCTCCAGTTGCTGGGTGAAAAGAACAAGGTTATCGATGATACGATCTACTGGCGATCCAAGGCAGGAATGCTCTACGGCGCACAGGGCGATTTTTCGGCACTCAATAAAATGCCGACGACGCAGATCAAGGTTACGACCAGCTCCGAGATGAAAAAGGGCAAGCGATTCGTCACTGTGACTCTGGATAATAGCAGTAAGCAGCTCGCCTTCTTCCTCCGAGTGAAGGTACTTGATCCCAAGACAAAAGTGCTCGTACGACCTTGTTTCACTAGTGACAACTACTTCTCCATCCCTCCGGGAGAGAAAAAAGAGATCACGATTGAATGTCCAGCTTCTCTTACGGAATCACCACTCATCGGCATCGAAGGCTGGAATATCGGGACGCTGGAAATGAGTATTCCTGAGTCAAAGACAACTCCAAAACTCTCTCCCCAATCCAGTACTCATCAAAGATGACATCATCCTTTTCTACAAATGAAGTACCACCTTTATTGGGCGGCTTGTGTGCTTTAATAAACCAGTGGCACATTTTCTACGGTTGCTCCGATTCGTTTGTTGGATCGTCAGTTGCTCCGGCTCACGATTCTCTAAATACTTCAACCAAATCAACAGCCCCCTAACACCAACGCAATCAACGGTTCCCCCCCATGAACATCCCCTCCCCTTCAGAACCAAAAGGCACATCTCGCTCCGATGGCCGCATGAATGGCCGCATCCTCTTCTGGGCTATCACCTCGGCACTAGCCGGATTTCTCTTCGGCTTTGACACCGTAGTGATTTCCGGCGCGGAGAAAACGATTCAGCACATCTGGGGATTGACACCTGCAATGCATGGATTGGCGATGGGGTCGGCCCTCTATGGCACAGTGCTCGGCGCACTCTTCGGGGGATGGCCTACTGACAAATTTGGACGCAAACCGACTCTCATCTTCATTGGATTTCTTTACATCTTTGCAGCGGTTGGGAGTGCTTTTGCCAACGGAGTGGAGCTTTTCATTGCCGCTCGTTTCATCGGTGGACTCGGTATCGGAATTTCCACGATTGTGGCACCGCTCTATATTTCAGAAATCGCACCAGCTGCATTTCGGGGACGACTGACCGGCATGTTCCAGTTCAATATCGTCTTCGGTATCATCATCGCCTACGCCTCTAATGCTGCGATTAGTGCCATGGGAATTGCAAATGACTGGCGCTGGATGCTTGGTATTGCCGCCATTCCTTCACTTATCTATGCCGTCATGTGCTTTGGTCTCCCCGAGAGTCCTCGCTGGCTCATTGGTAAGAAAGGGGATCTTGCGGCGGGCTTGAATGTTCTCAAACTCATCGAGCCCGAAATGACTGCAAGCGATCAGAAGGCGTATGCAGATGAGATTCAATCAGCAGCCCAGGCAGAAACGAAAGTCGCTTCCCATTTTTGGAGCTGGCGGTTGCGTGTCCCCATTTGCCTTGCGATTCTGATCGCATTCTTCAACCAGCTCTCTGGAATCAATGCCGTTCTTTACTTCGCCCCACGAATTTTTGAAATGACAGGGCTTGGGGCAAAGGCCGCCCTCCTTCAATCCATCGGTATTGGTGTTGCCAACCTGCTCTTTACTTTTGTCGGTCTCTCACTCATCGACCGACTAGGCCGCCGAACACTCCTCTATATAGGATCATTTGGTTACATTCTTTCGCTGGGTATGACAGCTTGGGCCTTCTTCACTCATCACTACGGCATTGTGCCGGTTTGCATCTTTGCTTTCATCGCCTCTCATGCTGTCGGCCAGGGCGCGGTGATCTGGGTCTTCATCTCGGAGATTTTCCCCAACCGCCATCGCGCCCAAGGACAAACACTGGGTTGCTTCACTCACTGGATTTTTGCGGCACTTCTCACCACCTTCTTTCCGATGATGGTGACGGCCTTTGCCCCAGGCATCGTCTTCTCCTTTTTCTGCGGAATGATGGTGCTCCAGCTTATCTGGGTAAATCTCTTTGTTCCTGAAACCAAAGGTGTTTCACTGGAGGAAATGCAGCACAAACTCGGCATTGAGCCAGAGTCCGCTCATTCCTGATCTGTCGAGTCCGATATGTGTATGAAGACCCTGCTAATCTATTGCTGTCTTGCCGCGACCTCTTTGCTTGCAGTTTCAGAAACGATAGGACAGATGTCTATCAACCAGGCACCTCATTTGTTGGGAGAACTCGATCAGCAACGGATCAATCAGATTGTAGGATACCTGAGCGAAAAGCCTAACGGCATCGGCCTTAGCAAGTCGATCAGCGACCGCGCCTACTGGACTGCTCCCAAGCAGATTGCCGAATTGAAGAAATGCATTGGTCAGGCAGAGAAACGCCTCAGCGAATCTTTCCCTGCATGGAATGATGACGATTACCTCGATTTCTCAAGAACAGGTG
>CAIPWR010000007.1 GCA_903868795.1 uncultured Spartobacteria bacterium | reverse complement strand
GTCGGGAATCCGAAGTGCTGGCAGTAGATCTGATGGTCCTCGCGGTACGTTTGCTTCATCCGGTAGAGGAGGGATCGCATCTCGCGGATGGAGTATTTGTCCACGGCTCCCGTAATCTTCTCAATGGTCCGAATCGGCATGGGTTTCCTCCTGCCGAGAAGCCGAGGCAGACGACGGAGGATCCGAACCGTGCTATGAGCCTGCCGCTTTTTGTGCAGAGCGGCTTCTAGCTCCTGAATGCTTTGGTAGGTATGACGCAGGCGCGTTGCGTAAAGGGATTGATCGTGATGGAGCGCCTCCATCTGATTTGGAGTGATCTTTGGATGGCTTGAGATCTTGTCGGCATTGAGACGTCTTCCGAGGGTCTCTTTGAGTTTTTCGGGATCAGCGAGGAGCTTGTCCCAGCGACGGTTTTCCCGCTCAAAAGTGCGCATCAGAAAGGTCATCTGGTTCTTGTTACCCGACTCTCTGGAGCGTGACATGCTGACCCCTACATAGGCCCCATTGGCGGTGCGGGGACAAATGGCAATGTGGGCGTGAAGGTTGTCCGTATCGTGATGGAGTCCGTAGGCGTAGCCGATGGCATCCTTGGGATGAAACCGCTGCTGGAAGCGGTTTAGAACCGTCTTCAGGGAACTCCTCAAAACGATGTCGGGATTGATTCCTGCATCCACCAGTTTGTCGTGAAAAGCCGTCGACATCGTGAAGATTAACCGGTGCTGAATGACGGGGTTGGATGCAGAGCTTTTGAACTTCTGCAAGTGGTCCATCCAGGCCTCGCAGATACGTTTCTTCCTCAGTTCATTGCTCATTGCGAACGGGGAAGTCTGACTCCCATCCGGATTCAAAATGATCTTGTGATGGAGAAAGCCTCCGGCATGAACCTGCCCCAATGTCTCCTTCGAAGCGTAGTCGGTGAACTGCTTGAGCTTTTTTCCCACGGCAGCGTGATCCGCCTCATCTTCCGACTGGGATTGCCCCTTTCTTGACTCGATTTTGCGCCCCGAGGTCTCGTCGAGATATTCCAGATCAAGACGCGATCTCCACGTCGTTTTGAACGGAAAAATCATCCCGTCCTTCATGTGACCAGATCGAGCCTTTCGATGATGTAATCGATCTTTTGCTCAAGCCTGGCGCTCAAATCCGGATCGATCTTTTGCTCCACGGCGGCTTTGAAAAGCAGGGCCTCGATGACCTCGGTTCGTTTCGAGAACCCGAGCATTTTCTGGAGTGCTTTGATCCTCCTGATCCCATCGGGAGTGAGGGTCATTTCGATACGGCGTGAGCCGGGAACGGTAATGGCAGGCATGGTTAGTTTTGGTGAATTGACAGGTGGATTCCGAAGCGTGCCCGACACGCGCAGGAAACAGTTCTTTGCGCAGCAAAGGCGGAGCTGTGATTTTTCCCGGGAAAATCACTTTGCTCTGTTACACTTGAACCGGGAAATGTGCCCAATGAGCGGGTCAGATTCCGGGTTCTCCGAGGTGCCAAATCGAATGGATTGGCACGGGATAAGGAGCCGATTGCCGGGATGTCGAAAGCGCAGCTGGAGACTCCCGGTAATGGGCGGGATGAAAGCTGGTCTTTGTGCCTGGTGAGCTGATTGGACGGAGGAGGCAGGCACCGGGTGAAAGCCCTGGCGAAACCCAGTGCCGAAAGCGCCGCGGCTGACTCCGGCCAATGAGCGTCCCCTGAGTGTGGATGCACGGGTCCAGAGGTCATAGATGGATCCCCCTTGTCTGGGTCGTCTGGCCGGGGATCTTTTGGGCTAGGGCTGGCTCCTCGGTGGGAGTGGCAAGACCTGCCGGAGACTGGGATTCCCCAAGGGACTCCTTTTGTTCCACTCCGAGGATGAAATCGGTGCTCCTCTGGGCCTGTGAAGAAGCTGTGAAGATCATCTTCGGATCGTTCTGGAACTTCTCGATCCATGAGCCGAGGTAGGCGGCAGAGTTGTCGAACTGGACCTGGTTCAGAATCCCAGCCTCGTTGGATAGGAACGCGGCCCCGAGTTCGGCGATCAGCTCCTCCTTGGAGTATCGTTCTGAACCGAACTTAATCGGCTGGGTGACTCCCTCCCGGTCGAGCCGGGAGGCATGACCCGTCGAATGGGTCATTTCATGGAAGAGCGTCTGGTAGTAGGCCTCGGGGCTCCGGAAGGTTTTCTGGGCCGGCATCCGGATGACGTCCTCTCCGGGTGAATAGGCCGCCGCAAATCCCGTGTGGTAGATCGGGCAGATCTTGGCTTCCTCGACTATCTTGGCTGCCTTTTCGAGCGGATGGAGGGGGTTCTGCCCGACGCTCTCGGTCTGGGCAGGTGGGGTTATCCCCTCGGTCTGGTCGAAGTTGAAGGCATTGCTCCAGCGGATGAAGGGTATCCGGGTGGGGCGACCATTGCTTCCGAGGACCAGGTTCCCATGGTCATCTCGCTTATCGAAGAGCTTGTAGTAGATGACCGGGGTGGCTTTCTCACCTTTCTTGACCTTTCCTCCAAGGTCGTGGGCCTGCTTGAAGGTCAGCCAGTAGGGGGACTGAAAGTCACTGCCTCCCAGGATGAGGGCATTGATCCCACGGTAGGGTTTCTTGGAGACGATATTCTGGACTCCCATCCATGGCTTCTGCCAAGGGACGGTCCCGCGTTTGAGCTGGTCGATGAACCGCGTTGTGATGATTTCGTAGATGTCCTTGCTCACAGGGCCACCTCCTCTCGGGCGTGGGCTATATGGAGGTTGGCTTCTTGCTCGGAGAGACCGAACCGGCGCCCCACAGCAGACGTGAGGTCTTCTCCCTCAGGGTCATTGAGGTTGCCGGTGAAGAGAGGTGTCTCTCCGGCGGGAACCCCACGGTCCACCAGACTGAAGAAGTAATCCTCCAGGATCAGGGGATAGAACTGCTCGGGAGCCGGGTGAACCATGGTGGTCGAGTGCAATGCGACGGAATCCGGCTACCGCCAGTTGATCGCGTGGCAGAAGTTCATGACGAGCTCCTCAACCTCGCTCTCGGTGTAATGGAGCGAGAAGGCGAGGTCTTCGAGGCTTTCCCTGCCAATGAGGTCAGAACGGACGCAGTAGAGCACCACGGCGGCACGGAGGCCTTTCTCGGAAGGCTCGTCCGCCTCGGCGACCCACTCGAAGGTTCTGCCTAGGACTTCACAGATCCTCTCGATGCTATCGTCCCCTCCCTCCGGGAGGGGTTCGATGTGGTCGACGGGGTGCTGCGTGTCTGCGTTTTGGATGTCGTTTTCGGGTGTTTGGGGTGTGTTCATCCCGCGCACCTTGAACGAAAAAAAAGACCCTGGTGCTCCCGATTGGGAGCAACTTTTCAGAGGGGGTATTTTTACCGCAGAAGAAGCTATCTCTGATGCGATGAAGGAGCGGGGTGATTTGCAGGACAAACAGGACAAATCAACCGCAAGAACTGCAAACAACGGCAAAAACCAAATTCTTGGCCCAGTGGTCTGTAGAGCCTCTATTTATGGGCTTTCAGAGGCGGTGGAGCCACTTTTTTAAGTGGCGACCCTAACGGGATTCGAACCCGTGTTACTCCCGTGAAAGGGGAGTGTCCTAGGCCACTGGACGATAGGGTCGTGAGTGGGAGGGAAGAAAATGACCTAAGCAGGCATAATTTCAAGCAAAGTTATGAATTAGCTTCTTTATTCCTTACCCCAAGCGGCCCGCGCGATTTCCAATCAGAACAATCACGGAGCGCTCGGTGAGCGTGACTGTAGACTGATCGGCAATGAGTTGCTCTGATCCGGGTTCGTGAAAATCGTCCGGTGAAGGACGGGCGGTATCGACCACAAGCCTCCACCTCATTCCGGAGGGGAGCTTCGGTAGCCCGAAGGAAATCGGCTCGTGCCACATGTTGAAGGCGGCATAAATGAAGTCCGCCTCCGGGCCGTAGGTTTGATCCATATTACCGGCAATCATGAAGGCAAGGGAGCGGCTATCGGCACCCCAGTCAGGCTGACGCGGCTTCACCCCGTGCCAACCAATGTCAGGATATCCGCATCCCTGCACATCGTTACCGGTAAAAAATTCCTTCCTGTGAAGCTGGCTGTGACAACGACGGAATTCGCCCATCAAACCGACAAAACGTTTCAGCCCCAAAGCCTCCCCACCCCCGTTCTCGGCCGTCCAGTCCAGCCAGTTCCACTCATCGTCGTGGCAGTAGGCGTTATTGTTGCCGTTTTGGGTGCGCCCGAGTTCGTCACCCATGGAGAGCATCGGCACTCCCTGACTCAGGAATAGCAGTGCCATGGCATTGCGCTGGAGGCGTGCCCTGAGGGCATTAATGGCGGGGTCGTCGGTTTCCCCCTCGACTCCGCAGTTCCAACAGTTGTTGTCATTGGCCCCGTCGCGATTCTCTTCTCCGTTAGCCAGGTTACGCTTGTCGTTGTACGTGAAAAGATCCCTCAAGGTGAAGCCATCATGACAGGTCACGAAATTCACGGATGCAGTCGGCTTCCGCCCTGACGAGGCATAGAGCCCCGGAGAACCGAGAATGCCCTGCACCATCTCTCCGGCAACTCCGGAATCTCCCTTGAGGAAACGTCGGGCCGCATCACGAAAATGGCCGTTCCACTCCATCCAGCGTCCATAGGCAGGGAAGTTCCCGACCTGGTAAAGTCCACCAGCATCCCAAGCCTCGGCGATAAGATCACATCCAGCCAGGATCGGATCGAGAGCGAGTGACTCGAGCAGAGGGGGATTGGCCAGAGGATGGCCGTTACGATCGCGCCCCAGGACCGAGGCAAGATCAAAGCGGAAACCATCGATATGGTATTCGGAGACCCAGTAGTGCAGGCAATCAATCACGAAGGAGCGGACTACCGGATGATTGCAGTTCAGGGTATTCCCGCAACCTGTGTAGTTCGCATAGCTCCCGTCCGGATTGAGCATGTAATAGGTCTGATTATCGATGCCACGAAAGGAGATCGTCGGCCCCCGCAGATCCCCCTCGGCAGTGTGGTTGAAGACCACGTCGAGGATCACGGAGATGCCGGCGGCATGGAGAGCCTTGATCATCCCCTTGAACTCGGAGACCTGATTGCCGTGATGACCGGTCGCCGCATATCCGCTCTTCGGCGCATAGAATCCGACGGTGCTATATCCCCAATAGTTGCAAAGACGATTACCTGTCTCGGGATTGATCCGCTTGTTTTCGTACTCGTCGAACTCGAAGACCGGCATCAACTCAATGCAATTCACGCCGATGGACTGGAGGTAGGGAATCTTCTCGATGATCCCCTCGTAGGTGCCCGGATGCCTCACGCCGGAGGAGGGATGACGCGTGAACCCACGAACGTGCATCTCGTAGATCACCAGATTTTCGACGGGAAGATTGATCGGCCGGTCATGCCCCCAGTCAAAATCCTCATAAGGCATTCTTCCACGATGAGGGAACACTTCCTCCTTGGGAGGCTGCGAAAGCCACACATCACGCCCACCGATCTCGCGGGCAAAAGGATCCAGCAGAATCCTCTTCGGATCGAACAGATGGCCGGCCTTAGGGTCATAAGGCCCCTCCATGCGAAAGCCGTATTCCGTCTCCTCATAGTCGAGATCATAGACGATCATTGTGAAGACATCCCCGATCTTACACTCCGGTGGAAAAGGTATCTCCGCGTACGGTGCGGGCTCCCCTTTACGGAAAAGCACCAGCGTGCAAGAAGTCGCGTGGGCCGAGTAGATCGAGAAATTCACACCCCCAGGCACATGGCTCGCTCCGTAAGGAAGGGCGTGTCCGTAACGCAGACGGAATCCTCCGTACTCGTGAGTATGGTGAAAAGCAGCTCGCATCAGTTCTACTTATAATGCAGTGGGGTGAATATGGAACTCAGGAACTCAGGAATAAAAAATAGAGAAACGGAATACCCCCCATCACAACACTCGGTATTTATTGCAAAATCCTCAGAGGCTTAGATTTTACGCGATAATGGCCCAATTAAAACTACCTTGGCTTTTTCCTGTGTTCCTGAGTTTCAGATTTTTTAACTCTCTGGGGGAATTAACTGGAAGGGTGGAATCCTTGCCACCACAGCCTCACCAGCTTCGGTGATTGCGAGATAGGATCCCTCGGCTACGGCACGACCCGCCGTTGTATGGTAGCTATTGTAGGAGAAATGTTCACCCGGTTCGAGACGGGGAAAGCAGCCGACGACTCCGTCTCCTTCGACGGCGATGACATGGTCATCCTCGCCACGCACGACCCATTTACGCCCCTTTACCGTGATAGTCTGGTCGCTACGATTGTGGATCGTGATGTAGTAGACAAAGGGATGCGGTTGATCAGTTGGTGCCGGAAGCTCGGGGGCATAAAGAACCCGGTCGACCGTCGCCTCGAAACCCGGAAAGAGCTGAGGCTGCATCGCTCAATACAGCTTACGCTGCGGGCGCAGCAGAAGTTCCCGGGACCACTGCTTGCTTCGGCTTCACCGTGGAGGAGATGTAGAGCTCGCGGAGTTGCTTCATCTCGGCAGGAGCTGGAGATCCGGTGAGAAGTTCAGCGCCGCGGTTGTTCTTCGGGAAGGCGATCACTTCTCGGATCGATTCCTCGCCGGCAATGAGCGCAACGAGACGATCAAGCCCGAGAGCAATACCTCCATGTGGAGGCGCTCCATGACGGAAGGCGCGCAGGAGATGGCCGAAGAGCTCCTCCTGCTCCGTTTCATTGATACCGAGTACTGAGAATGCCTCGGCTTGAAGATCCCCCTCGTGGATACGAATGCTGCCACCGCCAATCTCGACACCGTTCAATACGATATCGTAGGCCTCGGCACGAATCTGAGCGAGCTTGGATGGATCCTTGAGCAGTTCACGATCCTCGGCCTTGGGGCGCGTGAAGGGATGGTGGACGGCATTCCATTTATTCTCCTCCGCATTGAAGGCAAGCATCGGGAAATCGACAACCCAGAGGAAGTTGAGCTGATTCGGATCGACTGCAAGTTTCTGCACTTCGGCGACGCGCAGACGGACACGACCAAGCACGGTGCAGGCACCCTCCCAGGCATCCGCGCCGAAGAGGACAAGATCCCCTTCCTGCATATCGAGGCGGGCGGCGAGTGCAGCCTTCTCCTCCTCGCTGAAGAATTTGACGATCGGCGACTTCCATTCGCCGTTCTCAACCTTGATAAAAGCGAGCCCCTTCGCTCCGGCTGACTTGGCGAGCTCCGTGAGCTCCTCGATCTGGCCGGTCGTGATGCAGGCAAATCCCTTGGCATTCATCGCCTTGACCACTCCACCCGCATCAAGAGCTGCACGGAAGACCTTGAACTGGCTCTGTGCAAAGATATCTCCGGCATCGACGATCTCCATGCCAAAGCGTGTATCGGGCTTGTCACTGCCATAGCGGTTCATCGCATCGGCATAAGTCATGCGAGGGAAGGGCACAGGGATCTCCACACCGCGCGACTCACGGAAGATCCGCTGGAACATTTTCTCAATGAGATCCTGAAGATCCTGAGCCTTGATGAAGGATGCCTCGATGTCGACCTGTGTGAACTCGGGCTGGCGGTCGGCACGCAGATCCTCGTCACGGAAGCAGCGTGCGATCTGGAAATACTTGTCAACGCCACCCACCATCAGGAGCTGCTTGTACTGCTGAGGTGCCTGAGGAAGCGCGTAGAAGGCCCCCGGCGTCAGGCGTGAGGGAACAAGGAAATCGCGGGCACCCTCCGGAGTGCTCTTGGAGAGAATCGGCGTCTCGATCTCCCAGAATCCCTCGGTGTCGAGGACGTCGCGGATCGACTTGGTGATGCGGTGGCGGAGGCGGAGATTAGCGGCCATTGCCGGACGACGGAGATCGAGGAAGCGGTGGGTGAGACGCAGATCCTCATTGGCAATCCTCTCATCCATCGGGAAGGGAGGGACCTCCGAGCGGTTCAGCACAGTGAGTGTTGAGGCAACCAGTTCCACAGCGCCGGTGGGCAGTCTCGGATTCTCGGTGCCGGCAAGACGCGCTGTCACCTGACCAGTCACCGTGATCACATCCTCGGAGCGAAGACTATGCGCGGCTGCGGCGGCTTCAGCATGCACCTCGGGGCGGAAGACCACCTGGGTGATGCCGTCACGGTCGCGCAGATCAATGAAGATCACACCACCATGGTCGCGGCGTGAGGCGACCCAACCGCTGAGGGTGAGATCGCGTCCAATATCGGAAGGGCGCAGGGCGCCGCAGAGGCAGTCACGGTAGTGCATGGGATAAAAAGGTGTTTAGCGGGTTAGGCTGTGGGCTTAAGTTTCTAGGTTACTGTGTCGGAAGAAGAAAAATAGAAAAAGGAATGATCATACAGCCCCCTGCTCGGACAACCAGATGCCTAGGGTGGCATGATCGAGTTCCTGCTCCATACGGTCGGAGAGGCGCTTCACCTTGACCTCAGGCCATTCGGCTCCGATCACGACGGCATGGGAGGCACCCAGGGTCTCGGCCGTGCCGAACTGCTTGCCGACTTTTTCCTGCGAGAGGGTAAACCCGATACGCCATCCCTCGCCGCGGAGTTGCTGGGCAAGGTTCAGGGCGTGGGATCGACGGGTCTCGTCGGCGATCACGAAATAGACTTGGACGGGCGCATCAGCCTTAAGAGCCGCTTCCTCCTGGGCCTTGGCCGCAGGGCATTCGTTGAGAAGCTCCAGCAGGACGGCGTCGCCGACACCGAATCCGACGGCCGGAAGATCGGCTGATCCATCACTCAAGTCAGCAAGCAGTCGGTCATAACGTCCCCCACCCGCGATGGCTCGCAGGCCTGCTTTGAGAGCGAAAGCCTCAAAAACAACTCCCGTGTAATAAGCGAGTCCGCGCACCACTCCGAGGTCAGGGCGGACATAATCGCGCAGACCGCGGGCTTCCAGATCGGCTAGCAAGGGGGCCAGCGCAGGGATCTCCGCGCGGGCAATGAACTCCTGTAGCGTAGTCGGCGTGACGCCGAAGGGAGCAAGCAGTTCCTCCGTCTTTTCGGGAGGCATCTTCTCGATCCGGTCGACGATGGTCAGGAACTCAGCAGCCCGTTCCTTCTCCACTCCATGCAGCGTCATGAAATCATGCCATGCCGCACGATCACTCAGACGGATCGCGAAATCCTCGGGCCCAAAACCGAAGGAGCGAAGCAAGTCGATGAGGAGGGAAATCACCTCGGCATCTGCCGCAGGGGAAGCATCGCCCACCAGGTCGCAGTTGAACTGCAGAAACTCACGCAGACGCCCTCGCTGCTGGCGCTCATAGCGGAAACAGGTGCCGACGTTGAACCACCGCATTGGTTTAGGAAATTCACGATGACGCGTGGCGATCATGCGGGCCAGCGTCGGCGTCACCTCGGGACGAAGCGCCACGGAACGCTCTCCCTTATCAGTGAACTCATAGAGCTGACCCAGAATCTCCCCGCCACTGTTCTTCTTCCGATAGAGCTCGGCTGATTCGAGCGTCGGACCATCGAACTCCACAAATCCATAGCGACGGGCCGTCTCGCGCCACTTGCCGGTGAGATAGTTTCGGCGCGCAAAATCCTCGGGAAAGAGGTCACGGAAGCCGGGTAGAGGTTTCATCAGTAGGATAGGAAAATGGTGAGAACGAGCCCTACACGCTAGGATAGACATCTCCACTCTACAATCCCCGATCACTTGGCTTATTCTCCCGAGATGACCACTGATATCCTCTCCACAAGGAATCTTCTTCTGATCCAGATTCTGGCGACCGCCATGATGACCGGCATTATCTGGTTCGTGCAGATCGTTCATTATCCCCTTTTTCTGAAGGTTCCCGTCGAGGGATTTGTTGCCTACGAGCAGTCCCACACCATCAGGACGGGATTTGTCGTGATCCCCTTGATGCTCGTCGAGTTGGGGACGGCAATCCTCCTTCTGCTCCTGACAGTCACTTCGGTAGGCAAGCTACCGATCGGACTCTCCCCGCTCTATCTAGGTGCACTCGGCTGCCTTCTCGTCATCTGGGCCAGCACCTTCCTTATTCAGGTACCCCTGCATGGTCTTCTAGAGCAACACGCCGACAGCAGGGCCATGACTCTACTTGTCTCGACCAACTGGATCCGGAGCATCTTCTGGAGCCTTAGGCTGGGACTTCTTGCGTTACTTGTTGCGGAACGGATGGGCACGTGAAAATGAGGGCTAGCAATTTTCCGAAGATTTCTCTTGCGGGATATCGTGAGGAGCTATAACAAGCCCCTCCCCTATTTTCCCCCAACAACAAACAGAAACACTCCTCCGATCCCGTTATGGCATCCAAAAAACCAGCTAAGAAGGCCCCGGCCAAGAAAGTCCCTGTGCCTAAGAAAGCTCCCGT
The DNA here is from genome assembly GCA_903868795.1 of uncultured Spartobacteria bacterium. Lineage (GTDB taxonomy): Bacteria > Verrucomicrobiota > Verrucomicrobiia > Chthoniobacterales > UBA6821 > UBA6821. Next base: position 15,244 of record CAIPWR010000007.1, on the reverse strand, counting down.
AAAGGCTGTAAAGCCTGCTGCCAAGGCCTTTAAAAAAGTGGCTCTACCTGCGGTTAAAAAAGTAGCCCTAAAGAAGGTTATCAAGCCAGTTGCCAAAGTCGTCATTAAGAAGATTGCCAAGCCAGCCAAGCCTGCAGCAAAAGTTCTTGCTAAGAAGCCAGCTCCAAAAAAGGTTGTGAAGTCTGCGCCCAAAGCCGCTGTTAAAGCCGCTGTTAAAGCCGCTTCCAAGGTCGCTAAAGTCGCAAAGGCAACCACCAAAGCAAAAGCCAAAACCAAGGTCGCCGCTTCCTCAAATGACCGCGTGCTGGCCCAGCAGTTCGTTCACAAGCCGAAGACCAACAAGAATCTCAAGCTCACCCCTTTCCTTACCAAGCAGCGCCAGCGTCTCCTCGAACTCAAGGATACCCTCCTCGATGCGATGCGAGGAGTCGCCCGCGACAACCTGCACTCCGGCAGTGATACCTCGGCTTTTGGCATGCACCAGGCCGATGCCGGAAGCGATGCCTATGATCGCGACTTTGCCCTCAGCATGCTCTCCAAGGAGCAGGGATCGCTTTACGAGATTGACGAGGCCCTCAAAAGGGTTGAGGATGGTTCATACGGAGTTTGCGACCTCTGCCAAAAGCCGATCAAACACGAGCGACTCGAGGCACTGCCATTCACCCGCTACACGGTGGATTGCCAGGCAGGTTTGGAGAAAAACCAGCACCACAACAGTGCTCGTCCCCAGATCACCTCTCTCTTTGGACTGACTGAAGAAGAGGCCGAGAACGAAGAGGAAGACACCACCGAAATCAGCTAAACCGACCCAATCCACCATCCCTATTTTATGCCACGCGACATCATCATCCTCGAATGCACCGAAGCGGTTGCCGAAGGCAAGCCCGTCTCCCGCTACATCTCGACCCGTAACAAGAAGAGCCTGAACACCCCGGGCCGTCTCGAGAAGAAGAAGTACAATCCGAATCTCAAGCGACACACCCTCCATCGCGAGACCAAGTAACGGAACACCGAGTTCCTCAAGAATTTCTCAACAATGAGCACACCAAAAACAGAACAGCGCAGCCGCAACTTCCGTAAGGCCAACCGCTGCATGCCCCGCCGTCGCCTCGACGTCTCCACGGACGCGATCGACTTCAAGAACCCCGACCTCCTTCGTAAGTTCACGACCGAGGCCGGCAAGATCCTTCCCCGTCGCATGACTGGCCTCGCCGCTCACCTGCACCGCAAAATCACCCGCGAGATCAAGCGCTCACGCGCTGCTCTCTTGATGAAGTAAGCGAAAGATTTCCTTCCAAAAGAAAAGCCGCTACCAGAGATGGGGGCGGCTTTTTTTTGTGAACTAATTCAAATCAACAGCATAGAGAATCTCGCGCAGAGGCGCTAAGACGCAGAGTAAATTTCATAGGGTTCAAGGGGATAAGAGATGCGTGGGAAGGCACTTTAATCAAACCTAATGCAGTCCCCATCAAAAGTGAGGACTGCTTGAACGGGGACGATCAGGAGATCAGAGGAGCAAGGGGAATTCGGGAACCTCAGACTATCCCATTCATCCCTGTGGGAATTCCCCCTACTTCACCATCAGAGTCTGGACTGCTCCTGCTGGGGTGTAGTTCTGTGTTCCGACATTGGTCGCGGTGACGGTGGTGGTTCCGGAACCTAGGATCGTCAGGACATTGCTCGAGACTGAGGCGATCGCTGTATTGGCCACCGAGTAAGTGATCGGAGAGAGTTTCGCCCAGGAGGTAGCGTTCAGAGTGACGTGCTGACCAGCAACGCTCAACTGCTTTGGGATCGCAGGGAAGGAGAGCGTCTGGGTAATCGGATTCACCACAAAGGTGCGGGAGGCCGAGACAGGATTCCAGAGGGCATTCCCCACCTGGCTAACCCCATAGGGGCGAGCGGCGTGGGTACGCCCGAGTTCAATGAAGAGCTAGGCGGGCAAGCGAAGCTGTGTGAATCCACTGCGAGCGCAGACCAACGACGCTATTCGCCAAGATCGCGAGTCTCAACGAAGAGTTGGGGCTTATTCAGCCCCAACCTCGTCTTCTTTTTGTGAGACTACGGGCGCAATCCTCTGCAACTTCTCCCCCTCCGGCAGTCCCATGAGTTTGACCCCCATGGTGTTCCTGCTGGTTTCGCGGATCTCCGCGATGCGGGTGCGGACCATTTGGCCGCCGGAAGTGATGAGCATGAGTTCGTCGGCGTCGGTGACGGTGAGGGCGCCGACGACGAGGCCGGTCTTGTCTCCGGTCTTCATGGTGATGACACCTTTGCCTCCACGGGACTGCTTGCGGTACTCCTCGAAGGGAGTGCGCTTGCCGATGCCGTTTTCACCGGCCACGAGCAGGGTAGCGTCGCTACGAACGAGGCTGGCGGAGACGACAAAGTCGCCCTTGTCGGGACGAATACCCCAGACGCCGACCGTGGCTCGTGCTTGGTCGCGGAGTTCCTCCTCGCTGAAGCGGATGCTCATCCCCTCACGGGTAACGAGGACAATCTCATCATGCCCCTCGGTGAGGCAGGCGGAGATGAGTTCGTCATCTTCCTCAATCTTGATGGCGATGATGCCTCCCTTGCGGATATTGGCGAAGTCTCCGAGGTTCGACTTCTTCACGATGCCGGTGCGGGTGGCGAAGAGGATATGCTTCTCGGGATTCCAGGTGGTCTCGACGCCTCCGGCCCCACCGCTGGTGGTCGACTCGATGCGCATGGTGGCGGCAATCTGCTCGCCGGGCTGGAAATTAAGGATGTTGGCGATCGATTTCCCCTTGGCCGTGCGGCTCATCTCGGGGATCTCATAGACACGCTCGACGTAGCAGCGACCGGTCTTCGTGAAGAAGACGAGGTAGTCATGCGTGCTGGCGGTGAAGAGATGTTCGACGAAGTCGTCGTCCTCGGTGTCGTTCTGGGCCTCCTTGGTGGTCATGCCGATGACCCCCTTGCCACCACGCTTTTGCGACCTGTACGCGCTGACCGCGGTGCGCTTGATGAGTCCCTTGTGGGTGACGGTGATGATGCAGCCTTCGTTGGCGATCAGATCCTCGATGGAGATCTCTCCCTCCTCGGGGACGAGCTCGGTGAGGCGTGGACCGGCATGCTTGTCACGGATCGCCTTGAGCTCGGTCTTGATGATCGTGAAGACGCGCTCCTCGCGGGCCAGGATGTCAACCAGGTCGGCGATAGTCTTGAGCAGTTCCTGATACTCGTTGTTGAGCTTGTCGCGCTCGAGGCCGGTGAGTTGGTAGAGGCGCAGTTCGAGGATGGCGTCAGCCTGTGGCTCACTGAAGCAGTACTGGCCCTTGTCATTGAGACGGGACTCGTGGCGGAGGAGGATGCCGAACTTCGCGATCTCAGCCTTGCTGAAGCTCAATGCCAGAAGGCGGGTGCGGGCCTCGTCGCGGTTCTGGGAATCGCGGATGATCTTGATGAAGTTGTCGAGGTTCGCGAGGGCGATGAGGTAACCCTCGAGCTTCTCGGCACGGGTCTCGGCCTCACGGAGGAGGAAGCGGGTGCGACGCAGGATGACCTCGCGGCGGTGCTCGATGAAGCAGGCGATGGCTTCCTTCAGTGAGAGGAGCTTCGGACGACCACGATCGATCGCGAGCATTGAGATCGAGAAGGAGGACTCGAGCGCAGTATGCTTGTAGAGATTGTTGATGACGACCTTCGGAATGGCATCACGCTTGAGTTCGATGACCACGCGGGTGTTCTCATCGGACTCGTCGCGGATGGCGCTGATGTCGGTGATGATCTTCTCATTCACGAGACCGGCGATGCGCTCGACGAGGGTGGCGCGGTTGACGTTGTACGGGATCTCGGTGATGACGATCTGCTCGCGACCACCCTTGATCTCCTCGACGCCGGCGCGGCCTCGGACCTTCACGGAACCGCGTCCCGTCTCGAAGTACTGCTTGATGCCACCGACTCCGCAGAGCTGACACCCCGTGGGGAAGTCAGGCCCCTTGATGTACTTCATCAGCTGGTCGAGCGTGATGTCGGGATTGTCAATCTGCGCGCAGACGGCATCAATGGTCTCGCCGAGATTGTGCGGAGGGATATTGGTTGCCATGCCGACGGCGATACCGGTGCCACCATTCACCAGGAGATTCGGGATCGAGGCAGGGAAAACGGTCGGCTCCTCGCGGGTGTCGTCGTAGTTCGGGACGAAATCGACGGTATCGTGATCCATGTCCTCCATGAGCACAGCACCGAGCGGGCGCAGGCGGGCCTCGGTGTAACGCATGGAGGCCGGAGGATCACCTTCGACGGAACCGAAGTTTCCCTGGCCCTCGATGAGGGTCTCGCGCATCGCCCAGGTCTGGGCCATGTGGACGAGGGTCGGATAGATCGCTTGATCGCCGTGGGGGTGGTAGTTACCCATGGTCTCACCGACGATCTTGGCGCACTTGAGATGCTTGCGCGTCGGCATGACGCCGAGCTCGCTCATGGCGAAGAGGATGCGGCGCTGGGAGGGCTTCAGACCGTCGCGGGCATCGGGAAGAGCTCGGGAAATAATGACCGACATGGAGTAGTCGAGGAAGGAGCGGGAGATCTCTTCTGCGACATCGATCGGTTCGACTTTTTCGTTCTGATTATACAAGGTATTGGGCCTAAGGGGCGGTTTGGGGTTGGATCACAACAATATAGCGGTGTGACAGGAATCCCTGCAAGGCTGATTGCTTACAGGAAATGATGAAGTGTTAAAACGTTGGAAGAGTTAAACCCAGATTTTGCGATAGCGGCGGGTCAACAGATTAGAATCTCTCACCTGTAAGGTGAGTCTCTGCCGAGTTAAAATTTGAAAAGGTTAGAACGTTAAAATGGACTGCAAGAAAGCCATTCTTCCATGCGCTTCATGCTCTCCATGGTAAATTTCTTACAGGGTTGCTTGTCGCACTTGGTTATTGGGCTGTCAGTGAGGCTCTTGAAAGTCAGTCGTAGATCCACTTTTTAACCTTGTAACGATTTTAACCTTTTAACCCATTCCCCATTCTAGGCGTCGGCCACCTCAAGATTTCAGGACTTCCTCGCCCTGACCTTTCACTTTTTTAACCAATCCCCATCCATCTATTCCTCTTCCAACTTTCGCTCGAGTTCCTTGACCCGCTCGTAGAGCTTACCTAACTGGGAAATATAGAAATTGTTCTGCTTCCATTCCTTCATCGGTTTGGCGGGAGCCCCGATCACCATGCTTTCGGAAGGGACATTTTTGGAGAGTCCGGATTGGGCACCAATGACGGCCTTGTCGCCGATCTCCAGATGACCCGCCAGACCAACCTGTCCGGCCAAGGTGACATAAGAGCCGACCCGGGTACTGCCCGCAATGCCGACCTGCGAGCAGATGATCGTATGGGAGCCAATCTGAACGTTGTGGGCGATCTGGACGAGGTTATCGATCTTGCTTCCCTCTCCAATGACGGTACGGCCGAAGCGGGCACGATCGATGGTGGTATTGGCCCCGATCTCGACATCATCGCCGACCTCCACAATACCGGTCTGCGGAATTTTGATATGACGACCCTCCTTGAACTCGTAACCGAAGCCACAGGAACCGATGACGGCACCCGGTTGGAGAATCACCCTGTTACCAAGAATGCAGCGCTCACGGATGATTGCACCGGGATGAAGGTGACACCCTTCACCAAGACGCACTTCATTGCCGATGAGACAACCTGCTCCAATGACGGAACCGGCTCCGATCACAGCACCCTCTTCAATCACGGCCAGGGGACCCACGGAGACCCCCTCCCCCAGGGTTGCCGAGGCTGCAACGACAGCAGAGGCATGGATGCCAGGTATGGCCACCACCTCGGGAGGTGCAAAGGCCGCAACCACGGCGGCAAAGGCGGCGGAGGGATTAGCCACCCTCAGAACTACTGGACCGATCTGCTCGGTGAACTCCAAAGGAACGAGAACGGCGGAGGCCTTGCAGGAGCGAAGTTGGGCCAGATAGCGGGGATTTCCAAAGAAAGTGACATCACCCTGACGAGCCTCCTGCAAGGAGGCAACACCCGTGATTTCGAGATCACCCGATCCCTCAGGAAGTTCCAAGCCCGCAATGGCAGCCAACTCCAGCAGTATCATGTGAGAAAGTAGCGGAGCAGGGAGTAGTCCCCGGATTACTTGGCCGACTTGGCAGGGGCGGTCTTGTTCAACGAAGCGATCACATCCTGGCTGAAGTCGAGATCATCGCGGGAGTAGAGAACAATGGGAACGGCTCCGGCACTCAGACCCGACTTGTCAAAGACGATGTCATAACCCTTGGACTTCACGAGATCGGTCACTGCTTTCATGATGTCATCAACGATGTCCTTACGCATGCGAAGGAACTGATCCTGCAGGTTCTTCTGCTTGGCACTGCGATAGTCGGCGATCTCACGATCCAGCGTACGGGCGGCTGCTACCTTGGTCTGAAGATCCTTCTTCTTGGCATCAACTTCATCTTTGGAAAGTTCACTCTTCTGGAGGTCGGCATTCAGTTGGCTGATCTCCTTCATACCGGTCTTCAAGGTCTCGACGCGGCCGTTTAAGTCATCATTGGCCGCCTTCTCGGCGTCGGTGTACTTGGACTGCGCATCCTTGGTCTTGTAGTACTCGCTGAAGACGCGGTTCATATCGACCGTGCCGAACTTGACTTCGGCCTTGGCGAAGCCGGCGCCGCCAAAGAGGAGAATTGCTGCGAGTAATGAGATTCGAGAGATCGGTGTCATGAGGGTGTGCTGGAGCTGAATTTGATCAAATAGACGCGCCTAGAAGGTGTAGCCAACATTGAAGTTAAACTGCCCGTTGCTCTTGTTCCAGGAATCGAACATGACGGGATAACCCCAGTCGACACGGATCGGTCCGATCGGCAGGTCGATACGGGCTCCGATACCGACGTCACCATTAAGGCCGCCCGAGTTATAACTCAGGTCACCGATAGAAGTAGTAACCTTGGTGGGATTGAAACTGAAGGTGCCGGCGTTCACATAGCCCCAGTCGGAGAAGAAGGCGCCTCGGAGACGGGGAATGATCGGGAAGGTAATTTCCCCGGTTCCATAGACCGAGGTGCTGCCACCAATCGGATTGCCATGGAAATCCTTCGGACCAACCTCACGGAAGGCAAATCCTCGCATATCATTGGCGCCGCCGAGGTAGAGTTCGTCGAAGATCGGGGCGGAGTTGTTGATGGTTCCCTTGGTGCCGCTGCCCCAAGGATTCATGACACCCACGGCACCCTTGGTGAGCAGGATCATGTCCCAAGGAAGAGGGAAGTATTTCTTGGCTTCGAGGTTGAGTCCGTAGTCCTGGACGTTCCCGCCGAGACCACCACCTGCAATAACCCCGCTCAGACTCACGGATTGTCCTTTGTGTGTCAGGAAGAGACTGTCGCGATTGTCATAATCGAGCCCAAGCAGGATCGCACTCTTGGTGTAAGGGGAGTTTGCGCCAGCATCAGCGATCGCCGGGCCATAGTTGCCAGTCAGGTTGTAGATCTTGATATTCTCCAAGCGATATTCACCTCGCAGGGCAGTAAAGGGAGAAAGCGCCTTGCGGGCCTGGAGTGCTCCGCCGAGATTCGCCTGGCTGTAGACAGGGCTCAGGAAGGTTGCCGCATGGTAGTAGAACTCGCCGCCGACGGAGACCTTGTACCCCATGAACCATGGCTCAGTGAGCGACATCGTGAAATCCTGACGCTGGAGACCATATTGGGCGCGGATACGGAAACGCTGGCCGGCACCGGTGAAGTTGGGCCAGTTGAAAAGATCGAAATTGGACTGCTGAAGTTCGGCAAACCCGACCAAGCTATCGATGGAGCTGAAGCCGGCACCAAAGTTGAACGATCCGGTCTTTTTCTCATCAACGATGACATCGAGATCTTTGCGTCCCGGCACCAAGGTATCGACAGGCACGGTGTCGACTTTCGAGAAATAATTAAGATTCATCAGGCGGGTCTTGCTGACGTCGACCAGCGTGGTGTCGAAAACACCCCCCGGTTGGACGGCCAACTCGCGACGGATCACCTTGTCCTTGGTCTTCGTATTGCCCTGAACATTGATGAGGTTCACATAGGACTGAACTCCCTCGTCGATACGATAGGTGAGATCGATCTGCCCCTGGCCAGCGGGGGTGATCTGAGGCTGGGCGACCATATCGACATAGCCTCGGGAGCCGTAGTAATCGCGGATTTTCTTCAGGTCGGCCCCCATGCCATCCGGGGTATAGAGGGATCCAGTCCTCATCTTGAGGTAACGAACCAGATCTGCGGGAGGCACGATGGTGGCCCCATCGACGGAGAGCTTGTTGACTCGGTATTGAGTACCCTCGGAAATGGAAATCACCAGATCGACACCGTTGCCTTTGGGGAGCGGCGTGGTCTGGACATCGGTAACCCGCATGTCGGCAAATCCCTTGTTCTGGTAAAGATTGCGGATTGCTTCCTTATCCTCGTCCATCTGCGACGGAGTCAGGCGTCCTGCCTTGGTAAGGAAGGAGAGCAGGTTGGCGGTCTTGGTCTTCATGACCTTCAGAAGATCTTTCGGAAGGACGGAATCATTCCCCGTGAAGGAGATGCGTCGAATAATAAGCTTCGGTCCCTCATTGATGAGGAATGAGACCTTCATCTTCTTGTCTGGAAGCTCGGTGGACTTGGTGTCGACCTTCACATCGGTGAAATTCTTATCCTCGTAGAGTTTGAGGATCTTCTGGCGGTCATCGTTGAGACGTTCGTCACTGAGGGGTTCGCCCGGCTTCGTTGCGATTTCCTTGCGGATTTTTGAATTTTTAATAGCTTCGGCCCCCTCGATGACGACTTCTCCAACGGTCGCCCGGCCCTGCAACAGGACAGTGACTTTCAGCCCTCCGGTGATCGGCTCTGCAAAAATACGGGCATTGGAGACCTGCCCCGTGGCATAGAGCGACTTGATATCCTCCTCGACGAGACGGTCGTTGTAGGGCGCTCCGGGCTTGGTCGCCAGATTGTCGAGAACGCGCTGCTTGCTGAGGGTATTCGGCCCCACGAACTGAACATCGATCTGCTGGATCAACGGCGCCTGACCTTGATTTTGAGCGGCAAGGCGATCAGTGCATAACGGCATCAGGCATGCCAAGAGTGCAAGCCTGATCAGGAGAAAAAAGCGGGTAAGCGTCATGAAGCGTTTGGAAAATCAGAGGTGTCTGTGAGCCATGGAATGGCACGACCCGTCATTAGATGCGAGAGTGAGGTGGTCGGGTCAAGCCGCTAATTCCCTGATAGATCTCTCAGGAAAGCTCGGGCTGTTTCAAGATGGCCGGAATTTCGGCCAGACTCGTGATCGTATGGTCCGGAGTGACATCGGCCTGCTCTTCGGAACCTGGAACCCGGATCCAGATGGAACGGATACCAGCGTTCCGCGCCCCCGCGATATCACGCTCCAGGCTATTACCGACCATGACGGCCTCGGAGGCGCTTACCCCGAGTTCACCCAGAAGGCGATGGAAGATCTCCGGTTTTGGCTTTCCGATACCATGTTCCCCTGAGACAGCGATGGCCTGAAAAAAGGATTCCAGCCCCGAGGCGGCGATCTTCTCACGCTGCAGATCGGGAGCACCATTGGTCAGGAGTGCGAGTTTGTAGCTGGGAGCGAGTTCAGCCATCAACTCACGCGCCCCTGTCAGTAAGCGCTGACGAGCACGGCGTGTGGTTGCAAATTCCATGGCAAGCATCTCCGCCTCCTCCTCCGAGGCAATTCTTCCTTGGGCGGCAAGCGACTTGGCAAAGACCTCGACGCGGTAGCTTGTCGACCAATTGCGGAGTGCGGTCAACTCGGGAGAATCCCCGGTGAAGCCTCCCCAGAGGCACTCGAAGGCACTGATTCCGATCGAGCGGCAAAAGGGACGGCACTCCCCCTCCGCCCAGAGCGATCGGGCGATGGCCATGGCATCGGTTGCAAAACGAGCGGGGTCTGCCTCGAAACGAGAGGAAGCCACTGCAGCCACATGGGCAAAGGTTTCGTGAGAGACCGCCTCATCAACGGCCAACGTATCATCGAGATCAAAGAGAAGGGCGCGAATTGCCATAAGCGGGAAACATTGCCTGTAACGAACATCCTGAACGAGAAAAAAGAGGACTCTTACGACTTTTCCCCTTCACTTGACCTGCGGATTTCCTTTTAACTTTGCACTTCTATGAGCACCCAAGCCTTCCCCGACATCACCTCCATCCCCTTCGAAGGGCCCTCCTCCAAGAATCCCCTCGCCTTTAAGCATTATAATCCTTCCGAGATCATCGAGGGGAAGTCGATGAAGGATTGGATGCGCTTCTCGGTTGTCTACTGGCATACCTTCCGCAACTCGCTCTCCGATCCCTTCGGTGCCGGCACTGCGATCCGTCCCTGGGATGACGGCACCGATTCCGTCGAGAACGCACGGAACCGCGTTCGCTACGCCTTCGAGTTCATCCAGAAGCTTGGCGCTCCCTTCTACGCCTTTCACGACCGCGACATTGCTCCTGAGGGCAAGAGCTTGGCCGAGAGCAACAAGAACCTCGACTCCGTCGTCGCCGTCCTCAAGGAGGAGCAGCAGCGCACAGGCATCAAGCTCCTTTGGGGAACAGCCTGCCTCTTCGCCAACCCACGCTTCACCCATGGAGCAGCCACCAGCCCGAACGCCGATGTCTATGCCTATGCAGCCGCACAGGTGAAGAAGGCGATGGAAGTCACCCACGAACTGGGTGGCGAGGGATATACCTTCTGGGGCGGCCGCGAAGGCTACTCCACCCTCTGGAACACCGATATGAAGCGTGAGCTCGATCACCTCGCCCGCTTCCTCCACATGGCAGTCGATTACAAGAAGGAGATCGGATTCACCGGTCAGTTCTACATTGAGCCGAAGCCGAAGGAGCCGACCACCCACCAGTACGACAGCGACTCGGCCGCCTGCTTGAACTTCCTCCGCGAGTACGGCCTCCAGGATCATTTCAAGATGAACCTTGAGACCAACCACGCCACCCTCGCCGGCCACACCATGGCACACGAGATCGAGGTCTGCCTCGGCGCCAACGCTCTCGGTTCCATCGACGCCAACACCGGCAACGAGCTCATCGGCTGGGATACCGACCAGTTCCCGACCAATCTCTACCTCACCACGCAGATCATGCTCGGTGTGATGAAGATGGGAGGCCTCACCACCGGCGGAATGAACTTCGACGCCAAGGTGCGCCGCGAGAGCTTCGAACCCATCGATCTCTTCTACGCCCACATCGGAGGCATGGATGCCTTCGCCCGTGGACTCAAGGTCGCAGCCTCCATCCGCAAGGACGGACGGATCGCTGAGATCGTCAAGAACCGTTACTCATCATGGGATAGTGGCATCGGTGCCGAGGTCGAGGCCGGCAAGTCCAACTTCGCAAGCCTTGAGAAGCATGCCCTCGCTCATCCCGATCCGATCCAACACGGCAGCGGCCGTCAGGAACTCATCGAGAACATCGTCAACGAACTGATCTAACTGGTTCCCATCTACTCCAAAGCCCCGTTTGCCCGCTCTGGGCGAACGGGGCTTTTTTTTGGTCACAGGACATGAAGTGCCGATTTTTCTTCAGCCATGCGCCGAGAGGATTCAGTCTCATGAAATGAAATCCAAATCCTCTGCCAAGTCCCAGGCCAAGCCCTCCAATGACGCATCTTACGAATTTCTCAAGAAACTACTGAACACTCCCTCACCCTCGGGCTTCGAGACGAAGGGGCAGAAAGTCTGGGTGGATTACGTGAAGCAGTTTGCCGATTCAGTGGAAATCGACTCCTACGGGAATGCCTACGCAACGTTGAATCCTGGATCAGGAAAAGGTGATCCGACCATCTTGATCAGCGGCCATGTCGATGAGTTGGGACTGATGGTTTCGCACATTTCCGAGGAGGGATACTTGTACTTCAAACCAATCGGCGGCGTGGACAAGGCTCTCATCCGCGGCCAGCGTGTGACCATTCACGGCGCCAAGGGTTCCGTGCCCGGAGTCACCGGCCTTCTTGCAATCCATCTCCAGGAACCCGATGACCGCAACAAGGTTCCCGAGATGCATGCCATGCATATCGACATCGGTGTCTCCTCCCGAAAGGAGGCCGAGAAGTTGGTCTCGATCGGAGATGCCGTGACCTACTCGGCAGAGTTTCAGGAGCTAGCGGGCGGACGCTTTGCCGCGCGCGGATGCGATAACAGGATCGGAGCCTGGGCAGCAGCTGAGGGGTTGCGCCTTGCCTCACTCAAGAAAGGCAAGCTCAAGGCCAAGCTTGTCGCTGTCTCCACCATCCAGGAGGAGAACGGACTCTATGGCGCCACCATGGCCGGTTACAGCGTCCATCCCGATGTGGCTCTGGTGGTTGATGTGACCCATGCCACCGACATCCCCAACTGCTCCAAAGCAAAGCATGGAGAAGTCGCCATGGGGAAGGGACCCGTCATCAGCCTAGGCAGCGTGAATCATCCTGTGGTGAACGAACGCCTTCGCAAAGTGGGGGCAGCGGCTAAAATCCCTCTGCAAGTCGAGGTGAACCCCCGCTGGACCGGCACCGATGCCGACGCGATTTTCAAGCAGAAGGGTGGAATCCCTACCGTCTCCATCGGCGTACCCAACCGCTACATGCATTCCCCCGTCGAGATGATCCAGTATTCCGACTTGGAGCAGACAGCGGAGCTACTGGCCGCATTCGCTCTCGATTGCGGAAAAGCGGAACGGTTCGGATTGACGTTACGCTGAGTTATGATTCCTCGGAGAACATATCATGGAATACATTCCCTCCGCCGAAGATTCCGACTGGGTTGAAAGGAAACTTTCCGGATTGACGTTGGAGCAGGCAGTAGGCCAGATCCTCTGTCCTGCCCAGTATCAGATTCCAGAGGAGGAATGGCCTCGAGTCGTTCACGAACTCGGTATCGGATCTTTCTTTTTCTCCAAATGGCCTGCCTCGAAGGTGCGTGAAACTGCCGAGGCGGTGGCGGATGCCGGAGACATTCCGCCGCTTCTTACCAGTGACTTTGAACACGGTGCAGGTGTGATGATCCCCGAGTGTGTGAACTTTCCGTGGTTCATGGCCGCGGGTGCCGCAGGTGACCTGGATCTCGTTCAAAGAATGGGGGAGGCCACTGCCATGGAGGCCCGTGCGCTGGGTGCCCACTGGACGCTGGGTCCGGTGTGCGACATTAACTCAAACTGGCGGAATCCAGTCGTAAATATTCGCTCCTTCGGGGATAGTCCAGATGCGGTTGCAGCCCTTTGCCGGGCTTACGTGAAGGGAGTCCAAAAATCGGGGCTTATGGCCGCGTGCGCCAAGCATTTTCCCGGAGACGGAAGTGACTGGAGGGATCAACACCTCTGCACGAGCACCGTGTCCATGAATGTTCCTCGCTGGGAGGTCTCGCACGGGAAGGTCTGGAAAGCGGTGATTGACGAGGGCGTCTGTTCCGTGATGACGGGACACCTGAGTTTTCCGGACTATGTAGGACTGCCCGAACAGGAAGCTCTCCCCGCCACGATCGATCCTCTTTTACAGGTTCGTCTTCTGCGCGAGACTCTTGGCTTCCGAGGATTGGTGGTCAGTGATGCGCTCCCGATGATCGGTCTTTGCTCACGTGTCTCGTGGGAGAATGCCGCTGTGGAATTCGTGAGGGCTGGAGGCGACGTCGTGCTTTTTGCCGAACGAGAGGATCATACGCGCCTGCTCGTTGCAGTCCGTAAGGGACGAATTTCGGAAAACCGCCTTTATCAGGCGGTGCGGAGGGTTCTTAAGATGAAGGTGAGGCTTGGCATTCATCGTCAATACTTTGGACCGAAAGTCACCGAGCAGCAAAGAAACGGTTTTGAACAGGCATCACGTGAGATGGCTGAACGCTCAATGACCCTTATTAAACCTGGTACGAATACCCCAGTTCGTCTTGAGCGAGGGGATCATGTGGTGTTGGCCTGTATTTCCCAGCCTAATCCAAAACCCAGTTCCGCTCTTTTTTCGGATCTCACTCCCGCGAGGTTGGCCTTGGAGGAACGAGGCTACAGGGTGACCCATCTGGTCAATGCCGGCCGCGATGCCATTGCTGAGGCGGCGGCCTCGGCCAAAGCCAGTTTTATCGGGATCTGCATCACTCCTCATAACCTTATAGGAACGATTTCTCCTGTCGGGGATGCCGTGATGCATTTCTGGCACGGAATCCTGCATCACCTCCCCAATGCCATCTTCACATCCTTCGGATCCCCTTATCTGCTCGCGGAGCAACCCCACCTCCCTAATTTGTACCTGACCTATGGTATTAGTCCCGATTCGCAAAGGGCTGCTGTCAAAGCATGGCTTGGCGAAATTCCGACGGATGCTGTAGCACCAGTAAAGATGGAATATTGATGTGCATTCGCAGGGAAGAAGAAGGGTTATTTTATAGCTTTCCTGTTTTGTCCTTCTTCATTCATCCTGCCCCCCGTGACCTCCCAAACATCCCCCAACAACTTGGGCTGGCGCGTTGCGCTAGCCGGACTCGGCATCAACCTCGCCCTCGGCGTGCTCTACACCTGGAGCATGTTCAAGGGAGCCATTGAGAAAGACTTCGGATGGAAAGGCGACCAACTCAATGATCCCTATGCCCTCTGTTGCTTGGTCTTCGCCTTTGCGATGATCCTGGCTGGGCGCCTTCAGGATAAGATCGGCCCGAGGATCACGGCCACCATCGGCGGAGTCCTTGTCGCCGCCGGAATGCTACTCATCTCCACGTCCAACAATTATACCCTCTGGGTGATCGGTTTCGGTGTCCTCGTCGGGACTGGTATCGGCTTCGGCTACGCCTGTGCGACGCCTGCAGCCCTCAAGTGGTTCCCTAAGGCCAAGACCGGACTGGTGGCCGGCATCGTGGTCGGGGGGTTCGGACTGGCCCCTGTCTACCTCGCACCTCTCTCCGAAACCCTCCTCAAGGATTTCGGCATCCTCAAGTCGATGCTCATTCTCGGGGTTCTCTTCGCGGTCATCGTTATCGGGCTCGCGCAACTCCTCAAAAATCCCCCTTCCGGATATATCACCGAGTCCACTTCTTCCGCGAGTGCTTGCTCGCTAAGCGTGGCTGACTTGTCTCCATCCCAGATTCTTTCCAAGGGCTCCTTCTGGCTGCTCTGGCTGCTCTACTTCGTCGGGGCGGGAGCTGGCCTCATGGTTATCGGCAGCATCAGCGGCATGGCCAAGAAATCCATGGGAACATCCGCCTTTATTGCTGTGGCGGTCCTGGCAATCGGCAATGCCCTTGGACGAGTGATCGC
>CAIPWR010000006.1 GCA_903868795.1 uncultured Spartobacteria bacterium | reverse complement strand
TTGGGGTCGTAACTTGAGCCGATTGCGGGAAGCACCTTTATTTTTTTGTCAATCGGTCCGGTATAAACCTGCTGGCCATCGATCTCACAGGTCACTTTATTCTCCCCATCGATGCGGTAGGATAAGTCGTGCCATGCCTCCGCCTGAAACGAGTTTACAACCCCCTTGGCAATTTGAACCGCTGGCTCTTTTTTTTCGGCGACTGTTCCAAGAGTCCATTCTCCATTCTGGTAGAGTCGAAGTAATAAATGCGATGATCCGATTTCCGTATACCCGTTAGCGATCCAACATTTGGCCTTTAGCGAATAGTAAAATACTGGGTTGCTGCCAGCAAAGTAAGAGAGGCATTTACCCAGAGAGCTGGTCCACTTAAGACCGACTTTAGGAACCACCTGTTTAAGGACATTGGCACCTTTGAAATTCGCGATCTCAAATGTTCCTTCCTGATCAACCCAGCCCTTCGGATTGTCGTGAATCTTGTAGTCGCGGAAATCATCTTGCCACGGAAGGTTGACAATCAATTCTGGTATTGGATGCGTCGCTTCACCCTTGCGTTGTCCGGTCGTGGTGGTGAGGGTGTAGACCGATTTTGGATCCAGGGCGACTGTGAGAACTCCGTTGACAGGTTTAACTGTTTGAACCTTCATGAACTGCTCCTTCTTATCCGATTTCCAGACATACACTTCAGATGCTGACATGTCCGGATCAATCTTGATTTTCACTGAGACAGGTTTCTCGGTGACAGCAATCAGACTCCAATCCCTTCCGTTGGGCGCAGCAAAAGCCGCATACATCCCGTGGGGCGACTTTTTATCAAAACGGCCTTGTGCATTGTCGAGAAACTTCCATCCCGGCTGCACGAATTGGGTGATATGCGCCACGCACCAGAGCGCTGGATAAACCGTGTAGTTTCCACTTCGCCAATCCTTTGCATGGACAAAGCCAGTATTGTCCCATAGGAATCCTGGTGGGAGCGCTGAGTACGGTGGCCAAGCCTCAGATTTGGTAATGCGCAACTCATTGTATTCCCTGATCACTTTGCCGATATAGTCCCAGCCGCTTGCAAATGCCCCGCCCCCGACGCTGTAGTCTTCACTGGCCCAGAATCGTTTGCCAGATTGGATGAACCCTTTTGGCAAAGGGCGCTCATCCAAAAACTTTGTCATGTATCCCACCGGATAATGATAGGCGACGGCCGCCACCGTTTTGAAATATTCAGGATCCTTCAGAACATCTTTCATCATACTCCACTTAAACTTGCCGGGAGTGCGAGGGTTGTAGAAGTCCGATGCGACAATTCCCACCTTCTGGTAGCCATGCTCATCCAGCGCAGGCCGGAGATACTTCATGATAAATGTTTTGGTCTTCTCGGGATCCGGACCACCCAACATTTTATCCCGCTCGTTCTGGCCACCGGCGATGTATTGGAATGTTAACCCGTATTGTTTTTTGGCCACATCGAGGAAGGAAACTGCCCAATCAGCCGCTTCCTTCGTAAAATAATTCGTCGTCCAATATGGGGTTCCCCACGGCAGCGCATCCAGGATGATGTTGGGATTCCGCTTTCTTGCCTCGGTGGCCAGCCAAAACTCATATCCGCGAGCAACGGGATTTTTCAATTCCTCGGGGGTGATCGCATGGGAAGGTTCCGCCGCGCAGGTGGAGTTCATCCCGGAACCGATCTCCACCTTCAGATGCTGAAATCCCGCTCCGAATTGCGGCGTGAATAGAAAATCCAGAATATCGCTCCGATACGGTTCTGGATATTCCATCAAAAGCCTTCCAGGCCCACCGGCGCTAACTGCTCCCAGCCCCTCAAAGGTTCTCCCTGGGGATTGTGAATCGATGGTAATGGTGAGTGTGTCGCTCTGATTGACCGGAGTTAGCGTTGATGGGCTCTTGATCGCAGGCTCTGCTCCAACCGCAACAGCCAGCGGTGTCAGCAGCAAGGTGGCGAGGGTGAGGAATAGATGTTTCATGGTCGGGCTCATTGGATGTATGTTTTTTGGGGGCGTGAGGCACTTGGAAGAGCGGGGTTATGGTTATTCTATAGGAAAATCATCCCATCCTCTATGGACTAGTTCTCGGGGGGCCAACCAAATGGGAAAAGCCGCAGATGATTGACCATCAGGGTGGATCCCGTGATGTCCCAACCCGAAGCATTCTGGCCCCGCAGAATCAATCGGTCCGTGGATGGACTTTCAAAGTCTCCATTGCAAACGAGATTGTCCGCATGCCGCGAAACGGCGTCAGGGGTTGCAAGCAACGATTCCTGTCCGTAAACAGCGGGTGTTGCCTGTAGCGCCAGGAACAGGACGGTGAGGAGATAGAAATGTTTGGCTCCTCGCTGAATCGAGTGGGTTGAAGGGTTGAGTGAAGGGTTGAGTGAAGGGTTGAGTGAAGGGGCAGAAGAGGGGTAGGAATTGGGGTCTATGACCCCAGAAGTACTTTTTACCATGGCGCTTGGACTTGGAGA
>CAIPWR010000005.1 GCA_903868795.1 uncultured Spartobacteria bacterium | reverse complement strand
GGAAGTTGAAGCGTGTCTCCGAGGAGTTCGTGGAGCTTCTGCTGAAGACGCTCGATCTTCGAAGCGATCTTCATTGCTTTCTTGAGGGTGAGGGAGTCAGGGATGGACATGTTCGTTGATGGTTAGTTTGTTTGTAGTTGATGGTTTATGCGGTGCGGAAAGTAATGCGTGCCTTGGTCAGATCGTAAGGAGACATTTCGACGGTCACCTTGTCACCTGGAACAATTCGGATGAAATGCTTACGCATTTTGCCTGAAATATGAGCCAGCACGACATGGCCGTTTCCGAGTTCTACACGAAACATCGTGCCGGGGAGAACCTCGACGACAACGCCTTCGGTAGTAATTGCTTCTTCTTTAGCCATAAAGAACAAGGTTAGTAATGAAAATATCGCTATACGGCAAGAAAAAATGTAAAAATCAGGGTTAAAAAAGTGAAAGGTTAAAAGGGTTAAAGAAGTCCAAAACATCCCTAGACGACATATGAGTCTAGAAACCGCGTCCTTTTAGGATCCATGATCTACATTTTAACGATTCAACCTTTGATGGCACCCGCCTCTTGGCGGGCTGTGCCACCCCTACGAGGCTGCTGTTGGCAGTCTACCGCCCCGCTACCCAACGGCTTGGTTTAACTCTTTAACCCAGTTTTTGCGATAGCGTGCTGGCAACAGATTTGGGTGCTTCACCTGGATGGTGACCTCAGAGATCGTTAAAATTGTTACAATGTTAAAAGGGTTAAAAAGGACTGAATCCAATCATCCTGAATCGGGAATGCCTCCTCTTATGCCGTTCATCTAGCGTCCACCTTCGTTCGATGCTCCGATGCACCCTCATCTCCACGTTGTAACGCTTCACCTTTTCTAACGATTTTAACTCCTCGGGATTCCGACTGGATGGTTGCTAATGCAAATTTTGGGTTTAACTCTTCAACCTTTCAACTCTCTAACCGGATGCGTTAGAATCTTCATCCTGTGTCTAACTCCAAGAACATCGTCTATTTTGATCTCGAAACGCAGCGTACCGCCAATGATGTGGGCGGATGGGATAAGAAAGCCGATATGGGTGTCTCAATCGGTGTGACCTACAGCACTGCGACAGAGTGTTATGAAATATTCACAGAGGGTCGCATCGGGGAACTGATCGACTTGCTTGGTAGAGCCGATCTGGTCGTCGGATATAATAACAGGCGCTTCGACTACGAGGTGCTGATGGGGTACACGATTCTCGATCTCCCTCATCATCTTCCCACACTCGACATGCTTGAGGTGGTGGAAAAAGCAGCCGGCCATCGCCTGCCCCTCGACTCCATCGCAACGGCGACGCTTGGTGTAGGCAAGACAGCAGAGGGACTGGATGCCATCCGATGGTGGAGGGAGGGGGAAATCATGAAAATTGCGGAGTATTGTTGCTTTGACGTAAAGGTCACAAAGCTGGTGCATGAATACGCGGTGAAGCACGGGCAACTTCACTACATCGACAGGTTCTCCCGCAGGCAGACCCTGAATGTGGAGATTCCATGATCCAACCGCTTGATACATCCCGTAATAGCTGGCGACTTCTCTGGCTTGATCTCGAAGAGCCGGTTCCCAAACCCTCCCTGGCTGCCAATGCTTCGTTGGCGGAACTTCAAGAAAGCGATCAGGAATATTACCTGCCGACCTGCCTATTGGTGACCACATCCGGCGGCAAGCCGCTCTGTCCTCCCGAAATTCTCGAGGAGCTTGACCAGGTGAGGGCTGAACAGCTCCTCAGCCGTCTCTTCGATGAGCATGGCACGCCGGATCGTCTCACCATCGCGGAGAGCACGGACTGGGACGCCGAGGCATGGCAGAGCTTCGCCGTGGATTGCCGGATCGAGATCGCCTTCGGAGCATTCCCTTCCGCAAAACCAGGGGATCTCCTGCAGTTCGTTCGCAGAATCACCCAGCGCCTCCGCGGTGAAGCCTTCCACTCTCCGAGCGCCATCGCCCGGGGCCTGGTTGCCGCATCCCGTCGTCTACGCTCTCCGGGGAAAAAAAGCGCGCACTTGAAGAAGGCCCTGGAACAGGATGCCGATTGCGTCCTGGCACGGATCGAACTCGCCGACGCGGATTATCAGGCGGGACGTTGGACCGAATGCCGCCGCGGATATCAGGAGCTCATTGATCGTGAGAAGCGTCGCTGGAAGGGTGAATCCCCCGAGTGGTGGAGCGACGCTGAAACACGTCCCTACCTTCGCGCACTCTACGGTCGCGCCATGACAGAATGGCATCAGGGGCACTTTGAAGAGACCTCCAAGGATCTGGAACAACTCCTCACGCTTAATCCCACCGATAATCAGGGAGTCCGCTTCCTGATCCCTCTGGTTTATCTCTTGGGAGAGAATGACAGCAAGGCCCTTAAATCACTGGCGGATTATGAGCGGAACTATCCCGATGATTACTGCGAACCGGCACTTCTCTTCGGCAAAGGTCTCTGCCTCTGGCGCTCGGGAGACGAAACCGCTGCAGCGAAAGCCTATACGGAGGCCATGCTCAAGAATCTCTACATAGCCCCCCTGCTCATGGATCTACCGACGCCCTCATCGGAAATCTGGTATCCCAATGACCGCGCGGAGCCCGGATACGCCCAGGATTTCATGCAGTCCTACGCGACGCTTTGGGACCGGGATCCGGCGGCCCTTCGTTTCCTTCGGGAAAGCTATGTGGCATTCCTTCCCTCCCTGGAAAAGGTCATTGCGCACCGCCAGCAGATGAGCGAGCGGCAGGATCAGCGCTATGACCGGGATTTCAAGAGCCGGTGGAAAGCCATGACCGAGTTCGACGAGCAACTTACCGGCGGAGCTGACCGGTAAACCTCAGTATCGGAATTGGGGTACAGGCCACGCTTTGGAAGCAGCCTTCTTTCGTACAGTCGGCGCGGGCTTTTGCTTGGGAGTCGTTGATGGTTTCGGTGCAGGCGCAAGGTCGTCGTTGGCCATGTACCCCCTCCTGCCATCATAAAGCCGAACATAGCTGTACCCGACTTCCTTGGTTAGCAGGTTTACTTCAGCTCCCTTGATGAGATTTGCATCAGGCCCCTTGAACTGTGTGGGACCATGAAAAAAAACAGGTGCGGTTTCACTCGATACAACCATGGCCGGGGCCGATGCATCGTCGTAATGAAAGGTATGACAACCCGTCAGGACGAGGGTGGAGGCTAAAACCGGCCGCAACACTCCGAAGACAATCCTCATCACGATAGTTTCTTGTTCTTGGTGTCCATCCATTCTGAGATTTTCCCCTGAAGCAAGGCAATGGATTCCTCCACTGAGAGACGCTCCGTAGGGATCATCAATTCGGGGGTCAGCGGGGCCTCGTAGGGTGAATCAATCCCCGTGAACTTTGGAATTAATCCCCCCCTGGCTTTTTTGTAGAGCCCCTTGGGATCCCTCTGCTCGCAGACTTCAAGTGGCGTGCTGATATGCACCTCATAAAACAGAATGCCCCTTTCAGCACAGAGTGCGCGCACCGCATCCCTCTCCCGACGTAGCGGGGAGATCAGTGAACAGATGCAGGTGATGCCGGAACGCGCCGCCATCAGGGCAATGGCCCCAGCACGACGAATGTTCTCCATGCGATCCGCATCGGAGAATCCAAGATCCTTGCACAGTTCTTCGCGCAGACCATCTCCATCAATCATCAGCGGAAGGCTTCCCTCGGCTTGCATGCTTTGAGCAAGGCCTTGGGCAATCGTTGATTTTCCCGCTCCTGACAATCCTGTCAGCCAAATGATCATGTGAAGAATAAACAGGGGTTAGAGCGCAGACTCCAGAACTTCCTCATAGACCCCCTCGACGCTCCGAGCAATTGCCTTGATATCGTAACGTTCCAGAATCCTCCGACGCCCCTCGGCACCCAAGCTCTGAGATAGAATCTTCCCGTCAACAAGCCAACGCAAGGATTCTTGAAACTGTTCTGGATCTCCGGGCGGTACCATCAAGGCATTCTTGCCATGGATGCAGACCTCCGCAATCCCATCCACGGCCGAGGCCACGACAGGAAGTCCGCAGGCCATGGCCTCCAGAAGCGTCATCGGGGTCCCCTCGAAATCCGAAGTCATCATCAGTGTGTCCAGCGCATGATAGAGGCCGACCCGATCCGTGACATGACCAAGAAAACGGATATGCCCGGCGATCCCCAGAGTGGCAGCCTCTTCACGAAGCTGAGACTCCAGGGGCCCGGTTCCCGCGATCACGAAGATGACCCCGGGATGAACCCTCAGGACATTCGATGCAACCTTCAGGAACAGAGAGAAGTTTTTCTGTGGAACCAACCGCCCCACGCCACCGATCACAAACGCTTCGGAGGGAATCTCGATCATCTCTCTGGCCCTCAGCCTTTCCTGGTCGCTTGCAGGACGGAATATCTCCGCATCGATCCCGTTGGGAATCATCGTGACCTTCGATTCCTCAAGATCCTCACGATTCAAGAGATAGCGACGCGTGCTTTCCGATACCGCAATCACACGATCCGAGCGCCGATTCCAAAACGCATCCGCGGCGAGCAGCAGTGGGTTGCGATCGCGGGAGGCATCATTGCACTGATCATGCACAATGATCGCGGGATGGCCTGCGGCAATCGCAAGGGGCTTGGCGCAGAGATTGGCTCCAAAGAGATGGAAATGCAGGATGTCATAGTTCCCGCTTTTCAGGAGTCTCCAGAAGTTCGGGATGTAAAATGGTGGAAACTTTCGGGAAGAAAGTGAATAAGTAGGCATTCCGGCCTCTTCAAATGCCGAAGCGTAGACCCCACGCCCATGCATCGCCGCCACCACTGGCAGGAACTGCGTCCGGTCATGATGCTTGATAAGATCGAGTAGGAATGTCTGAGCCCCACCCAGATCAAGGCTGTCGATCACATGAAGAACTTTCTTGGGAGTCGGAATCATTGAAGCCCCTCCAAATACTTCTGGACATTGGCACGATTATCGAGCCACTCCTCCACCATACGGGCGCTCCCCTTCTGCATTGAGGAGAGGAGGGCAGGCTCCGAAAGCATCTCCTTGGCACCCAGGATCATCTTCTCCATGGAGCCTTCGGCCAGGATTCCTGAATCAAAGACCTGAATCATCCCATCGGGATCAATACAGAGCGAGAGAAGTGCAACATGGCCCATGCCCGATTGGATAAAACTGTTGGGAAAACCCTCGAAGGTCGATGTGTTCACGAATACGCGGGCCAGGTCGTAATACTCTTGGATCTCATGATAGGGAACTTTTTCGATAAACTTAAGATTGGGCAATTTGGCGGCACGTTCGGCAACCGTATTCCAGAGTTCCTTATCCTCGGCAGGGCAGATCATGGTGCATCGTGCATCCGGCAGGGCCTCTGCCAGATCCAGAAAAAGATGTGGACGCTTGAGTTGCTGACAGCGAGATACCCACAACAGATCGATCTGCTTTTCGGAAGTTCTCTGCGTACTCCTGGGAATCAAAAGATATCTGTAAAAGTTTGCTATCATCCCCCTGCCACGGAATACCTTCTCCTGATCGGCGGTGATGGAATGACGGGCATCGCAGTGCCTCACGGCAAATTCGAAGAGCGCTCCAAACACAGGGTTCTCCCTGCGGTGCTCCCCATTGATTTCAGAAT
Source organism: uncultured Spartobacteria bacterium (assembly GCA_903868795.1). Taxonomy (GTDB): domain Bacteria; phylum Verrucomicrobiota; class Verrucomicrobiia; order Chthoniobacterales; family UBA6821; genus UBA6821. The sequence continues at coordinate 7,401 of CAIPWR010000005.1, read as the reverse complement.
CAAGGGAGCAGATGAAATCCAGCTTATAGCCAAGAAAAGGCCTCACGGCCCAAAGCACAAAAAGCCAAGCAGTCCATCCCATCACAACGACCCATTCGGGATTTTCCTCATGAATTACCTGAATAACTCGAGGGATCGCTCTCAGCATTTCGAGCAGTCGACCAGTATGAAATTTTCCGGTATTCCGTGTCGTGACTCCATCCAGAACGACATTATCAGCCTGACCGACATCGCCTCCAGCAATGACAACTTCATGACCGCGCTCAGCAAGCTCTCTTGCCAGAAGAGCTACCTGCAACTCGGCACCACCCGAGGTACGAGCCTGGTTTTTCTGCAATACAAGATGGGCAAAACTGGAGAAGAAGAGGATCTTCATTGGACAGGTCTACGCAACCTTCGGCGACTACGCGCGGACAGGATCGTCGAAAGCACTTCCGTGCCAAGAAGGGAATCGAAAGCAGCCAGGGGAAAGGCGGCAAGCGACTGAGGATTCCTCAAGGGAGCCGTAATCCAGGACTTCCAGAGGAGCGAGCATCCCCCCGATGGCCGCTTGTGCCTGAAAAAGGTGCGTGCCGCATTTTCATAATGCTGGGAAATCACCTTGGACGCATGCCCTCTTCCGTAGACACTGAACTCATCCCTGTGCTTTGTCAGGAAATAATTCAGGCTGCGCCGTGTGTACTCCGCATCAGAGGGATTATTCTCGTGGATGATCGCCAGCTGTTCGGACAGAACATGGATCGGGTATTTCTGGGAAATACGCAGGAGCCAATCCCAATCCTCCAGGACACGGAGGTTCTCATCGAAGAAGCCGACAGATTCCAAGACTGTCCGCCGCACCACGGAAGTGGAGGCACCATGAAAGCTTTCGGCGATGTGAAGTTCCTGCCTCCAATCGGCCGGATTTTTTCCTGGATAAGGAATATGCTCTCCTTCGCGGCTCACAAGGAGATGGCCGGAGCCGCAGAGCCCGATCTCCGGATTCTTTTCAAGAAAGTGGATCTGAGATGAGAGTTTTCCGGGCATCCATTCATCATCGGAATCGAGAAACGCTACAAAATCCCCCTTTGCAAGCTTCAGTGCAGCATTCCTGGCTGCTGAAGCTCCCTGATTGTTGGCGAGGCGAGCTACTCTGATACCAGGGAGGATAGCGGTCGCAAGTTCCACCGTTGCGTCGGTAGAGGCATCATCTCCAAGGATCACTTCCAGATCAGCGATCCTCTGGGACTTCACACTTTCCAGCGCGCGACAAATGCAACCGGCACGGTTGTACGCAGGAATGATGACGCTGATCAGCATGATTACAGCAAGATTGGGCGATGATGATAAGCGAAGACCATCTTTTTCACAAAGTCCTTGCTGCTTCTTTGATCAATCACCTTCAATTCATGTCATCCATGACGATCGTGAATTCCCTCCAGCGCCGCGGCCTGCTCCAAGGACGCTACATGCTCACACTTTCGATTCTACTGGCACTGTGCCTCTCAGCGATCGGCATCACTTGGGGACGCTATCAGGACTGGCACTTTGATCAGATCGCATACATCGGCATCAGGCCGAATGGCTTGGCGTGGCTCTATCTTAAGCCGCCGCTTCACACTTACCTGACTGAATTTTTTGTCATCCGGCCGATCCACCTCATCTCCACTCTTTTCCCAGCACCTGAGCATCCTAACATCTGGCTCGCAACCACCATGGTCTGCGGTCACTTGTTAACGACCTTGCTCTTCTGCGGAAGCGTTGCCCTGCTCTATGCCATTGTCAGAAAGTCGTGCGGCGAGAAATCCGCTTCGTTGCTTTCCTTAGTCATGGCGACTAGCGCCGGACTGATTCAATTCAATCATTGGGGAACGGTCGACTCACCACTGCTCTTCTGGATGCTCTCCTCCTTTGCTTTCTCCATCAGGGCCTCAGTCACCGGAGCCCTTACCGATGCGATTCTGGCCGGTCTCTTGGCAGGCCTTGCCGCCGCGGACAAGTACAACGGTCTCGGAGTGGCGATTGCCCTCCCCGTCGCCTTGCTTATACGCTCTGGCTGGAGAGACCTTTTCCAGATGACTTTGATTCTGGGATGCCTGGCCGTTCCTATTGGCTTTCTCATCGGCTGTCCTGGAGCAATTTTTGACCACGAGCGGTTCGTTCAGCAGTTCCTCTACAATCTTTACATAACGCCCGTCTACTACGGGAGCAGCCATAGATTGGGCTACCTTGATTTTCTGACCTCTTTTCCTGAATTAATCGGTTTGCCTGCTTCGATCGCCCTAGCCGGGTCAGTCGTTGCAACTCTTCTCCTGCTTAAAAATCGAACGCTTACTCACGCTGAAAAGACTCTCGTTGCCTGCGCAGGGATCGTCTTTCTCGGCTATTACATCAATATCGGGAGCTTCCCTAGGATGGAGGCCCGCTTTGTTCTCCCGGTCGTTCCATTTGCTTTCATCCTTGGAGCACCGGCTCTGCAGCGGATCCGAATGACGGAGAAAGTACCTTCAATGCTATTTTCCGCAATTATGGTCTATAACCTGATCTGCTGCTTTATTCTGGGCTTCCGCTTCCTTTCGGATCCGAGAATGGATGCTCAGCTCTTTGCTATGAAGCATTTTCCCCGCAACGCCACGGTAGAGAATACCTACACGCCGGATTGGAATCTATTGCCCGGAGTCTCTGTGAAGCAGACACTCCTAAGTTGTGAAAATGGTCATCAGGAGCGTTTTACCAAACTCTTTGGTAACAATAAGGTTATCAAAAAAGGCTTGGAAACCTGCGAGACACATGATCCCGCTGATGTTTTTACCGAGTATTCACTGAAACTCAGAAACCCCGACTTCATTGCCTTCAGTTGGGTCACCTATGTAAATGCCAGTGATCCAAAGACCTTTCAGTTCTATAAAGACTTGGAGGATGGTAAGCTTGGATACGTGAAGGTGTTTGATAAGCACCTGATTAAAGCCCCCATTTGGGCCTACCCTAGGCAATCCGACGCATTGATGCCGAGAATGGTGATTCTCCAACGAGAGACCAAAACAACGCCTTCATCTTAAGATTGAAATCGGATTGCTTATAAACCGGGCTAGAAGCTCAGGAAATTTTCTGGCGCCACAGAGGCTCTCTTATCACGGAGCACACACAGTGGAACCCCTCCATGATAGGAGGCCCAAGCAGAGAAAGTGCTGGGCGGGCCAATGATCTTGTCACAGAGAGACAATGCATGGAGGTCGCCCGCAGGGAAGCCGGGTCCCTTAAGATAAGAAATCCCACGAAAAAGAGCCTCATCAAGAACATCGCTTGCGCAAACCACAAACACAACCTTCGTATCTGGATGGCTGGCGACAACCTCACGCATCCATTGCACATAGCGCTCCGTTTCATAAAAGTGGATACCGTTCTTCCAACTGCGGTAATCCTCCTGCCTGATGTGCACTCCGACCAGGAGATCCCCCATGGCCCGGGCTTTCGAAATGAGTACCTCCACTGTGTTTCTGACTGATACCACGGGCGTAAAATAGCGGGTAATCTCCTCGCGGTGTTTCCTTAGGGCCGCGTAATCGGAAAATTTCCATCCCATCGGAAGGATCATCTTTCCCGATGCAAGATATTCACCAAAAGTCTCACCATTCAAATCAATATCGCCGTCATCTTTGGTATCGAATCCCCTGATATCAATGGCCGCAACGCCTGGCACAATTCCCGATTTAGCAATAAGACCGAGAAGGTGAATGCAGGGAAATAAAAACTCCCTGCATTGGTCTGCAAACTCAGGATCTACATTCCGCCAGGACTCAGGATATCCGCAGAGCGGATCTCGAGCACTCCCCTCAAAGAGATAGGCATACTCACCAAGAGAGGGGTTCAAGAGGCGATACCCGTGACTCAAGGCATTACCCATGAAATAAGCGGCTTGAAAGAGTCTGTTACCAAGACGCCCCGCTTTGGAGGAGATCATTACCGTGATTTTGTGATCACTCATCGGTTAGTTTCAGTTATGTAAGTTTATCCCTGCAATTTGACTAAGGGGTAAATGCTGTCAAAGAGACTTTTATGAGAAAATAGTTTTAAGAAATAATCTGCCTGATACCCAAAAGGCGTTGCTTGAAGATAGCTAAAGACGCTCCAGGAACAAAGGGGGATCCCAAGAAACAAGAGGTGCCACCTTTGCGGAACCCATGGAAGTCGGATCATTTGATGGCATCGAATTACAGTATTTGTGGCCCGTTCGAGAGTTGGATTCGACCAATTTAACCCCAGTAAATAAAGAGCCACGGAAGAGGACGTCCATAGAAAGATCCAACGTCCATAATCCCAACCAATAATGAAAAGGGGGGAAATAAAGAGAAGTTGTAGGAGAAGAATGACTAAGAAGCGCCCCCTTTCAATTTCCATCGAACTTGAACATGCCGTCTGATTTTTACTATCACTCTGCATGGTGCTAAGTAGGTAAATGAAACAGAGTAAAATGGTGCCAACCCAAGCTAAAGGTGTGTAGACGTGGTAATTGATTTCCCAAAGCAGGCTGTACCCATTCCACGGACAATTGCTGAAATTGTATTTGAGACTGTAGATGGCACAGGAGGGATGATAGATATCGGTATTGTTTGGCTCAATGTGATGCCAAACTTTAACAAGTGAAGTATTGATGGCTTCCGCGGTCGATTCATTTCCGTGAAAATAAGAGGAGAGGAGAAACGCGAGAATCATGGGTGAAAAACTCACGATCGACATGTAGATGCTTTCCCGTGCCGCAAAATATCTAACCGCCAAAATGGCCGTAAAACCATAGAAAATAAAACCCTCATGGCAGAGGATCGCCCCAATACAGATTATGTTTATCAAAAGATTTCTAACCCAAAGAACGCTTTTGCTTTTTTCCACAAAAAGGCACGTAATAAATAAAACGATGCACACGGTATCTTTTCTAATCAAAAAATCCTGAAATGTTGGTCCTCCCAGGAGAATGGGAGAGAAAATTATGATTGAAGGCAGCCTTCCCAATGATTTCCAGCAAAAGAAAGCGATTAAAGCCAGCATCATTATAAAACATATCACTATTACAATAATATTAGCCGGAATACGTGTTATCTCTGATAAAGAAAGCGCTAGTTGCCCAAAGAAGCCTCGCCGCACAAAACCGCCTGCATAGTTAATAAGGCATTCATTCATGCACCAATTATTATGCCCCCAAGACAAGGACTGGCAGAACTGCTCACACGCCGCCATGCAAAAAAGAATGATTATCACCGGAGATGAAATAAGGTTTAAGACTCTTGTAACCTTCATAGGGGTGTTAGATTTTGGAACATTTGGCCCATCAAAGCGACCCCTGTTTGACTTTTAATATCTGACTTTTTGTTTTTCCTCCTCGTGACAAGAAACCAGGCAAAGAACAAAGAATCTCCCCAGCAAAGCAGGCCATCCATCCGGGATTTTCAGAAGTCCCCTCTTTAAAGCATTTCAGCATCTCTGCCAATCGACACTCCTCCAGGGCATTCATCGCGGCCTGCACGGTGAGACGGTCGTGCCACTGGCGAAGCGCTCTCCTACTCCGTCCAGTTGCTTTTGGAAGATGTGTTTTTGCGATCACAAGATTCTCTTGGGAGAGCCTAGTGGTCAAAGCGTTTCCCTCCGTCATGGTACTGGACCCAGAATGCCATCGGTAACGATAGGTTATGGGATCAAGTTGCTGCTGGATCACTTCTGTCTCTGCAGCCCGCAGGAGAAAATCCCTGTCAGATGCCAATGAATACTCCAGGGAGAATCCTCCCAATTTCTCGAAAGCACTCTTCCTGAAAAGGCGCGCATTGATCATCGGCTCACCAAGGGCAATGTTTTCAGCGGTCAGCTTTTTCGCATCTGCATCAGTCACCGACCAGATGTTGACCCACTGCCCCTCGGATTCTTTGACCGCTTCCGCGGAGCCGCATATCACATCGGCTATGGGATATTCTTCGATGGCCTGATGGTAGGCATCAAGAGCTCCTGAAGGAAGCCAGTCATCTGCCTGGAGGAACAATAGCCACTCCCCTGTCGCACGCGCTGCCCCCTTGTTCATTCCATCATAAATTCCCCGGTCGATTTCAGACGTGATCTTGAGGTGGGGGAACTTCCCTGTAACCTCCAAGGTTCCATCATTCGAGCAGGCGTCGATTAACAGATGCTCCACATCACCCGTAAGCTGAGCCACCACACTCTCGAGCGTCTCGCTGATCGTCCCAGCAGCATTAAAGCTTGGGGTAATAATGGAGATGAGTGGTCGCTGCATGGACTGAATGCTTCTCAAGGCAGGATAGTCTTGTCGAGATAGCTCGCATGATCCCTCACATAGCTGGAACGCAAATGGTGGGGATCGCAGTAAATCGGTCTGTTCTGATCATCCACCGAGGGGCAGATCCCATTGGTGGTAAGCTGAAGAGCGGGATCGATCACCTCCACCCCCCTCCGAACTGCTGCCTGAGAGAATAAATCCATCACCGCTCCGTGAGTTAAAGAAGATGAAGTCTTTTCAGCCAAAAGCTCCCTAAGGCTCGGGTCATGGCGGTTTATTTCAAAGGAGCCATCAAAGCCACGCTCAATGATGTTTTTAGGATCGAATGCCTGAGCCGTGGGAATGCTCAGAATCAGGTAGGTCTTCTTCCCCGATTGAACGAATTTACCCAGTTGATTCATAAGGACCTCGATCGCCTTACGGGTACCGTTTTCAGTACCAAGCGGAATCCCATCAATTGTGTACTTATCCCCACCGATCCCAAAAAAGTATTTCCAGTTTGCTGAGATAACGATTCTGTCAACATTACTTCGAGAACCAAGTTCTCCTATCGCTCTCGTCATTTCCTCTTGGGCCTCCTCCAAGGGGCCAACAACACCCGAAATCGGAGCTACGAGACCAATCGTTAGAAAAATGGCCCCACGATTATTGCAACGCTCCGACTGTAGTAGTTCGAGGATTCGGGGCATGCATTGCTGGGCATGACTGTCACCGATAAATAAGGTCTTGGCATCGTCTCCACCCGCGTTATAGAGCCAGATGTGATCGCTGTACCGGGATGCTGTGAACCCATCGAAAAAATTATGTTCTTGGGAGGCCTGCGAATATTCCTGCAAGAGACTTCCGGATAAGCGCGGATGAATTCCCTTTTGACGCATTACATATCCCAGTAACCCCGTGATAAGGAAGGCAACAACCATAGCTGGTACCGTCCATCGGGATTTATTGTGCCGAATCTTTTTTTCGATGAAGTAATAAGTCAGTACAGTCAGCAAAAAGGAGGCACCCAATGCCGCGAAGATGTATCCCACCTTGGGATCCTCCCCTTTGACGATGTGAACGAAGGAAAGAGCAGGCCAGTGAAAGAGATAGAGGGGGTAACTGATGAGTCCGATCCAAACCACTGCCGGGTTGGAGAGGATCTT
>CAIPWR010000004.1 GCA_903868795.1 uncultured Spartobacteria bacterium | reverse complement strand
GATGGTCTCTTGGACGCGACCGCCCCTCGTGACGACATCCTCTGCAACTAGGAATCGCTCACCGGGAGTGATCTCGAACCGGCGCATCACAAGGCCACCATTCCCATCCTTCTCCACAAAGATGTGCCGGGTGCCGAGATGCCGGGCGACTTCCTGACCGACAATAATGCCTCCGACAGCCGGAGAGACCACGGTTGGTTTCTTCCCATCGACCTCGGTATGAAAAGGCCGCAGTTTCTCCGCCAACTCACCACAGACCTGAGCTGCCACAGGCGCATCCTGAAGGAGCAGGGCACACTGGAAAAACTCCCGGCTGTGTAGGCCGGAGCGGAGGATGAAGTGACCATGGAGCAGGGCTCCGGTTTTTTTAAAAAGGGCGAGGACGTCGGTCATGGAGGAAAGTGGTTTAGGCTGAAGGCTATTAGACTGTTAGGAAAGCGGAAGGGGCGTGAAAAAGTTCAGCCGGGACGTTTTATCGTTCCAACGGTTTTAACCTTTTAACTCTGTTCCCCTCGTTGCGGTGCACCGACGAAGGAGACGCCGCGCTTCTGGCGGTCGAGGAATTCCTTGGCCAGGACGCGGTATGCGGTTGCTCCGGGCCCCTTGGGGTCATACTCGAGGATGGTCTTACCGAAGCTCGGTGCCTCGCTGATGCGAACGGAGCGGGGGATTGCGGCATTGAAGACGACCTCCTCGAAGTGAGCACGGACATCACGCACGACGGCGGCGCTGATGTTGGTGCGGACATCAAGCATGGTCATCAGCAGTCCGCTCATGGCTAAGGTCGGGTTGGCGCCGGACTCACGAATCTGTTCCATGACGCTGACCAGTTTGCCGAGTCCCTCGAGGGCGTAGTATTCGCACTGGATCGGGATGAGAAGCTCGTCGGCGGCACTCAAGGCATTGGTCATCAGGATGCCAAGCGATGGTGGACAATCGAGAATGATGAATTCGAAGCGACCCGAATTGCGAACCGGGTCCAACACATTACGCAGTTGACCAAGATGCCCCTCCATGCGGGCGACCTCGATCTCCGCACCGGCCAGGTCGAGGTCCGCGGGAATACCGGCGAGATTTGCAAGTCGCGTCTCCTGGATCAGATCCTCCATCGGAGTCTCGCCGATCATTGCGGCGTAGAGGCTGCTTCCGGCACCAGTCTCGAGTCCCAAGGCGCTGGAGGCATTCCCCTGGGGATCCAGGTCAAGCAAGAGGACGGGATGCCCTGACTCCGCAATGGCGGCGGCAAGGTTGACCGAAGTGGTGGTTTTTCCGACGCCACCTTTCTGGTTGGCGATGGCGATGATTTTGGTCTTCATGGTGATTAGTTTGCCGCTCCTCCATAGTAATCGGCAAGCCCTTGCGCCACCGCATCGGCATATTCCCTGTAAATGCTTGGTTCGGAAACACCACCGACATTCCTTCGGCCGATGTAATCCCCCAGCTGGACCCTGTTGAAGACAGGGCGGCTATTCATCACGTACGGCTCGCAGTAGACAACCGGGCACTCGAAGAGTCTATTGGCCAGCAGGTTGCGAACCCAGAGGTAGGGGTTGGATGAGGCCGGAATGGCATTGGCGCTATGGTAGATAAAGGGAGGAAGGCCGGTGGCTGCAGCCAAGGATCGTGCGACGGCCTCGGAGGCTCCGAGTTCTTCGTGATGAGTTCCCCCGAGCAACTTCACCAGCATGGTGTAGCGTTCATCCTCATGCAGGAGTTCATTGCCAGACATATCCCCCGAGAGGAGAAGGTGGAGATGGTTCTTGTCGGTGAGGGTCGGTCGCGCGGGATTGCCCCACTCCTCGGCATTGAAATGCAGGCAGACGACGAGATCGGGGCGGAT
>CAIPWR010000003.1 GCA_903868795.1 uncultured Spartobacteria bacterium | reverse complement strand
GATTCACCGGAGACGGTTGGCAAGGCTCTTAAATATGTGTTGCTTGATAGCTGGGAATGCGGCTGTGAGAACTGGACGTCCGAACTTCCAGAAGAGTTCAAAAAACGCCATGGCTACGACTTGACCCCGTGGCTTCCGGCGCTGACGGGAGCAATCATCAGTTCGGCCGACCAGACCCAGCGCTTCCTCTGGGATTACCGCCGGACCCTGGCCGATCTGGTCGCAGAGAACCACTATGGCACCTTCCAAAAGAGAGCCCATGAGAAGGGGATGGGCCTGATGTCGGAGGCAACGGGCATTGGCATGCCAACCGTGGCCGACCAACTTCTCTGCAAGAAATACTGCGACGTGCCGATGGGCGAGTTCTGGGTCAATCAATCGCGTGACGGTAATATCGACGATGCCAAGGAGGCGGCCTGTGCCGCCCATCTCTACGGGCAGAACATCGCCTCGTGCGAGGCCTTCACATCCACCCCCAACACAGCCGCCTGGAAGAATGATCCCTACTCTCTCAAGGCACTCGGGGATCAGATGTTCTGCAACGGTGTGAACCGTTTTATTTTTCACCGTTACGCCCACCAGCCATGGCTCGATCGCAAGCCCGGAATGTGTATGGGTCCCTGGGGCATCAATTTCGAGAGGACCAACACCTGGTGGGATACCGGATCGGCCTGGATCAATTACCTCACTCGTTGCGAGTACCTGCTCCAGCAGGGAGTCTTCCGGGCCGACCTCTGCTACTTCTACGGCGAGGGAGCCCCTGCCACCGTCCATCACGGTTCTCTCTCGCCCGCCGTGCCGAAGGGTTACGACTACGATGTCTGCAACGCCGACGTGATCCTCAACCTCATGGAAGTGAAGGATGGGAAGATCACCACGCCAAGCGGCATGAGCTACCGGGTGCTGGTCCTTCCAGCGATCGACCGGATGACTTTGCCAGTGCTGAAGAAAGTCGCCCAACTCGTCCATGACGGAGGAGTGGTCTACGGCCCGAAGCCGCTTCACTCACCGAGCCTCAATGGTTATCCAGCCTCTGAAGATGAACTCGTCAAGCTGGCCGACGAAGTCTGGGGGAATTGCGACGGGAAGAGCGTTACCGAGCATCCCTACGGGAGTGGAAAAATCGTCTGGGGAGAGCCGCTTGAGAAGGCACTTGGCGTCCCGCCTGACTTCATGGCCAAGCAGGGGGATCTCCTTTTCATTCATCGTCAGGAGGCTGATGCAGAGATCTATTTCCTCTCCAGCCAGGAGAAGAAGCCCCTGACCACCGACTGCTCCTTCCGCGTGAGTGGGAAGATCCCCGAGCTCTGGCATCCCGACACCGGTAAGCGCGAGACCGTCGCCCTCTATAATTCGGAGAATGGAGTCACCACGCTCCCGATTCACTTCGATCCGGTCGGCTCGGTCTTCGTGATTTTCAGCAAGAAGGCTCCAGCTACTCCACCGCTCAGCGCGATCACTCTGAATGGCAAGGATCCCTTCTCCGCTGGCACCTCCACGAATGAGGCAGCCCCGGTTGTCGGTATTCCGAGACTCTCCGACAATAAGGTCAGCTTCACGGCCTTTGAGAGCGGCCCCTACACGGTCACTACTGGAGCCGGCAAAACGCTCACGGGAACGATCCCTCAAATCCCGGCCCCCCTTGAGCTGACGGGCCCGTGGAACATCACCTTCCCTGCGAAGCTGGGGGCACCTGAGAAGGCAACCTTCGATCAGCTCATCTCCTGGAGTGACTCCCCAGTCGATGGGATCAAGTACTTCTCCGGAACGGCCACCTACACCAAGAGCTTCGAGATTCCGGAGGAATATCTCGGCAAGAACAAGCATCTCTACCTCGATCTGGGTCAGGTGAAGAATCTCGCCGAGATTAGTATCAACGGTAAGCCGCTCGGCATCCTCTGGAAGGAGCCATTCCGGGTCGAGATCACCCAAGTGGTGAAAGCGGGCAAGAATCAGCTGACCGTCCAGGTGACCAATCTCTGGCCCAACCGTTTGATCGGCGACCAGAAGCTTCCTGAACAGGAGCGTATCACCTGGGCCTCCACCTCACTCTTCAAGCCCACCGATCCGCTCCTCCCCTCCGGTCTGCTAGGACCGGTGAAGATCCTCTCCGCTAGGACGATTGCACCGCAAGAGGCCAGGTAGTAGAGACTTAATCACAACCATCTAACCTATGAAAAATACTCTTACCCTGTTTTCTTTGCTTTCGGTATTGCTAGGCCAATTTTCCGCCATCGCCCAACCGACCAATCCAGCGAAGACGCCGGCTGATATCAACCCGCGTGCCTATGGCGCCAAGGGGGATGGCGCGACCTATGACACGACCGCCTTGCAGAAGGCGATCGATGCCTGTGGTGGAACCGGAGGCAGGGTGCTCCTCGGCCCGGGCCGTTATCTCACCGCCCATCTCACGCTCCATGGAGGGATGACTCTGGAACTTGCGAAGGGTGCCGTCCTCCTGGGAGGGACGAATGCCGATGACTACCCGGTGCAGATGCCGACCAAGACCGCGGCCACCGCCAATTGCCGCAGCCTGCTTTTCGCCGATAAGGCCGACGGACTAACCATCAGGGGAGAGGGGGAGATCGACGGCCAGTGCAAATTCGTCAATATGATCGGCAAGGAAGCCGACAGGCCCTCGCTGATCCGAATTTTCAGCAGCCAGGGGGTCACTGTCCGCGACATCACGCTACGCAATCCAAGGATGTGGACCCAGGTCTACAGCGAGTGCTCCGACTTGCTGATCGATCATGTCACCGTGATCGCACCGCCCGATTGCCCGAATCTCGACGGAATGGACATCTGCGACAGCCACGACGTCATCATCCGCAACTGCGATGTGAAGTCGGAGGATGATGCTATCTGCCTTAAGTCACATGGTAAGGAGGGACTGCATAACATCCTTGTGGAGAACAACACAGCTCTCTCCTATAACGCCAATGGGATCAAGCTCGGCACCGCCACGGTGGGACCGATTTCTCATCTTGAGTTCCGCAACAACCGCATCACTGGCGCGAAATACGGAGGCCTCTGCATCGAGTCGGTGGATGGAGGTGCTGTCAGTGACATCCGGGTGACGGGACTCGATCTCTTCCGCGTCTCCCAGCCCCTCTTCATCAGGCTCGGACACCGGAGCGGAAACAAGGAGGCAACCGATCTGGAAGTCGCTGACCGGCCCACAGGATCTATCGATGGAGTCTTCATCGAGGGTTTAAGGGCACTCGGTACCCATAATGCCACCAAGGCCTCCTGCTCCATCACCGGCATTCCAGGTCACAATGTCAGCAACATTACCCTGAAGGACTGCTACTTCGAGATGCCGGGTGGCATCGCCCAGGTCCCGGCCATGCCCGAAGAAAAGGAGGGGGTCTATCCCCAGTCGAATATCTTCGCGGAGACTCCCGCAAGCGGCATCTTCATCCGCCATGCTAAGGGAGTCATCTTTGATCATGTGGTTTTCGGATTTTTCGCGAAGGATATCAGGCCCTGGATCTTCCAGCAGGATGCCGTGATAAAAACCAACAACTGCTCCGATCTCGGCCTGATCTCACCCTGCTATATCCCCCTTCCTTAGGCTCTCAAGCCTTCGTCAGTAGGGCTGCGCATGCAGAAGCGGAACGAAGCCCGTGGCAAGGAGAAGAGTGAAGAGAGTTTTTTTCATGAAAGAGTGGATTGATGGAGGTTGGGTGGTGGTCGGCATCAGGAAATACGGCGGTATCCGAGTTCTGCTCCGCCGCTCACATGCATGATGTGGCCGGTGACGAAGCGGGCCTTGTCGGAGAGAAGGTAGACGCAGGCATCGGCGATCACGTCACCCTCGGGGCAGTAACCGAGGGGGTGGATCTCGTCGAGGTAGCGGTTGATACCGGCCGGATCGGGCTGTTCGGAGGCCCAGACGCGAAGCATCGGGGTCCATGTTCCTGCGGGACAGACGGCGTTCACGCGCACTCCGTCCTTGGCGTAATCGAGCGCCATCGATTTGGTAAGGGTGTTCATGCCCCCCTTTGTGGCGGTGTAAGCAGCGTGAATTTCCTGTCCGATCACGCCCACGAGGCTTGAGGTGTTGAGGATGCATCCCTTGGATGCCTTGAGTGCTTCCAGGCCGTGACGGGTCGTGTGGAGAACGCTCTTGAGGTTGATGTTGAACAGGGCGTCCCACTCCGCGTCGCTCGTTTCGTGGAGTGGTTTGCTCGGGGTGGCAATGCCGGCGTTGTTATGAATGGCATCCAGTCGGCCGTAGTGCTCGAGCGTGCGACCGATCGCCGCTTTGACCTGAGCGTCTTCGGAGACATCGCAGGAGAATCCGAGATGCTTCCCTCCCAAGTCGGCGGCCTGCCGCTCCGCTTCCTCGCCGTTACGGGCGATAATCACAACCGAGGCTCCCTCGGCAGCGTAGGCTTTGGCACAATCAAGGCCGATGCCGGTGGATCCGCCCGAGAGAAAGATGATTTTTCCAGTGAGAAGCATGACGATGAGGTATGGAGGTGATCGTGTGGATTTTAGAAACCGGCCGAGGCCCCTCCGTCGACCGGGAGGGTGACTCCGGTGACATAACGGGCAGCCTGCGAGCTGAGATAAACGGCGGCCCAGCCGATGTCCTCGGATTGTCCCATACGGCCCATCTGGATTCGGGAGAGAACCTTTGCTTTGCGGGCGGGATCACTGTCGAGGGCCTTCTCGGTCATCGCGCTGAAGATCCACCCAGGGGCAATGGCATTGACGCGGATCCCCTTGGAACTCCATTCCGCCGAGAGGGTGGAGATCATGCCGAAATAGGCGCTCTTGGCCGCGGCGTAGGCCAGAACGAGCGGCACCCCCATGAAAGCGGCCATCGAGGAGGTGAAGAGAACGGAACCCCGTCCCGCTTTCTCCATGTCGGGAAGCACCTTCCGCGTCAGTTCATGGGCTGCGAGCACATGGGTTGTGAGGACGGCCTGGAACTCCTCCGGAGAGGTCTCTGCGGCCGGTTTCTTGAGATGGGTGCCCGCGTTGTTCACGAGAATCGTGAGCGGTTCATCCGTCTTCGCACGGACCGCCGCCATCAGATCCGCAGAGGCGTCGAGACGGGTGATGTCATGGGCGACATAGCTGGCGGTGGAACCCAGTTCCTTGCAGGCCTGGACCAACTGCTCCTCACGGCGCCCCACGAGCACGACGCGGGCTCCCGAAGCCACCATGCAGCGGGCGATGCCGAGGCCGATGCCGGAACCGCCGCCGGTAATGAGTGCCGTCTCTCCGTCTAATCGGAACGGATGTTCAGGATTGGAATGCATGATATGTCGGCTGAGTGAGTGGAAAATCAGATCCTGTTGATCTCGCGCAGGGCCTTGCCGCTCGGGGTCATGCCGGCACCCGGAGCCTCGGGGGCAACATAGTGGCCGTCTTGGATGATGGCGGGATGCTCCATCCAATCCCGTAGCCACGGGATATATTCAAGGAGTTCACAGGCAGTGACGTGACCTCGCGGATTTGAGCCAGATGGTGTGTTAGTCTTTGGGGTAACCAACCCCAAAGACCATGAAAGGAAAGAGATACAGCACAGAGGACAAGATCCGGATATTGAGGCAGGCGGACGCCGGTCAGAGCATCGG
>CAIPWR010000002.1 GCA_903868795.1 uncultured Spartobacteria bacterium | reverse complement strand
GAACAAGACGTCCTTGGCTGACGACTCCGCAAGGCGCACTGATCTTGATGCGTTGCGGGGGATCGCGATGCTATTGGGCATTGTCCTTCATGCCTTGCTGAGTTTTATTCCGACCCCGTGGCCCGTTCAGGACACCCACCAAAACAGATACTTCTTCATTCCCTATGCAGCGATCCACATGTTCCGGATGCCGCTGTTTTTTCTGATCAGCGGCTTCTTCACGATGTTCATCCTCCAGCGGCACGGCCTTGGCGGAATGGTCCGTCAGCGGGTACAGAGGATTCTTTTTCCGCTGCTGCTTGCCCTGATCACCATTATCCCTGTTGATAATCTCATCAAAAAGGAGGCCCGAATGCTCCATGCTCCCGTTCCTGCAGAACGGAGTCACCTTGTGAATGCAATTCTCTCGGGTGATCTGTCAGCGGTTATCCGTCAACTCGATATGGGGGCATCGGTCAATCAAGAGGACCCCGCTTACGGACTCAGCCCGCTTTGCTGGGCTTCTCTCTCAGGAAACGAACAAGCGGTCGCACTGCTCCTGGAACGAGGAGCAAATATCCACTGGATTGATAAGTCAGGGAATACCCCATTGCATGAGGCGGCCCTGTTCTGCCATCCCGGCACAGTCCGGCTACTCCTTGAACATGGGTCGGACCCCTCCGCACGGAACAATGCGGGATCGACCCCCCTCGGCCTCTGCGCCGCGGCGTTGGAGCTGAAGAAGGATGCCGCCGCCAAACTCGGACTAGAACTTCCCGGTGATACTGAACTGCGCGGAAGAATTCATGACACCGTTGAGGTGCTTGCCCCGGCGCGGGGAGCGCTCTCTTTTTCGACGTGGTTCGACCAGGTTTCAGCACGTTACAGGGAGTTTCTTGTCTCGAATGATTTCCTGATCAGCGTGAAAGGACATTCTGTCCATCTCTACGACGAAGAATTGCTCGATCACCTCTGGTTCCTATGGCTGCTGCTCTGGCTGGTAGGTGGCATTGCCTTGGCGGTCTGGGCGGGGTTCGCACCCTCCGGGAAATTCCTCTGGTGGATTCCACCTCTCACCCTGATCCCTCAGGCTTTCATGGGGACTCCGCTCGGACCCGATGCCTGGTTAGGCCCTCTTCCTCCTCCCCATCTTCTGCTCTACTACGGCCTCTTCTTCTGGTTCGGTGCTGCGGTTTTTTCACGCGACGGCATGGAAACCAGGATGGGCAGGGGATGGCAGATCTTACTTCCGACTGGGTTGGTTATCCTCTTGCCCGCGGCATTCATTCTGATTGGTGATCGCGGGGCCGGATCACTCGTGCAGTGTGGTTATGCATGGGTTGTCTCACTCGGCATCATGGGTCTTTTCGCCCGCTACTGCAGTCATCTCGGCTACCGCGCACGTTGGTTCTCCGACTCGGCCTATTGGATGTACCTCGCACATCTTCCGCTTGTTTTGGCGATCCAGATCGCGGTGGTGAGCCTGCCTTGGCCTCCCTCCCTAAAGTTTGTACTGGTGATGGTTGTCGTCACCCTGCTGCTACTCGCCTCCTACCGGTGGCTCGTCCGTTACACTTGGATAGGCACCCTGCTCAACGGCCCCAGAGAGCACCCGCATACGGGATAAGCTTCCGGCGACTCAGGCCCGGGTGATCGCTCCGGCACGCGTCCTCAGTTTCAGGTTCAATCTACTTTTCGCAAAAAGTGCCTGTGCAGACTCCAAACAAGAACCAGATAAGCCAGCAGCATGACGCCAGCCAACTGCAGGGAGAGGGCGCCGATCGCCTGTCTCGTCGTGAAATGCTCTCCGATCTCGTAGAGGGGGAAGGGAGAGTTCAACGTGACGTAGTCGATGGATCCCCGAAAGGCCCAGAAGGCGGGAACAAAAAGTTGGGCAATGGTTGTCAGCGCCCCTCCGGTCAATCTGATCAACATGCCACAAAGAACCAGTTGGGGGAGAATGAGCAGAGGGAGTGTCAGTAGTGCCTGATCACGGGACTTCACAAGCCCTGAAATGACAAGACCAATACCCGCGCAGACCATCGCAGAGAGCCAACCGACGAGAAGGAACGGACCAAGGGCGCCCAAAGATGCCCCTGCCGTCGTTAGTCGAAATATTCCCTGAAGCAAGCAAGTAGAAGGGACAATCTGGATGGCCAACACCACCCCCAGCAGGACAAATTTCGAGGCGAGGTAGGCACTGGTTCTGACGCCGTTGGCAGACTCTCTTTCGAGAATTGGGCGCTCTTTCACGATCTCCGTGAGTCCTGCAAGGAACCCGAGGATGAGCATTCCGAACAACACCGTGAAGCGAAACTTCCACGTCGGCCACGGATTGATGATCTTCTTCTCGGGTACAACAGGAATCTTACCGGCAAGAGCCTCTTTCACGATCAAGGCGGTTTCCGGTGAGCGGAGTCGCTGCTGCAAGTCGGGCTCCTTATCCAAAAAGACGCGGATTTGAGCGGGGACACTGATTCCCTCGTCCTCATTAGTATCGGACAAGGCGAGGGCTCTTAAAGTGTTGCCCCAGAGTTGTCCGGCCAGCTGGATTTCCCTCGGCTCCAGCGGCCTGGAGAGGAACGCTTTCTGGTCAAATTGCTCCTTGGCAAACGCAGCGTAGGCAATCGCCACCATGAGCAACGGAACCCCCATCAGAAACACAAGCGAGCGTCTGTCGCGGAAGAGGACCTCCAGTCCCCGCTGCAACAGGGCCCTGAACTGACGGACCCATCCGGGTCGCATCGCCGCCTGGTGTGGTTTGTCTTCGATTGCGGATTCATCCTTGGCCTCACCCTCCTGCAGTTGAAAAACCTTGTGGAGGCTGACCCATTGATCGACGGGCTGATCCTCAAGCAGCAGGTAGATCTGCGAGAGCCGGTGGACACCGAAGTGATTCAGCGCCTCCTTCACGCCGCCCGACCAGACCAAATGTCCTGAGGCAAGGATGAGCAGGCGGTCGGCAAGTTTGGCGTTTTCAAGGTGGTGGGTAATGCAAAGGAGCGTGATAGAGTATTTTTTTGCATACTCGGCGAGGAGGTGCATGATCCGCGCATCACTGGCCGGATCAAGGCTGCTCGTCGCCTCGTCGACAATCAGGATGCGTGGCAAGGAAAGTAGTTCCACTGCGAGGCTGACCCGCTTCGACTCGCCTCCAGAAAGATTTCCTACCGGCGTCTCATGAAGGTGGGATATCCCCACATCCTTCTCGATCCCATGGATGCGATCAGTAATCTCCTGCTTGCTCAAGGAGGGGGGGAGTCGCAGTTTTGCCGCATACTTCAGGGCCCTTCCGACCGGGAGTTCATCATGAACGATTTCCTTTTGAGGCACGTATCCGATCAGGCCGTTGAGAAGCTCGGAGTCTCCGCTCACCCGAAGCGATCCGAATCGGATTTCACCCCTACTAGGGGTCAGTTGTCCAAGCAGCGTGCGCACCAGGGTGGTCTTTCCGGCCCCGCTCGGGCCGAGTACGCAGACAAACTCACCGGGCTTCACGGAGAGCGAGATATCTTTCAACAACTCGTGGCCGGAATCACCGGTTGAAACGGCCAGTCCTTCCACCTTGAGAGAGAGGCTTCCGGCGGAAGCTGTGGCTGAGGTGTCGGATTGACTCTTTTTCATGGCAGTTGGTCTTCGTATGCGGAGGGTGGCAGGGCTGGGTCGAGAGGTTTCTTGAACCTGTAATATTTTCCATCCTCGCTGGTTACTCCCGACCGAAGCACGGTTCCGTCAGGCTGTACCTCAAAGGGCAGTTGATCGTTGTAAAGATTCCGCAAAAGATTTGCCCGTGTCACCGAGGCTCCAAAGGGGGTGAACCCGCTGTTCCCCTTGGGATCAATCACCTTTTCTGAGGTGAGAATCAGCATCGGAAGCAGCATTTCGTCCGTGGTCGCTTCACCTAGGAAAACGGGCCTGGGGGGACTGAATGGATTTTTCGGATTTGCCGCGCTATTATCGTAGATGGCAGAAAACCTGATTTTGGTTCCTTTGGGGAGAAAGCGGGGCTCTTTGAAAAAGTAGGGCTGCTGCCATTCGTATTGCCAATGAGGGATCTTCGCGATCGTGAAACGGGTATGGTCCGGCAGGATGGCTGTCGCATCCATGGACTGGGCCAGCAGGTGCGCATGCGGGCCGATGCCCGCAATCATGCAATCCTCCGGAACTGTCCACTCTCCGGTGACTTTCATGTTCTTGATCCCGGCGGGAATGACCACCATCTCGCCGTGAAGGAAACGAAAGCCCATGATCTTGGGAGGGATTTTGCCGTCTTTGCGCAGCCAGAGCCCCATCCGGGTGGAATCCTGCGACTGTATGCCGTTGCGATGGTAGTGCATCTGGGCAATGAGATCGCTTCCCGCGGGAATAATATAATCGGCATCCGAGGGGGCCGCGTAGGCACTCGTGCCCGGAACGTAGGCGCCGATAAAGCTCAGGAGCGGCATGCCGTCGGGGCGGGGCGGGGCGATGCGGAAACCGACCCCATGGCGCGCCCAGAATCCGGGGCCTTGATCACCCTCGGTGAAGGTTGGACCTGGGCCACCGTAATCGCGCAGGGCTTGTAGCGCCTCGGCATGGGGCAGATACCCGATGAGCGCGTGATGTACGATTGACCGGTTGGAGGGAAGCAATTGGATAGCCCGGACACGCAGGTCCGCCCTGTTGTTCAGCGTAAATACAAGATGACGGTAAATATCGCTGCCCATCGGGCCCAGATGAAACGGCTTACCCTGCTCGAGAATGATATCAGGGGGACCGAGGTCTTCTTGAAACTTGGAATAATCCGGCAACGGCGCCAACGGAGTGGCTGAGCTTTCGTCCCCTTCCGGCTTCCCTGACTTGATCCAGGACTCGAGCGTCTCGACTTCCGCCGCGCTAAGCGTGTTCTCACTACGGATTGCCAGATCACTCTCCACTTGGGCGGGCGGCATCCGTCCGGCTTTGATCTCCCGGAGCCCCGACTTCATCCAGTCCGCGGCATCATCGTAGCTGGTGAGGGTGAACGGCCCCGCATTTCCCTCACTGTGGCACATCATGCAATGGTTGCGTAAAAGCGGGGCTACATCCTTGTGATAGGTGATCATGCTTTCCTGGGAGGCTGCCGGAGTCGCGGATGGTAGCGGATCCTGACGCACGATTGCGCATCCGACGGGGAGCGTGCGGGGAAGACGCACCGTCGATCCTGACACGACATCACCCAGGGCCTCCCGCAGGTCTTCCCTCACGGGTGTTTGGCTTTGCACGCCGCGGACCTGATAGAGGTCGTTGATGCGACCCATGTACCGAAGCTTGCCGGTGCTGTCTAAAACGAAAGCCTCCGGTGTCACCGTGGCGGAGAGTGCAGCCGCCACCTTGCCACCGTTATCCACAAACAACGGGAAGGAGACGCCGTAATCCTTTTTGTATTTTTCCATGTCGGCGGCCGGCGTGCCATCGGTGAAAACTCCCAGCACTTGCGCTCCATGGGATTGCTCGTCCTTCCAAAGTTTTTCCAAGACAGGTGCACTCCTCTGGCAGAGGGGACAGGTGGCATACAGGAACGCGACGACCGTGGCTGAGGACCCGGTGAGTTCCGAAAGCGGCCGGACTGCACCCGAAGCATCGGTAAGCATGAGTGTGCTGGTTTCGACTGCGGCTTCCGGCAGAGGAGGGAGTTGACCCTGCTGAGCGTTCGGTGCTCCCTCCCCCGCTTGGATAGGTTGGTTTTGGGAAAGGGCAACACCCTGTGACCAGAGAAGCATGGTCACGACCATCATCACCCCGAGGCATCCCCTGCGGGATGAGATGTATGGGGAAGGAAATGTCATCGGGATAGGAATTTGCCGGGACGCATGGTGACAGATCACACGTTTCCAGTGCACTTGTTATCGGGAGATGCGAGAGGCGGTGCGATTTTGACCGCAGTGGCCAAACCAAGATACCTTAGGCAGTTGGAACTATCCCTCATCCTTTTTCAAAAACAAGCGTGAGGGGACGCGCCGGTCTTAGGCGGATGAGCGGGCTTTCACGCATGCCCCCGGGGAAAAAGGGTCAACCGGGAGTGGTGCGGTTTCCCACCAAGGGATCGGCAGGGAGGGAATGTGTGATACCTCATGGCGGCCGATTCAACAGAGCCCTCCAGGATAGTCATGCTCACTGTCTCTGCGTCATCCCTGTGCATGCAAATGGATGAGGCCCCCTTTTCCGGATCGTGTGAGGAGTGCAACCGCTCAAGCCACGGAAGCGTGCCGGCATCAGGTTGCTCCGCCGCCTTGCGACATACGACACTCCGTGTCGTGATGGCGGAGGCCTCGTCGTGTCCCGAGGAGAACCAATGGGCAGTGCTCAAAGGGTGATCCACCCGTTCGGTTCCGGATACCTCCGAGCGGTATTCACGGATGCCGTCGGCGCTCCCGCCGATCACAAAGAGACGGAAGGGATTCAATCGTTCCAGCGGAAGCAAAAACAGACTACGTTCCATGTCTTCTAGTGAAGGGAGGGCAAGGAGCCGCGGGATGATCATTCCACGACTGAAGGCGGGAGCGCTCATGCGTTGCGGGCGAGAGTACCAGTTGATCAGCGCGACGCAGATCCCGGCCTCGTTGATGCCCACCCAGGTCCCGCCGCTCGGTTCACGGGGGTAGAGGGCAGAGAGATCGCCGCATCGGCGAACGGCAGGAGGGAGGCCGGACGCACGGGTGCGCTGTTCATCGCGGTTCATGGCGAGCAGGAATCCATCGGCCTTGGGCACAAAGGAGAGGGTGCACATGACTTAGTCTGCGACGGGATGGCAGCGACTAAGGCGGCGGTAAGCCAGCCATTCGCGCACGATACTCCTCGGGGAATCGGGTTGGTGCCCTCTCTCACGGTTGGCCGCCCCGACCGCAAAGGCTAGTTCCCAGTGACGGAAGAGGAGTCGGAAGGCCTGACAGATTCCCTTCGAGGAGTCGTAGGCGCTGGTCGGTTCTCCGGCCACTCCATTGAGTTCAATGATGTTGAACCCCACCCCCTGCCGCAGTTCCTCTGGGTTAGAGTAGCGGACATCGTAACGTCCGATGAAGAAGCCGTTGAGGTTCCTGGAAATCTCGTCGATCCGCTGCTCCAGAAGCGTGCTGTGCAGGTGAATCCCGTCACGGAAGAGACACCCCTGCGCATGGTTTCCGGCATGAACCAGGCGGATGAATTCACCATCTGCAGGAACCTCCCCGCGTCGTTTCCTCAAGCGTGCGAGCAGTATCGGGGCCTGTTGTCTGGCGCGCTCATCAGCAAAGATGAGTTCCTCGATGCTCCTCCTGCCGTCGCCGATCAGTTGAGGAAATACTTTTTCAGTGATGGCAAGAATCCTACCCCTCTTCTCGGAAGGCAAGCGGCAGTAAAAGAGGCCCGCCTCACATGGTCCAGAGACATAGTGCTGGACGATCACCGGGACGGTCACCGCATCGAGATACGCGGCGGCTTCTTCCCGCGAACATGCAATGCGGAATCCGCTACCTCGGAAGCCGAGATCAGGCTTGAGCACCACGGGATAGCTCTCATTCTCGGAAGCCATGAAGGTTTCAAGAGTCGCCATCCGGTCACCCTCCGTCGGGATGAGGGCGGTGGGTGGAACGAATCCGGGAGCGAGCATTCGGAGTTCCCGGAGGGTTTCGATCTTGGATTCGCCGATCAGTCCCCCAGTCTTCATGCCCGGATTGGCAGCGCTTGGCAGGGTCAGGGAGCTGTAGCGTGCGGCGAGGGCTGCATAACGCAAGGCAATGGGAAAATAGAAGATCCATGCCGGCCAGAACTCCCACCGCGAGAGCAATCGGCGTAGATGGGAAAGCAAATGGATTACACCAAGGAGCAACAGTGATGCTCCCATGATCAGGTAGAGGTGCCCCTTGAATGCTTGGAAGGTGGCCGGGGCGGCTTTTCCCAAGATCTTCACCAAGGCGAAGATCAGGATCGACCAGATCGCCGCCATCACGCCCGTGACGACAGTGAAGAGGATGACGTTCATCCGAAGAAATCCGGCGGCAAGGAAAGTCGTCAGTCTCAGCCCGGGAAT
Organism: uncultured Spartobacteria bacterium; assembly: GCA_903868795.1. GTDB lineage: Bacteria > Verrucomicrobiota > Verrucomicrobiia > Chthoniobacterales > UBA6821 > UBA6821. The sequence goes on along the minus strand of CAIPWR010000002.1, from coordinate 26,978 downwards.
GAACCTTGAGACAACCAACGCCACGATCCCGCGCTTGCGGAACCACTCCTCGCTCTTTTCCAGCTTGGAAGGCCAGTTTGCTCCCCTTCCCATGAATCGCTCGGATAACGGGCGCCCGCCGTAACGGGCGAGCAGAAACAGTAGAGCGTCCCCAGACCAAAGTCCTCCGAAACAGGCAAGGAAGCAGGGGGTCGCAGGCAGGGATCCCGAGGCGCAGGCGACCGCAGCACCCAGCACGGCGGCATCTTCCGAAAGCCAGGTGAGGAAGAAAATCCCGACCAGTTGCCAGATAATGGATCCCATTCAGCGGACCCCCGCCGATTCCAGCTGGTGACGGATCGTGGAGGGAGCCACCCCGAAACCCTGCGGTACATGCCGATTTGCCCCGCGCAGAAGCATGGCGATCAGGGCATAATGATGGATGGCATGGCTGATACAGAACATCATTTCACGCCCCAGGGTAGAGGAGGAGGCACCCGCATCCTCCTCACCATAGGTGATGCCGCACCGGACCTCGACTGGATTCTCGCCGGCAAGTTTGCGGAGATCCTGCGCGCGGGTTAGCAGTTCTTGGGTGGCGGACAGGGCGGCCTGACGATCTGTTTCCAAAAGGGATTCACGGGTCCGCGCGTCGTAGTCGATGATTCCATAATCCAGTCCGGCGAAAAGCTGACGAAAATGATCGAGACTGTGCCGGTAGTGGGCTCCGATGGAGGCTCCGTTGCCGATCGGGTTGACCGCAACGAACTCCTCTTGAGAGAGACTCTCCAGCAGATGCCGGCCCTGCAGCAGGACCGCATCCAAGGCGTCAGCCAACCCGCGCATCGTCAGAAGGGAAGATGCTTCCCTATGAATGGGATCGAGCGACGGTGCAGGAAGAACACGATGGCACAACAGAGAGCCACGATCACGGCGAGGGCGAAGAGTTCCCCGTGATCATCCATGACCACGATGCCCAGCACCGTGAGATGACTCATGATGGCTCCACCCATGACGCCAAGAGCCAGGAACGCCCCCAGCCACGCGGTGCGGGGGATCACGAGCAGGATGGCCGCGATCAGTTCAGCGATCCCCGAACCAATGCGACCGGGTGCACCGAGACCGACCTTGTCAAAGATGTAGACCGATTCGGGAGCGGCGGTGAATTTGAACCAGAGGGTCTGGGCGAGGATGATCGCGGCAGTGAGACGCAGGATCCAGTCGAGGATGGAGAGGGGCTTCGAGAAGGCAGTCATGATGACTAAATGGTTACTGGATGGCTCCTTGGAAGGAAAGAATACTTCCCCTGCTTCTCCACAAGGGGAGGACGGGTCTTGTCTGCCTTCGGAAAGTTGGCCGCGAAGATCGGGATCACTGTCCTCCCGTATGCATCTTCGGTTCCCGGGGATTAAGCCCCCCATCCCATGGAGATTGTCGATGATGATGAAACTGCCGGGATAAGTCACCGGTAGTGCCAATTGTGCTGACAAGCGGCGATTATTTATCGGAGGATCTCGCGGTGAATTCCGACTCCCTGCATCAGGATGATCCAAGCCACGGCGCAATTTCTTCCAAGGTCTCACTGCTGCGGTTGGCTTGGTATTTCTTCGTGATTGCCCTGACCACGGTTCAGGGAGCGGCGGGACACTTGAGGCGTCAGATTGTTATCCAAAGGAAGTTGGTGACCGAAAAGGAGTTTTTGGAGAGTTTCGCCTTGGCGGAGTTCCTGCCCCAGCCCGACAGCACCTTCGGTCTTGCCGTGCACATCGGTCAGCGGGTGAGGGGTGTCCCGGGTGCCCTTGTCGTGGCGATCGCCATGATCATGCCCTCATTTCTTCTCGCTCTCCTTCTTGGGAGCGCATTCATCCATTTTCACAAGGTCTCTTGGGTTATCGCCGTTGCGGCGGGAGCTGGCGCCGCGGTCTGCTCCGTGATCGGGGCAACCCTGCTGGAAATAGGAAGGAAGGCAGTGATCGATTACCGCGATTTTCTCCTCATCCTGCTGGTCTTTGTGCTGCTGAGGTACGGAATCCTCCATATCTCGGGCGTCCTGATCTGGGTCTCACCGCTGGCGCTCTGGCTGCACCGACCCTCCCGTCATGAAAAGCTGCATGGTATGCAGGAGCCCCCCGGACTCATTCCCACGCTTGGATTCAGACACTTTCTTCGAAGGAAATTGGACCAAATCTTCAATTCCGAGCGATGGGGTATGGCACTCACCGCGGTGGCGGTGGTTGCGATGATGGGTCTCATTTCATCGATTGAGAAAAGTGGGCCCGGGGTCGTCGAAAAGATTCAAGGCGCCCTGACCCACGATCACAAGCCCCAGAAAGAGCAGGCCTGCCCCGCAATCCCCTTCAAGCCGCTGTCGCCCGGATCACCCGAGGCCTTTCCCATCGCGCCCATCTGCACCGATCTCGTCTCCACCTTCTCGGCCCTCTCCGTCTGCGCCTTCGGCGGCGAGGAAACCATCCTGCCCTGCATGCAGCGTGCCAGCGTGAGTCACCACAACTGGATGGATAAGGGGGATTTTCTGAATTTCTTCTCCCTCAGCTTCATCATTCCCGGCCCCAGCATGCTGGCCGCCTTCATCGGACTGAAAGCCTGCTCACCCTTCGGCGAGCAGTGGGCCCTGGTGGGTGCACTGATCGCCATGCTAGCGCTCTTTGTCCCGAACATGGCGGTGATCCTCACCGCCGCTCATTCCTGGGATTGGTTGAGTCAGTGGCGTTGGCGCCCTTCGCTCGGCAAGGCGCTCCTTCTCATTGCCTCCGGTGCATTGTCAGCGGCCTTCATGTTCATCACTGAGTCAGCCGTGCACTCCACTGCCTCCGCCCTCATCGCGATTGGGGCGGCGTTGATCCTCCTGCTGACCGATCTCAATCCGGTCCTAATCATCCTGCTCTCCGGAGTCGCCGGCTTGCTCTTCCTCGGCTGATTCTCCGATGCGGTTCCTACCCCTCATCCTGCTGGGACTGGTTGGCGCCCTCCGGGCGGGGAGTGCACCCGATCTGCTCAACGTGGCGTCAATGAAAAGACCTCCTCTCGAGGAGATCCGGTACGCCACCACCTACAATTTCACCGGCGAGAAACTCTACCCGTTCCCAGTAGCCTATGTGCGGAGGGAGTTGATCCCGTGCCTTGAGGGTGTTCAGCGCGAACTCGCCATGAAGGGACTTGGGCTCAAGATCTACGACGGCTACCGGCCTCTCCCCGTGCAGCAGAAGATGTGGAATCTCATCCACGATGAGCATTTTGTCTCCAACCCCGCCGTGAATCGAGGCCGTCATACACGCGGAACGGCGGTCGATGTCACCCTCGTCGACAAGGTCGGGCGCCCTGTCCCGATGCCGAGCAATTTCGATGAGTTCTCACCCCGTGCGGCCGTGACCTATCCCGGCGGGAGCGCGGAAGAACGCCGTAATCGCGATCTGCTTCAGCGGGTGATGATCCGACACGGCTTCTTGAGTTATCCCGACGAGTGGTGGCACTTCGATTTCAAGGGCTGGGAGAATTACCCGCCCATGAGCATCGGTTTTCAGGGAATTAATCGCTGAATCGTCATGAGGTTGGCCCTTCCGTCGGGAGCTATTTCAGCGGCTTCTTTCCCGTTTCTCTCTGCCAGATCAGGAGAACGGCGCTGACAACTGCGGCGACAATCAGGAGAAAAGCGGGCGCCATCCGGTTGTGGGTTATTTCGATCAGCGAAACGCAGAGGAGTGGGGTGGTCCCACCGAGGACGCCTGCCGCGATGTTGTAGGCAATGCCAAGTCCCGTGGCCCGCAGGGTTCTGGGAAAGACCTCTGCAAGCCAGACCTGATAGGTGGATCCCCCCAAAGCCACCAATACCATGAAAATCACCATGGCGAGGAGAGCCAACGTATTATTTCCTAAGTTCACCACCACATACAGCGGATAGGCTCCCAGCAGGATTCCACCCAACGAGATCATGGCCAACGGTTTGCGGCCGAATCGGTCGGAGAGAAATCCTGCCACGGGAGAGATGGAGATGGCTGCAGCAAGGGCTGCGGACTGGAGACCGAGGGCGGTCGACTCATTGAAGATCTTTCCCCCCACCAGATAGGAGGACATGAAGATCGCCATCGTGTAAAATCCTGCTTGAAAACCCCACCCTCCGAAGGCACCCCTGATCAAGGCCCAAGGATGCTCAAAGAGGACATGAAGAACGCTCGAGCGCCTGGGTCGCGTCCCGGCATGGCGTTCCGGCTTTTCCTCCTCGGGGAGGCTGGTCCGAAGAATGGCGATCGAGAGTCCGAGGGGGATAGACACCAGAAAAGGAAGGCGCCATGCCCAATCAAGGATCTGTTCCTTGGAGAAGATGGAGAAGAGAATCGTGCCGGCACCAGAACCAAGCAGGATACCCCCGGATGCCGTGGCTCCCGCCAATGTTCCGATCAGACCACGGCGATTGGGCGGTGCATTCTCCACCAGATAGGTGATCGAGGTGACGAACTCTCCCCCGGTCGATAGCCCCTGAATGAGACGCAGGATGACGAGAAGGAGTGGTGCGGCGATCCCGATGGAGGCATAGGAGGGAAGGAATCCCACAACGGCCGTGGTGATGGCCATGACCGTGGCAGAGGCCAGGAGGGCGATCCGCCTGCCGTGATGATCCGCCAGATGACCGAAGAAGGCGCCGCCCCCCAGCCTCATGATATATCCGGCGGCAAAGACTCCAAAGACCGAGATGATCGAAACGAGGTTGTTACCCTGAGGGAAAAAGAGCTTTCCAAGTGTGGGAGCCATCACGCCGTAAAGGGCGAAATCGTACCATTCCATAAGATTGCCGGCCATTCCTGCGACGAGGGCAATCGGTTTGAGAGGGGTTGGTTTCGGACGATGCATGACCGAGTTTCCTTGATGAGTCCCTATGGTCTAGGAAAAAACACGGGGCAAAACACGGAGTGACAGGAGGCTTGTTAGTGGGTTAAAAACAGCACCTAAATTTCCTAGAATCGCCTGCTTGCCGCCATATTCATGAAACAACCGCGCGCCCTGTCAATGCTACTCGCGGTTGGGCTGTTAGCGTGGTGGACTTCGGCAAGAAGATGAACACCTCCATCTTCTATAATGCCTCCGCCGGGAACAGCGATCTCGTCAGCCAGAACATCTTCTGGTCGGTAGGCCTGAAGTTCTAGGATCAGATGCATCATCGCCGACATTCCAGGCCGGGAGAGCGTCCCCGCAATGTGGACTGGAAGCATGCTGCAGCACTCCTTTACGGGGATTGGGGGACGAGCAAGGCCTATGTCGTAGGGTTGACCTTTGCTGTCTGCGGCTACAGTTCCCCATGGCCGATTGCCATCATGAGTCTGGTCACCGCGCTGGTGGCATACAATTACCTCACCATCTGCCGTCTCTATCCCTTTGGAGGGGGCGTCTACGCCAGTCTCAGGGACCGCTCAAAGGCCCTCTCTGCAATCGGGGCTTTCCTACTGATGGCTGACTACTTTGTGACCGCTTCAATCAGTGCTCTCTCGGCATTCTATTACCTTGGCGTTTCCCATCCCGTGGAGTGTGCGTTTATAGCAATCCTCGTGATCGGAGCGATCAACTTTCTGGGGCCGAAGGAATCAGGAGGTGTCGCCATCTGGATCTCCATCCCCACCATGGCGGTCGTCCTGACACTGGGACTCTTTGCCATTCCTCACCTGGGTGAGGCCGCAAGAATGATCCAACCTCCTCATGGCGGATTGCTGAAGAATTGGGAGAACCTGGTCGTCATCATGCTGGCACTCTCTGGGATCGAAGCGATCGCGAACTCCACCGGAGTCATGAAACTTGATCCCCATTCCTCGCTGAAATATCCCTCGGTTGACTTCACCTCCAAGCCCGCGATCTACCTGATCATGATGGAAGTCTGTATTATGACGACACTGCTGGGCTTCGCCATGGTTGCGCTACCCGGCCTGACCGTGAACAACGGCGAGGTCAACTCCATGGATGCCATGGGCGTGCGCGACTATATGCTGCGCGAGATGGGGAAAGTGTTTGTCGGCAGCGCCCTGGGGACCACCGCGGGTACAGTCGCCGCATGGATCATCAGTGTGACCTTCGGATTGTTACTGCTCTCAGCTGTCAACACAGCGATGGTTGCCCTCAGTTCGTTGTCCCATCTCATGGCCCGTGATCTGGAGCTTCCGAGCATGTTTTCCAGGCTCAATCGTCACGGTGTGCCGATGGCGGGATTGATGCTGGCAATCATCATTCCTGCTGGGTTGATCCTCTCCATGGGGAACATTTCAAAACTTGCTGATCTCTATGCGGTGGGAGTTGTGGGTGCCATCACGATGAATCTTGGATCGAGTTCCACCGATTTTTCCAAATCGATGAGAAAACATCAGAGAGTAATCTTGTTTTTGACATTCCTTCTGATGCTTTCACTTGAACTCACCCTGCTGATCATGAAGCCCAATGCCAGGATCTTTGCTGTGATTGTCGTAGCGGCCGGGCTGTTACTGAGATGGATGACAAAACGATCAACTCAACAATCATCCTCATCATGAGCCACGACATTAGTGTCATGCGCATGCTCCTCCTTACCCTGGCGGGGGTAGCCGGAGGCTTCTGCAACACCTTTGCCGCCGGAGGATCTATCTTTCAGATCCCCGCGATGGTGGGGTTGGGGCTCCATCCCATGATTGCCAACACGACCAACCATGTGCCTGTCCTTATGGGTTTTACGGCCGCAGTCTGGAGATTACATCGCCAAGGGGCAATGCCATGGCGATCTGGAATTAAAATCTCAATCCCAATGGTTTTCGGAGCCGTATTGGGGGCCCTGACGGCATCGATCATCAACGACCGTGCGACAGGCTATGTGCTGTTCACCGCCCTCCTGCTCGCGTTGGCGTTGATGTTAGCCAAGTCCGATCGTTGGCTCGGAAGTGGAGAGCTTGGGGCGGAGGTCCACCTAGATCCCAAGATGCTATTCGTATCGCTGCTCATCGGATTCTGGGCAGGCCTGATCGTTATCGGATCAGGGGTTTTTCTCCTGCTTGCGCTGGTGCTACTGGCCGGTTTTTCCATTGCTCAGGCCAACGCCGTCAAAGTGCTGTCGCTTGGAATCGCAAGCCTGCTGGCGGTGATTGTTTTTGCGATCAGGGGAGAGATCGTCTGGTCATCGGCCATTCCTGTCTCGATCGGCAGCGTTATTGGTTCCGTGATCGCGGCAAAACTGGTGATGATGCCCAATGCCGGCAAATGGGTCTACACCCTGATTCTGCTCGCCTTGGGCACGGAGATTCTCCATCTCGGATCCAAGATGCTGCACTAGGGCCTGGGAACCCAAGACGGGGTGATCTGAAGAGGTTGATTCTGTGGATTATGTGCGGAGACAAGGGCCACTGGCTTCACCGGCACACGCGAGCCATCCTTGTAGCTGATGGCGCCGGTAACGCCCGGGAAGTCTCTGGTGACACCCAGGACGGAGGCCAGTGGCTTCTTTTCGGCATGGGCATTGTGAACGGCGATGGCGAGCAGGAGGACTGTATCACGCCCGAGTCCCGCAAATGCGTTGGCGTGGCTACCGGTCGCATCGGTGTAAGCCGTCGAGAAAGAGACCGTTGTCGTTGCGGAAGCTGCCCCCTTCGTATGGGCGGGGAAGGCGTGCGTGGTGTACCAGACATCGTTAGCCAAAGGAGTGCCAACCCATGCAGATGGTGCGTCGTAACCATCACCCCCGACGATTGGCCCTCGAAATCCTGCGTCACGGAGAGCCTTAATGATATGTTGAGCATTCAAGGCAGTCTCTGCTGCGAGATAGATGGCATCGGCTTTAAAGACAGCCGCAGGGATCCTAGGTGCGTTTCCCCCCACAAAGGGGACGGTTGCTATGATCTTCCCACCAAGGTGGTGGAATGCCTCCGAGAAGTAAGTGTGCAGGAGTTTGGTGTAGGTCTTCGAATTGTCATAGAATAGCGCGGCTTTCTTGCTGCCCCGTGTATTTGTCAGCCACTCGGCTGCCACGGCTGCCTGGGCATTGTCACCGAAGCAAGCGAGGAAAACGCGGGGACCTGACTGCTCGGGAAGGCGTGGGGAGGTTGCTCCCGAGGTTACAAAGACTTTTCCCTTGGAGCAGGCCGCACGCGCGGCGGCGCACGCCAGATCCGTGTCCGCAAGTCCGAAGAAGGCATCGATGGCGGCATCCTTGGTCAGGGCCTTCTTTATTTCGTCGCCCGCGATCTTTGCAGAGGAAGGAGTGGGAAGGACGACCAAGGAAACTTTTTCCCCGTCGATGCCGCCCTCTTCGTTGATCTGCCGCACGGCCGACTTGGCTCCGTTCAGCGAGGGAACTCCCAGAGGGGCGAGTTCGCCACTCGTGCTGTAAACGGCTCCGAGACGAATATCAGCTTTCACGGTGGGGGTGAAAATGGTTCCCAGTGCGATGAAGGGGAGAAAAATGCGTGTGACGTTCATAGCCGGGATAAATAGCTTTTTTCCCACACCGCACTCAAGTCCGTATCACCACTGTCCCCCGCCCGATGGAGTGATCTGCTAGCCGAGGGAATCGAGAAAGGCCTGCGCCTCCGCGACGACGCGACGACGCTCGGCCTCAGCACGCTTTAGCCATGACCTGACCGGCATTGCCGTCCTGGGATTTCGAATCAGGAGATCCTGGTGCGTATCGAAGAAGTTCCAATAGAGTAAATTCAAGGGGCAGGCTCCCTTGCCACTCTTGATGCTGGGACTAAATGAACAAGCGTTGCAATAGTTGCTCATTTTGCTGATGTAGGCCCCGCTGGCCGCATACGGCTTGGTGGCCATGTATCCGCCATCGGCATGCAGGGCCATGCCAAGGACGTTTGCAGCCATCACCCAATCATGGGCATCGACATACATCTCGTTGAACCAACGGAGTGCTTCCTGGGGATCAACCCCCGACATCAGCAAAAAGTTCCCCAGAACCATGAGTCGCTGGATGTGATGATTAAACCCCCGATCAAGCGTTTCCCGCAGCGCTGTGGACAGGCAGTTCATCAAGGTCTCACCGGAGTAGAAGAACTGTGGCAATGGTCGTGTTGCGTTCAGGCCGTTGACCGAGGAGTACTCAGGCATTTTTAGCCAGTAGACGCCGTTCACGAATTCACGCCAGCCGATCACTTGCCTGATAAATCCCTCCACGGCATGAAGGGGGGCCTTCCCTTCCTTAAAGGCTTTTTCAGCAGCCAAGGCGCACTCGATGGGTTCGAGCAGGCCTATGTTTAGCATGGGGGATAGGATGGAATGAAAGAGATCGGCGTCCTCCGAAACCATCAAGTCCTGCCAAGTGCCGAATTCCGCCAAGCGAGTTTCGATGAACTCGCGGAGAGCTTCGAGCGAATCCAATCTCGTCACCGGCAATGCAAAGTCAGCGGCTTTTCCTGGGGCATCCGGATAGATCCTCTCCAGTTCGAGAGCGACTTCCCGAGTGATTTCATCCTGCTGAAGTCGATGAGACCTTTTCGGTCGCGGCATGCCTGCTTTCTTCCAGTCGGCAAAGGTAGCACGATTCTCCTGATCGTAATTCCACTGATGAAATTTCTTCCTATGTCCTACGGATCGGCTAATTTTCCAATTAGTTAATACCCTTAACTAAAACAACCCACACAACCCATGACCCTACCGATTGCCCAGCAAATCGCTGCCCGCTCCTTCCCTCCCTTCAGTCTGGAGCGGCTTCTCAAAACGACTTTCGCCCCCAAAGAGGGACAACGACTCTGCATTCTGATCGATCTCGAAAATCCCGCCGACATCAAGGATTTCGATTTCCTGAACAACCCGGCTCTAACCATTCAGAAGCATGCGGTGGAGTCGTTCCACAAGCCGCTAAATTCCGAGATCCTGGCCAAGATGGGGCTTCAGGGCGGGGAGATCTTCGCCTACAAGCTCACCGGTGGAAGCAACCTGGATCTTCCGGACGAGGCCTTCGACCCATCAGGCAAGCAGGTAAGCCTCTCCAAGGATATCTATCCCAACTACGACATTATCCTCTGCATCTCGACTTACTCCGCAACGGCACCCCTGACCGCGTTTGCCAAGCAGTATGGCTTCCGAGGCGCTACTCTTCATGGAGTGAACGAGGTCATCCTCGCGAGCGGACTCGCTGTGGATTACGACGAGGTCAGCGTCGAGGCCGAAAAACTTCGCTTAGGAGTCACCAAGGCAGATTGGGTCGAGATCGAATTCGGATGTGAAGGTAAGGACTATACCCTGCGCCTTATTCTCAACGGCCAGGAAGCCCAGAAGAGCCATGGCCTCTGCCGCGGTGATGAGCCTGATGTCGCCAACCTGCCCGCCGGAGAGGTCTATTTCGTTCCCGAGGGTGCCGAGGGATCTTTTCCCCATAAGTATGAGGATGGAACGCTCGGCCTGATGACCGTCACGGGTGGCCGCATCGTAAAGGCAGAACTGATCAAGGGGAATGCCTCTACGATTGCGGAACACAATGCCAAGCTCATCTCCGACCCTGTTACCGGCGAACTCGGAGAGCTTGGTCTCGGCACCCAGCTTCTTCCGGTCAGCGGACGCGATATTCAGGATGAGAAGGTCCGTGGCACCGTCCATGTCGCCACCGGACGCAGTGATCATCTCGGAGGACATCTCGTTCCTTCGATGTTCACGGAGAAGAGCCATGCAACCCATGACGATATCCTCTTCGCGCCGCACAAGACCCCGGAGATTCTCGTTAAGCAGGTTCGGATGAAGCGCGGCGACCAGCAGGAAGTCCTGATCGAAAACTACGAGCCCTCCGAGTACACCACCAGCTTGGTGGCTTAAGATTTAGTTCTTCCTTTCAAAGAAAAAGCCGTGGCCTGATCTAGGCCATGGCTTTTTTTATTTCATGTCTTGATGGATCCTACCAGGTCATCGCCTTGATCCGGGTAGCCGCCTCGATCGCCTTCTCTCGGCTATTGAAGGCTGAGATGCGGAAATATCCTTCACCCGCACGGCCGAAGCCGCTTCCGGGAGTGATGACGATGTTCGCCTCATGGAGCATCCGGTCGAAGATCTCCCAGCTGGTTTGTCCTGCCGGACCCTTCACCCAGATATACGGCGCATTCTCTCCCCCATAGACTTTCAGTCCGCACGACTGCACGGCCTCTCGCAGGATTGCTGCATTACCCATGTAGTGCTCCACCAGCGCAGCCACTTCGGCCTTACCCTGCTCGCTGTAGAGGGCGGCGGCACCGCGCTGGGTGATGTAGCTGACACCATTGAACTTGGTTGTGAAGCGGCGGTGCCAGAGGGGATGGATCGGGCGGTGCTCTCCACCGGAGCAGAGGGCGGTGAGTCCCTTGGGAACCACGGTAAAGGCGCAGCGGGTGCCGGTGAAGCCGCCGTTCTTAGAAAAACTGCGGAACTCGATTGCGCAATCACGGGCTCCAGGAATCTCATAGATCGAGCGTGGAACGGAGGTGTCACTGATGTATGCCTCGTAGGCGGCATCAAAGAGGAGGATGGAGCCGTGCTTCCTGGCATAAGCGACCCATGCTTCGAGTTGAGAGCGGGAGGCGACTGCGCCCGTGGGATTGTTGGGGAAGCAGAGATAAATGATGTCAACTTTCTCGGAGGGGATCTCCGGAACAAAGCCGTTCTCGGCCGTGCACTCAAGGTACGTAATCCCTTCGTAAGAGCCATCCTCGCGGCCCTCGCCCGTGTGCCCGGCCATCACATTCGTATCGACGTAGACGGGATAGACCGGATCCATGACGGCGATGTCATTGTCGTGTCCCAGGATATCGAGAATCGCCCCGCCATCACACTTGGAGCCGTCGGAAACAAAGATCTCGTCATCAGCCACCTCAAGACCGCGGTCGCGATAGTCGTTTTTGGCAATGGCACCACGCAGAAATTCGTAGCCCTGCTCGGGGCCATATCCATGGAATCCCTCCCGGGTTCCCATCTCGTCGATCGCTGCATGCATTGCCTCGCGAACGGCAGAGGGTAGCGGTTCGGTCACGTCACCAATGCCGCAGCGAATCATGCGTGCCGCGGCTTCGGGGTTCGCCTCGGTGAAGGTCTTCACACGCCGTGCGATTTCTGGAAAGAGGTAACCGGCCTTGAGCTTGAGATAGTTGGAGTTGAGCGTCGCCATAGAGCCGTAGAGTAGACCAGAAACTGGCCTCAGGAGCCAAGCCTCGAAGGAGCGCAAGCAGGGGTTTAGGCTGTTAGGAAAAATGGCGTAGGAATCCGTTTCGGCTTTGCATTCGAGAGTTTTAGTACGCATCGCCATGTGCATTCGCTTTCTCTCGCAAGACTCCTCCTCGGGTTGCTTAAACTCGTTTTTCACAAGAGCTCGTTTGTCGGAGAATCCTTCCGGTTTTTCCTAAGCTCTTGATCGATCAAGCCGAAAGCCCCGCGCTGTTTAAACCGCGGGGGTTCAAGTTTACCGGGGATCTCTGCGACTGCAGGCCTAATAGTCTAACAGCCTACAGCCTAATAGCCTCTTTCTCTTACCGATCTACCCGGGCTCCACCGCCGCCGGCGAGCTTCTTAACCTCTGAAAGCGAGGCCATCGAGGTGTCGCCGGGTGTGGTCATCGCAAGCGCCCCGTGGGCGGCACCGAGATTGACCGCTATCTGCGGATCATCGGTGGTGAGGAATCCGTAGATCAGTCCGGAAGCGAAGCTGTCTCCGCCGCCGACGCGATCCAGGATCTCGAGATCGGGATAGTGAGTCGATTCATAGAACTTCCCGCCCGCCCAGCAGATGGCGCCCCAGTCGTTGATGGTGGCGGTCTTCACACCACGCATCGTGGTGGCGACGACCTTGAAGTTAGGGTAGGCCTTCACGGCCTCGGCGATCATTGCCTTGAAGCTGTCGAGCTCGAGGTTGGTGAGGTTGTGGTCGGCTCCCTTGACCTCGAGGCCGAGGCAGGCAGTGAAGTCCTCTTCGTTGCCGATCATGACATCGACGTTCCTGGCGATGTGCTTATTGACTGCCTGCGCCTTCTCTTTGCCCCCGATCGCCTTCCAGAGTGAAGGGCGGTAGTTGAGGTCGTAGGAAACGATGACGCCGTTGCGGTGCGCCGCCTCGGTGGCCGCGATGACGGTCTCGGCCGCGCTCTCGCTGAGTGCCGCAAAGATTCCGCCTGTGTGGAACCAGCGGGTTCCCAGCGTGCCAAAGATGTGATCCCAGTCGAAGTCGGAGGGCTTGATCTGCGAGGCGGCGGTGATGCCGCGGTCGGAGACACCCACCGCGCCGCGCACGCCGAAGCCACGCTCGGTGAAGTTGAGTCCATTGCGAACAGTGCGCCCGATGCCGTCGTAGGGGACCCACTTGACGAAGGTGTCGTCAACTCCGCCCTGAAGGATCAGATCCTCGATCAACCTGCCAACTTCGTTCTCCGCGAAAGCGCTCAGGAGCGCGGTGCGCAGTCCGAAGCAGCGACGGAGTCCCCGGGCCACGTTGTACTCGCCACCTCCCTCGGAGGCCTTGAAGGAACGGGTTGTCTTGATGCGGCCCTCTCCCGGGCAGAGGCGGAGCATGACCTCCCCCATGGAGATCTCATCATAGCGGCATTGTTCTGCAGGACGAAGTGTCAGGATGGACATAGGAATCAGGCAGTTAGTAATTTAGGCTGAAGGCTGATAGGTTCTGCGGCTTTGGTGCAATCAGCCGAGCTTGGGAACGTCCAACCAGCGACGCTCCTCCCAGGACTGGAGGCCAAGTTCGGCAAGCTGAACTCCCTTGGCGCCTTGAAGGAGATTCCAAGGGAAGGGTTCGTTCTTCACCACGTGCTTGAGGAAAAGCTCCCACTGCACCTTGAAGGCGTTGTCGTAAGTGTCGTTGGAAGGGACGCGGGTCCAGCCATCCTTGTAGTCGATCGGGCTGTCGATATCGGGATTCCACACGCAACGAGGTGTGGCGGCATGAGCCTGGGCTTTGCAGTCACGGAGTCCGGCAACGGCGCTTCCCTTGGTTCCATCTACCTGGAGGGTCAGCAGATCCTCGCGGTTCACACGAACGGTCCAGGAGGAGTTGAAGTGACAGATCACGCCATTCTCCAGCTCGAAGGTGGCGTAGGCGGAATCATCAGCCGTGCACTTGTAAGTCTTTCCCTTCTCATCCCAACGCGTCGGAATGTGGGTGGCACCTAGGCAGGTGAGCGACTTGATCTCGCCGAAGAGATTCTGGATGACGTACTGCCAGTGGCAGAGCATGTCGACGATGATGCCGCCATCATCTTCTTTACGGTAGTTCCAAGAGGGACGCTGGAGCTTCTCGTGTTCGCCAGTGAAGACCCAGTATCCGAACTCACCCCGTACGGAGAGGATCTCGCCGAAGAAGCCGGTGTCGATGAGGTACTTGAGTTTGAGGAGACCTGGGAGCCAGAGCTTGTCCTGAACAACACCGTTCTTCAGGCCAGCAGCGGTCACCTCTTGATAAAGTGCAAGCGCTTCGGCCGAGGTCGTGGCAGTCGGCTTCTCGCAGTAGATGTGCTTTCCAGCCTTGATTGCCTTACGGACTCCCGAGGGCCGCTGTCCGGTAAGAGTGGAGTCGAAATAAATCTGGTTCTCCGGATCTTTGAGCACGGCATCCAGATCGGTGGAGATACGATCCTCGGGAAGACCCGCCCGCTTGGCCAACTCGACCAGCTTGGAAGCGCTACGTCCGACAAGAATCGGGTTCGGGATGATGACTTCATCGTCACCGATGCGGACTCCACCTTGGTCGATGATCGCCTTGATGGAGCGAAGGAGGTGCTGGTTGGTACCCATGCGTCCCGTGACGCCGTTCATGATGATGCCGATGCGGTGTTCTTTCATAATTTCAATGTTGGTGTGGTTGTTTTGTGAATGGGTTGAACAGAATTATTCAGGTTTCTTGGTGCACTGAGGCTGGGCACCGGCAGGCAGTGGCGGAGTGGCGCCGACGCCCGCAGGAGGAAGTGTTCCCTCCAGCTCCTGCTTCCAGTGGGCGACATCACCGGCGGGTCCATAGACGTAGATCATGCGCATCGGGGTCGAGCCGGTGTTGGTGAGCTGGTGGAAGATGCCGGAGGGGAAGTAGGCGGCTTGACCTGCCTTGACCGCAACTCTCTCTTCACCGAGACACATCTCCCCCTCTCCCTCGACGATGAAGTAGACCTCCTCCTGTTCCTGATTGTGCCAGGGAACCTGGCCTCCGTTCGGTTCTAGGGTCACGTTCCCCATGGCGAAGTTAGTGGCCTGGATCGGGGAAACACCCCCGACGATATTCTGGGTGCGGCGACGGGCCGGATAGGTGCGGCCGGCTGTTTGGGCGAGGTCTGCGATGATCATTGGTTAGGCTGTTTGGGTTTTAGGCTGAAGACTGTTAGATCAAATCTTGCCGAAGAAGGTGAGGTAGGGAGCACCCGTGGCGAGGCGCTGGATCTGAAGTGCCAACTCGCGGAGATGGTAGTCACCCCACATGGCCGATTCGCCGCAAGGAACCTTGCGGCCGGCAGGGATGTGATCCCATCCGTTGGGACGGTGGTAGACGGTATGGAGAAGAAGTCCCTCGTGGTTGGGATCGAGGCTGAGGTAAGGCTCTGAGAAGAGGGTTTTGGCAGCAGTGAGACCGGCGGCCGTGTAACGGGCGCCCTCCTCTTTCTTTCCATGGCGATCGAGGTAGCGACCAAGACGAAGCAATCCCTGAGCACCGATGGCGGCGGCAGAGCTGTCGACTGGTTCATGGTCATTGAAGGGATCGGCGGGACGGTCGTTGTAGTCTCCGAGATGGACAAGTCCGGGAGCACCGGTATCCCAGTAGGGGATACCGTCGGTGGGGGTCTCGCGGATGTAGAACTCCGCCACGGCTGTGGAGACCTCGAGGTAACGGTCGAGCAGGGCCTGCTTGCCACCTAAGGGGGCTAGCTCGGCGTCTGAGAGCTGCTCAAGGTATTCCATCTGCTCGGGATAGCCACAGAGGATCCAGGCAAGGCCACGTGTCCAAGTGGAGAAAGGGGTATAGCCCTGCTGGGTTGAGGGGCAGCGGTAGTTGCCGTCATTCGTGTTGAAGATCGACTCGTGGACGACGCGTCCGGGAAGGTCATAAATGTCGCGTCCCTTGCCGTAGTAGACGTTATAACGGGCCGTCGTCTCGGCGTGCTGGATAATGCGTCCGAGGAGCGAGGAGGCCTTGTCATTCTCACCCATCAGGCGGTGACCAAGGGAGTGGCCCACTGCAAGCGCACGAAGGGAACGCACGGTGTCGGAGAACAGCGAGTGTGGTCCGTTGAAAGAATAGATGTAGCCGAGTTCAGGTGTGAGCTGCGTCCAGCGGGAGGCCTGGACTGCACCACTTGCCTTCAGCGCGAGGTCGTAGAAATGCCCCTCCCACTCATTGGCTGGCAGACGACCCTCCTGCAAGAGGCGGCGGAGATTGCCGTAAGTGCTGACATTGTTGAAGCCATGGTCATGGACACCGATGTGGGTGATGTGCGGAGCCATGAGGCGAAGCGTTCCTTCGCGACCGATACGAAGCATCTCCTCGTCGCCCGTGGCGTCGTACTGAAGGATTGCGGCCCCGTACTGGAAGCCCTGCGTCCACTCGGTCCATCCACGGGAAGTGTATTTGCCTTCGATGGTGAAGACCGGGGTGCCGTCCGCATCCTTCCAGCGCTTCTGAAGGTTGGCGATTTTCGGTGCTGAGGCCTCGAAGACGCGGTCAGCAGCCCCCTTCAGCGTGGAGGGAGTCAGTGTTGTATCAAGTGTTATCATGGGAATCTGCGGAGGGTGATGGGTGAATTAGAGTCGGCTGATATGGAAGCCGCCGTCGAGGTAGATGACATCGCCGGTGCTGAAAGGGAAGTCGCCGCGGCAGATCGCCTTCACCGCGAGACCCACATCCTCTGGATTGCCCCAGCGCTTCTGAGGAACGAGGCCATCGGCAATGAGAGCATCGTACTTACCCTTCACTCCGGAGGTCATGTCGGTTGCCATGATTCCGGGACGAAGCTCGAGAACTTGAACACCCTCGGCGGCAAGGCGCGAGGCCCAGAGCTGGGAGACCATCGCCAAGCCGGCCTTGGAGATGCAGTAGTCACCTCGGTTCACGGAGGCGGTCGCTGCAGAAATGGAGGTCACGAAGAGCAGCTTGTAACCTCCGGCCAAACGGGATGCGCTAGGGTGCTTGAGCCAGTAATTGGCGGCTAGCTGACTGAGGAAATAGGGCCCCTTGAGATTTACCGAGATCAGCTCATCAAAGCTTGCCTCACTAGCCTCCGTGATATCGGCGCGTTCACGGGGTGCCATGCCGGCGTTATTGACCAAGGCATCAAGGTGACCGAGTTCGCTGATCACCTTCTCCATCATCGAGGCACGCTGTTCGGAGGAGGCGAGTTGCGCGGAGACAGGAAGGAAACGCTGCTCCGGGCTCTTTGCCACGGCCTTGCAGGCGGCAACGGTCTCCTCGGCGGCAGTTGCATTGGAGGCGTAATGGATCGCGAGATCGTATCCTTCGGCGGCAAGAGTGAGGGCGATGCCACGGCCAAGACCGCGGCTGGCTCCGGTAACAAGAACGACAGGTCTGCTCATATTGGAAAATCTTGGCAGGAAAGGTGCACCCACGCATCGGCTGAAAACGCTTTTTTTAGCACAATAACGACTTTATTCTTCGTCCTAGTTTTAGCTGCCATCATACCTTCATGCCAACCGCCAGAAAATCCGCCAGAAAAAAGGGAGATTCCCCATTACGGCCGATCCTATTGAAGCGCCTTCACCTGCGCTGCGGAGACTGGTCGGTGAACGAGCTTAGGCTTAACCGCCATCTGCAGCCCTTCGACAAGGAGAGCCCCCACCGCCATTCCCACGGACAACTTCTCGTCTATCTGCGAGGCAGGGGACGGCAGCGAATTGGAGGAGAGCTTCACCCCGTCGCGCCAGGAGCGGTCTTTTTCATTCCCGCGGGGACTGAGCATGCGTTTCTCGAAGAAGCCCCCCGACTGGCGATCTGCCTGGTGGCTGATCTGGGCGGGGAGGGGCCGAGAAAATTCGGGCGAGGAACCGGTTGGCTGCCGGCCGAAGAGCTGGCGCAGGTCCGCGAACGCCTTAATCAGCTTGCCCATGAAAGCCCGGATCGGTCGGAGCGATCAGGCAACCTGGAGCTCGGCGCTGGAGGCACAGCCTTGCTCCTTCTCGAGTCGTGCCGCCGGGCTTGCGTGGCCCATCCCGTCACTTCAAGACAAGGCACGGCGGTCACCAGGCGCCTGCTCCGATCAATAGACCGGGAGGGACTACCGCCAACTCCCGGAGAACTCGCTCGCCGCGTCGGACTGCAGCAGGACTATCTGAACCGTCTTGTCAGACGATCCACAGGCCTGACCCTGGGACAATGGCGTGCCAAAGAAATGCTCCGTGCCAGCGAGCGGGAACTTGCCAAGGGGGGCGCGATCGGGGAGACAGCGGTGCGGCTCGGTTTTTCCGATGCGAATTACTTCTCCCGTTGGTTCCGTCGACAGACCGGAATGACGCCCAGTGCTTGGCAGTCACGCTCCTGAGGCACGAAACTCGGAGATGAAAGCAAGACCTGCTCAGATCCTCTTAAGGATCTCTTCGACGACATGTTCGAGAGATTGCTCAATCGAGACCGTCAAGGCACCCGTCGGTTCCTCCAGCGTGGAAAACTGACTTTCCAAAAGCGTAGAAGGCATGAAGTGATCCGTGCGTCGCTCCAGGCGGCTTCGGATCGCCTCGCGCGAGCCTTTCAGATAGATGAAACCCAAGGAAGGCAGCCCTGCGGAGAGGCGATCTCGGTAAATCTGCTTCAGGGCAGAGCAGGCTAGGAAGGTATCCCTGCCGTTTGCTGCGCGACTCTTTAATTCTGCATTCAAGGTGTCCAACCAGCCCGCACGGTCCTCATCCTGAAGGGGAATGCCTGCCGCCATCTTTGCTTTATTGGCCGACGGATGGAAATCATCGGCATCCAGAAAGTCTCCCCCCTTGGCAGTAGCAAGCCGTGCAGCAACGCTGCTTTTTCCGCAGCCCGAAACCCCCATGACCACATGAAGGCTCATGGACGGTCACAACCAGCCGCCCATGGCGCCGGATTCTCGAGTTGGAAAAGCATCTCGCCAGCCTTCGGCACGAGGAGAACCCCCTCCTCCTCGCGATCGGCAAAGTCCTCGATCCGGATCGAAGCTGGATCACGGTATCCCATGTTGATCCGCTCGCAGATCTCCTTGGGAATCCCCGTGGCAAGGGTCACCTTGGCGCGGCACTGTTCGACACCGTTTTCGTAGGTTCCTACCCCGCGGACGTGCGTGCTGTGCGCGATGACTCCCCAAGGGTAATGCTTGAACCGGTCCCACTGGCCGAGGAAATAATCGCGGCAGTGATAGCCGATCTCCTCGATCAGCTTGCCATGAACCACCGAGACCTCATGGATGTGTGGTGCGTAGATGATCAGCTCTCCGCCATCGGCAAGCACAGGCTCCAGCTTGTACATGCATTTGCCGCCGACCCAGAGCTCGTCGTACATCGCCGGGGCGCACGAGAGGATGGTATGGAAGGGATGCGGTTTGGTCGTGATATGGAGCTTCCGGGAAAGTTCGGAAGCCTCGTCCCAAGCCTGCTCCGGCGTGCCGGCAAAGAGTCCGGCTAGGCCGCCTTTGTCCGCGACCATGCAAAGGCAGCGCTTCGGGATCGGCACAAGGGCGGCAGCCCGGTCAACAACCTTCCGAACGGGTGTCCACTTGTGGCCGATGATCATCGGATTCGTAACGACCGCTCCCAGCCAATGGAAGAAATTCAGGATTTCCGGCCCAGCAACGCCGGGGAAAAGGTACTTGTTGCCTCCAGAAAAACCGACAACCTCATGCGGGAAAACTGGGCCGATAATCAGCAGTTCGTCGTAATCGAAAAGACGCTCATTGATAGTGACGGGCACTTCCATTGAGAAGAGCCCGCCGGAGAGATCACTGATTTCGGCAGGAGTGAGAACACCGATCTGCCTGAGGGCATTCGGATTATCCCATTCGTGGTTGAGAAACCCGACCTTGGCATACCGAGAGGCGTGCTCCTCCGGCGTGATCTCGAGGCGCTCACAAATAGCCTCCTCGCTCATCGGGGGGTGTGTCCCAAGGGCGACCATCACATCCAAGGAAGCAACTTCGGAAACGAGATGGTTATAAACTTCCTTGAACACCATCCCGAGCGGGCAGCTCCGTGTCGCATCGGGAATGATCAGCAGCACGCGCTTGCCTCTCATTCCTTCCGCCGGAATGCCTTTGGCAACAATCGCGGCGACCTGTTCTGCGGTGAGATGAGCGCTCATCGATTGAGTGATCAGATGGTCTGGCTGAGGAATCCACCGTCCACACGCAGGTCGATTCCCGTGACAAAACCGCTGGCAGCATTACTCGCAAGGAATACCGCGGCTCCAATCAATTCGGAAGAGGTGCCGAACCGACCCATGGGTGTGTGGCCTAGGATGCTGGCCGCCCGTGGGGTCGGAGATCCGTCGTCGTTGAAGAGAAGCTTTCGGTTCTGCTCTGCAGGGAAGAATCCTGGAGTGATCGTATTCACCCTGACTCCCTTAGGAGCCCATTCGCGGGCAAGAAATTGGCTCAGATTAAGGACCGCGGCTTTGGCCGAAGAGTAGGCGACCACGCGGGAGAGCGGAAGATGCGCGGAGACGCTGGCGATGTTGATGATGCTGCCGCGCCCTTTATCCGCCATGGCGCTGCCGAAGACCTGACATGGCAAAAGCGCTCCTCCAACTAAGTTCATGTCGAAGCTTTTCGTCCAATCCGTTTCGCTGATTTTCTCGAAGGGATTCTCGGCGGTCACTGTTACGGAGGGATCGTTGCCACCGGCCGCATTGACCAGGATGGTCGGCTCTCCATGGACACGTGAAATCGCAACCAGTGCTTTCTCAAGGCTATCGCGCGAAGAGGCATCAGCAGGGAAAAAATCAGCTTTCCCACCCGCCGCAACGATTCGGGCAACGCATTCGGCGCCACGCTCAGCATTGCGTCCAAGCACGGCTACCGTCGCTCCTGAGGATGCAAGCCCCTCGGCGACCGCACCGCCAAGGACACCGGTGGCACCGATCACCACGGCGACTTCTCCAGTGAGATCAAAAAGCGTTTTGGAATCTATTGATGACTTCATGAGAGGGGATATTCACCGATTCAGGAGAGGGAAGCAACCGCCTTGATCACACCCGCCTTCGGCTCACTCCACAGAGGTAGCTTTTCCGGAATTTCAGCAAGGGTGCAGCGGTGAGTGATCCAGGCAAGGGGATCGATCTTGCCCTGCTCCATGGCGCTGATGATCTCCGGGAAATCTTTGGAAAGGGCATTCCGGCTCGCGAGGAGAGTTATCTCACGACGATGAAAGAGCGGATCATTAAAAGTGACCTCTCCTTGTGCGAGCCCGACATAGACAAGTCGCCCCGTGTGGCCCACATACTCGAGCGAGCCTCCCATGGAGGCGAGATTGCCGGTGGCATCAATCACCGTGTCGGCAAGATCTCCGCACGTGATCGAAGTCAGCTGTTCGATGAACGATTTTTCGGGATCTAGAGTGATTACCGCGGGATAGAGACGAGAGCAGGCCTCAAGACGGGGAGCGGCACGATCGATCACCATCACGCGGGCGCCGCGCAATAGGGCAAACTGGACGGCGGCCAACCCGATCGGACCCGCTCCGATCACCACGACGGTCTCGTCTTTTTCGACGGCCGCTCGGTCGATGGCATGCGCGCCGATCGCCAAGGTCTCCACCAAGGCGAGGGCATCGTAAGAGAGGGTTTTGGAAACGTGCAGTTTGGCTGCAGGAACTACTAGACGCTCCCTCATTCCCCCATCCACATGGACGCCGAGAACCTTCATGTTGCTGCAGCAGTTGGCGCGGCCCTTGCGGCAAGCGTGGCAGGAGCCGCAGTTCAAATAGGGCTCGATGCTGCATTTGTCGCCGACCGCAATATTTGAAACCCCCTCCCCGACCGCCAGAACCTCGACGCCGAGTTCATGGCCGAGAATACGCGGATAGTCGAAGAACGGCTGCCTGCCGTGAAAGGCATGATAATCGGTGCCGCAGAAACCGATACGGTGGACACGGATCAGGGCCTCGCCGACTCCAGGTGTTGCAGGTTCGGGTGCGTCATGAGGGGCGAGTTTTCCGGGTTCGCTGAGGATGATGGCATTCACGGCAGATGGTCGTTGGCGTTAGAGGAACAGGGGCTTGAGATGGCGCTCCCAAAGATTGCCGGTCACGGCTGTGCCAACGGCTTCATCATGCAGCTTGAGCAGATCCGTGAACTTGGAGCCGGATTCGGCGGCAAGCTTGAAGGCGACGTGAAAAAGCTGTCGAACGTGGGGATTGAAGTCTGGGCAGGTCTGCTCATGGATGATCGCACGGGAAAGACGTGCTCCGTCCCAAGAGACCACCTCCACGGCAGGAGGAAGCAGCGCTTTGTCAATATGAAGCACCGTGGCATAGGGTGCCGTGACCTCCTCGTAGCGGGCGAGGGCATCGGCATAGATACCCGCGGCCAAGGTTTTTCCCTCTTCCCCCGATCCTGCGATCGCCGCGATCTCCTCGAGCCAAGTTGTGCCGGCCGTCTTGAGGTGGAGTCCCGAGCCGTGCTTCTTCACCAGACGATTGATCACGGGATAGATGCTGAACTTATCGCTGCCGGAGTGAACGCTGAGTTTCAGTCCCTCGGGAAGTCCAAGGGCCGGACCGGCATGTTTGAGCACGATGAGATCATCCTCAAACTCGCGGGTGAAGTCGGCGATGTTTCCCTCGTAATCGACACCCTTATTGAACTGGCCGGTGAATTTCGGAGCGATTGTGGCCACGGGAACTCCCTCATCGGCCAGCATCGCGAGGATGAGGTAGAGTTCGGCGGGTGTCTGTGGTGCCGAGGCTTCGTCAGTGGAGACCTCGACGGCGAACGATCCCGCAGGCTTGCGGGCAGCGATATGACGGTAGACCTCCCCGGCTTCCTGCATCGCGGCCAGGAATTTTGCGGCGGCATTGGCGATCTGCTCCCTGCCTCTGAGAATCGGCATGGAAAGACCCGGATAATCGATCGGATCGCCGGCATGCTTTGCCACCAAACGCTCGACGGCGGCGGGATCGGGTTCTTTTCCGATCGAGTCAGCCACATCGATCGTGAAAAAGTCGGAGGCCTCCAGGAAGCGGTCGACGGTTTTCAGGTTGATATGATCCGCGTCGACGAAGTAGGGCGCCTTCCAACCAAGGGAGGCGACCGCCTCATCCGCTTCGGCTCGCAAGGAGGATGGCTCCGTGCCGATCAGGTTGTGTTCGCGGTTGGACTTGTTCCAGACCGGCGAGACCTCGACTCCGTGCGCAACCGCTTTTTGAAGGGCGCGAAGTTGGGCTTTTCCCTGGTGAGCGAAGCGGTCGCCGATGCCGAGTGTGAATGTTGGGAGCTTCATGGTAGGTGGAGTTGGTGAGGTGATGGGGCTATTTATTCAATCACGGCGACCGGGCGGCAGAAGGCGCCGGAGTGTCCGGGAAAGTTTATCGGTAGGGCCATGAATCGAAAGCGGGGCCCGATAGCAAAGATCTCGACAGGGAAACGCAGGTCTTCCACAACCCAGAGTCCGTTGCCGAGCAGGATCTCGTGGGTGCGCGTGTTGTCCGGATCACGGCTTCCACCGATGGAATAATGGTCGATTCCGACGGCACGGATCCCCTGATCGACAAGCCACTGTGCCCCGGAGGGGGCGAGGTAAGGCGAATGGAAGTGCCACTCGTCAGTGGCGGCACGGAATTCCCCCCAGCCAGTGGCCAGTAGGATGATACGATCCGTGAGGTCTCCCTCGAGGCGTGAAGCCAGCAACTCGGCACCGATTGATCTGTCCGCAGTAGAGTCGAGGAGATCCACAAGCACTGCCTCCCCTAAGAAAGACTCGAGGGGAATCTGATCGATCGATTTCCCGCCATCGATCTTGTGAAGAGGTGCATCGAGATGGCTGCCGGTGTGGGTGGCCAGCGTGATTACCTCCATGTGCCAATTGTCCTTGGCATGCGTTGCCACGACTTTTGCAGAGATCGGGGGGTGGACCGGGCAATTTGGCCCGCCATCGGTGACGGGCTGGGAGAGGTCGATCAGACGCATCGGCAAGAGCCTCAGGCCGAGACGAGGATGATGTTGGAATAGTGCGTGGTATCGCCCGTCCTGATCAGCCCGATCGCTCCGAGGATACGCTTCTTGAACGAAGCCTCGTGGTCTTCAAAGGAGAGGGGGATCTTGCCAAGAATCTTTTTCCGGACCGCCACCACGGTTTTTGGATTCACGGCGGTGAACTGCTTCGCCATGTAGGCCTGACCCATGTCGACGGAGGGAAGCAGGGCCTCGAGAACCTGATTCACGGTCGGCAGTCCGTCGATCAGCGAGATGTCGATCGTTTCGATCTGAGGCCAGAACGGGAATCCCCGGTCTGCGATCACGATTGTGTTGGTATGACGGACCCGAGCTATTAGGGAGAGGATGTCAGGATTGAGAATGCCGGATTTGAGCATGGGTTTGGGTTGTTGAATTTAGTTGTTCTCAGGGCGGCCGCTTGACCAAGTGACATTATGGATTGGCTTGAGGATTTCCTGCACCCTAGCCAGGAGGGAAGCGTCCATCGGTTCCTCAATCTGGCGGATATTTTCGAGGATCCGTTCGGGGTTCGCCGTGCCGACGATTGTCGTGTGGATGTCGGGATGGGCCACCGAAAACTGGAGTGCCAGCTTCGCAAAATCGGCTCCCTGCGAGGCACAGTAGGCGGCGGCTTCGGCACACTTGGCCTGTACCTCTAAAGGTGCTGGGTGCCATGCGGGAGGACCCTCCTGGGTGAGCAGGCGCATGGCGAGCGGTGCGGAGTTAAAGATGCCGACCTGCTTTTCCTTCAGGTAGGGAAGGATGTCGGCAAGTACCGTGTCGTTGAGTCCGTAGTGACAGTAGGACTGGATCTGGTCGATATCGACCTGATCCATCACCTGCTTGAACAGGCGTACCGGCAGGCAGGTGATGCCGACGAACCGTGCCTTACCAGCCTTTTGGGCCTGGCGTAAGGCTGGTATGGTCTCACTGACGATCTGATCAATGTTTCCGAACTCCATGTCATGCACTTGGATGAAGTCGAAGTGATCGACGCCGAGCCGTTCCAGACTCTCCTCAATGCTTGAGGCAACCCTCGCGGCGGAGAAATCAAAGTCCCCGATCTCGGCACCGAAACGGGCCACCTTGGTAGCCAGCAAGTACCGCTCTCGTGCGACACCCTTGAGGGCTTTTCCCAAGACAGCCTCCGCTTTCGTGGCACCGTAGTAAGGGGCGGTATCGATGAGGTTGATCCCGTGATCGAGCGCCGTATGGACGGTACGGATCCCATCTTCCTCCGCAACGGAACGAAAGACGGAGCCGAGGGACGAGCCGCCGAAGGCAAGCTTCGAGACCTTGATGCCTGTTTTGCCGAGAATGCGGTATTCCATGGTGTCGATTTACTCCTTAGTTTCCTTGAAGGTGATTTTGAAGCCGACGGGCATGCCTGGGAGCGGGCACGTGGCAGGCTTTGTGATCATCAAGACATCTGCGTTCTGCTTCCACGTGAGATCATTTTTGCCACCAAGCAGGGTGACGGAAGCGATCGGCTTCTCCAACTTGCCCGATGCTGATCCGAGGGCCTTGATTGCAATGTCCCCCTGCGGTTCACCAAGGCAGAACGCATAGAGGGTCTTGCCATCCTTGCTCATGGTGAAGCGGATGTTCTGAGCGTTCAGTTTTTGCTTTCCCTCATTGAACATCTCGCTCTTCTTCGGATCGGGAGTCGGTGTCGGTGAAGCGGGTGAAGGATTCTCTCCCGAGATCTTCCAAGGTCGGGTGGCATAAATTCCCTCACCGTTGATCGCGGTCCATTTGCCTATCCCGTCGACTATGGCGAGCACGTCCGGCTCAAGGTCTCCCTCCGGCGTCTGGACGATGTTGATGAGCAGGTTGCCGTTTTTGCTGACGATATCACAGAGCATCGCGGTCACCTCGGCTGCGCTCTTGTACTTTTGGCCAGTGCTGTAAAACCAATCGCCGATGGAGGTGTCGGTCTGCCATGGGTAGGGACTGATATCATCCTTCACGCCGCGCTCCAGATCCTGAACGAAGCGGCCCTGGGAGGGTTCCTTGCAGTTGTAGACCGCTGTCAGTTTGCCGTTATGGAAGGCCTCGTTGCCGTTGTAGAAGTTGGCGATTAGATTTCGGCCCACGTCACCAAAAGGCAATTTGCTGTCGGAATAGAGGAGGTCGGGATGATAGGTATCCACCAATTCGCGGATCATGGCGTTCCACTCCTTCTGGTTTTCGGGATCTTTTGTCAGCCACTCATGATCGTCGGCCGGAAGCTTCTTGTGGTAGAGATCCTGATTCTTCGGATCGTTCCCGTCGTAGGGCACTCCCTTCTTCGGCCCCTGGACATCGGCCCCATGAGCGGCTTGAAACCAAGTGTAACTCGCCGCAAGGTGTTCGGAGACACCAAAGGGGAGGCCGTTGGCTTTGGCCGCTTTCTGCCAGGTAGCGACCACATCCTTGTGAGGCCCCATCTGCACGGCATTCCACTTGTGCAACTTTGAGTCCCACATGAAGAAGTTGTCATGGTGGGTTCCCATGCTGACGAAGTATTTTGCCCCCGCTTTCTTGTAGAGCGCCATCAGGGCTTCGGGATCCCACTTCTCGGCTTTCCAGAGAGGAATGATGTCCTTGTAGCCTTTCTCGGAAGGGTGGCCGTAGCGGGCAAGGTGATCGGTGTAATCGGATTCATTCTGCTTCGCCACGGTCCCTTTCCTTTGGTCAACGTAGCCCGTCCCGATGTAGAGTTTCCTCGCATACCAATCGCCGTGGCGCGGCACGGCCTGCGGTCCCCAGTGAGACCAGAATCCGAGTTTCGCGTCGCGAAACCACTCAGGATATTGATACTGCTTCAGGGATTCGTCCGTTGGCTGGAAGCGTCCTGGAGCAATCGGAGGAAGTTCTTTTGCGGCGACTGCTCCGAGTGCGTTGGTATCTTCGGCATGAAGCGACTG
>CAIPWR010000001.1 GCA_903868795.1 uncultured Spartobacteria bacterium | reverse complement strand
GTAGCGGCCAGAGTTCATAGCCGAGTATCCTCAAAAAACGTCGCTCAAATTTCAAATGCGTGGCATCCATTTTGGATCGCAAATCACTCATCTTGAAGTATCAACAAAAACCAATCACCCTCTTAACCGGACACTAGTGAAAAGTTATATAAGAAATACGCAGTAACACCATAAATAAGTATAATTCCTGATATGAGAAATGCTGCGAGAAATTTTGCTAGTAATAGGACCCCTACTATTACTAGCAATAGAATAATAAGTATAATCATATGTAACGCAGTGAGAAATAAAAACTGCTTTTATGATGGAAAAATTATAGCAGCCTGTTTTTCAGTTCTATTAAATATACCTCTAACTTCTGAAAGATTTCTACTCTTGTCCACTTAGGGGGCTTACACCTTGAGGCGCAAGCTCTCCCGGAGTGGATTTCATCCCAGACGGGGCGGTTTCTTTTGTATCGACTGGTGCCAGGGTCGTGGTTGCCAAAGCCTTCCACTAGGACATTCCAAGCGGGGCGGTTTTTGCGGAGGGTGGCAGTGGCATTGAAGACCCATTCAACGAGGAGTTGGCTTTGAAACCCTGAGGCTACCAGCCCCAAGGACATGCCACCCCCTCTTGCATAGATTTCGATGGATTTCATGGTTGCGATACAGGGATACTATTTACCTTGTCTCATTTTTCCAAGTCTCTTGATGAGTGGTGAGGTGCTTGGGGGCAACCATTTTTGGCATTGGATTTTCCATGGGAAAAACGATGTCTTCAAACAGCGTTTTTTTGGGGGCGGGCGAGGCTAGCGGGGGTGCGATGTTGGAGGTGCTCGATGTGCAGCAACGAATCACCAGCATTGGAAGATATCTGTAAGGGGAGTTTGCGGTTGATAAGGGGGATCTACCCCGTCACTTCAATCCCTTCATCACGAAGGCGAAGGAGGTATTCAGATATAGCGAGAACTCGAAGCTGCAGATGTGGGAGAGCTACGTGAAGGGGAATGTGCGTAGGCAAGAGATCCTTGAGGAGGCACTCATTTGGGTGAGCAAGTGAGACCCCAAGGGCTACATGAGAACCCACCGCAGGGATACGAGTAGCAAGGAGCTACAAACCTATTTTGAGACTGTGATTGGTTGGGTTAGCATGATTTTACCCGAGCTAGTCGGCCAAGAACCAAGACTCTCGGAAGAGGCGCGGAGAAGTTGACTCAGGCAAACCCACAGGGCGGCACCGCTTTGCGGGAGCAAAGTGCCGTTCAAAAGGTGTAGTGAAATACTCCGACCGCAGGCCAACAACGCTATCCGCCAACGCTCACAAGCCTCCCCGCCGGAGGCTTACTGGGGCTCGTAGAGAATCCTCCCACACTGCGGACATCCGACGATCTCCTTCTCTGCTTTCACCTCAAGGATCGCCTGGTGGGTGACCTGCATGTTGCACCCGGCACAGACGCCATGCTCGACGGTGACGAGGGCGATGCCGTTCTTGCTCTTGAAGAGGCGGTTGTAGCGGTCGAGGAGATCCTCGTCGATGCCCTCGGTGAAGCCGGGGCGCTCGACCTCGAGTTCCTTCTGCCGGGCATCGAGGTTCTCCTTGCGGGTGACCAGCGAGGCCATATGGGTTTCGACCTTCTTCTTCTCGGCGGCATGAGCTTCCTGAGCGGCCTGGAGTGAGGGCTTGAGGCTTTCGGCCTCCTCCATCAGGACGAGCTCGCGGTCTTCGAGTTCAATGATAACCTTTTCGGCCATTTCGATCTCGTGGCGCAGAGCGGAGAATTCTTCGTTCTTGCGGGTCTCGAGTTGCTGGTTCTTGTAGCGGGAGATCTGGTCCTGCTTTGCCTTTACCTCAACCTCGAGTTTCTTGCGCTCGACCTCAATCTCCTTCTGTCGTCCGCGGGCTGCCTCGAGGCGGTCATCGGCGGCCTTGAACTCGCGGTCGCGGGCTGCCTTTTCCCCAGGAAGTGCGGCGATCTCGGTGAGGACGGCGCGGAGTTTCTGGTCGCGATCCTGAAGGATAAGTAGCTTTTCGATTTCTGGGAGCATGAAGATGGGTGGTGGTGACGGGAGAATGGGAGGAGAGACGATGGACTCTATTTCCAGAGGTAGGATTGGGTGAGGGCGACGATCTTGCCATCAACGATGAGAAGGCAACGCCAGTTCGTGACCTGACCATTCTCGAGGTAGTCATCGCCGATGATGGAGAAGCGTGTGCAGATGGAGCCCTTCACGTTGCTGTAGCTCTTCTCTCGAGCCATCACAAAGTTGTTAAGGCTGGCCTGGCGGTACTCGAGTCGCACGGTGACATCGGCCGGGGTGCCATTTTTCCACCAGTAAAAGTTGAAGTAATTTCCCTTCAGCTGATCCTTATCGAGGGAGGTGGTGGCGGGCCACATGTAGTAGCGGCGCTCGAATTCGATGGCTTCGTTCGGTTTCCCAGCTTCCTTCTGGAAGAGTGCGGGATCATTCAGGAACTGGGTCTCTTTTCGGAAGGTGAAGGCGGGATTGATCGCGAGCGGTAGGACGTTCGCCTGATCGAGCTTCACCTGGGGTGGTTCTTGGCTGGTGGCGCATCCTCCCAGTATCAGTAGCGGCAGAAGGGTAAGGAGGGCCAGGGCCTGAGCCATGGACGATATGGCGTGCCGGATACGGTGATGGAGAACTTCGGTGGGAACGCCCATAAAGTGTCGATCAAAGCGGTTGCCTCGCATGCTGTCAATCCACCGGGAGAGCACCATGTTGACACCGTGATAAAGAGGGAGAAGGGGAGCGATGCCGCTCTTGACGGCTTTCACCCTCCTCTCCAATGTCCCCTAGATGAGCCAGTTCCAAAGTTCCCTTCACTCGCTTCAGGAAGTCCTCCAGGCATTGCCTCCGTTGCAGGCCGATTTGGAAAAAGCCGCCGCCATGGCCGGTGATGCCCTGCTGGCCGGCAACAAGCTGATGTTCTGCGGCAACGGCGGGAGCGCCAGCGACAGCGCCCACCTGGCGACAGAATTCACCTGCCGCTTCAAAGAAGACCGCCGTCCCTATCCGGCCATGGCCTTCACGGTCGATGCCGGTCTGTTGACCGCGATCGGGAATGATTACGAATTCACCGAGGTCTTCGCCCGTCAGGTTGCCGCCTTCGGGAAGCCAGGCGATGTCTTGATCGTGATCACCACGAGTGGCAAGTCCCGTAATATCCTGGCGGCTCTGGAGGAGGCCCGCAGGCACGGGGTGAAGACGATCGCCTTCCTCGGCAAGGGGGGGGGCTTCACCAAGGGGGCGGCTGACATTGAGTTGATCGTTCCCGGAATCGAAACTGCCCGAATCCAGGAGGCGCAGCAGTTCCTGCTCCATGTCCTCTGCGAGATTGTGGAGGAGAGGCTCCCCCGGGAGTAAGGATCGGAGCTGAACAAATTCTAGTTGAACAACACGGCTTCCGCTTCTCTTGCGATGGTCTCGTGGATCGCCGTCGGCCTGCTTGGGCTGATCACGGGATCTTTTCTGAACGCGGTCATTCACCGCCTGCCGCGCGGCATCTCTCTGCTGAACCCCAAGCGCTCCTTCTGCCCCGGCTGTGGCAAGACGATTCCGTGGCATGAGAACCTGCCGGTGGCGAGTTGGGTGCTTCTACGCGGTCGCTGCTCGGGCTGTGCCATGCCGATCGCTATCCGCTATCCGCTTGTCGAACTTCTGACAGCGCTCCTCTACCTGCTGGCCTGGGGACGCTTCGGCATGCCCACAGCGCCGGTCTTCTGGCTCTTTCTCTCGCTGCTGGTTGCAGCGACCTTCATCGACTTCGACCACCTGATCATCCCGGACGAGATCACCAAGGGGGGGGGCGTTGCCGGCCTGCTCTGCTCCCTGATCGTTCCGGGAATCATGGAAACGGGTGCCTGGTGGCAGGGGCTTCTGCTCTCGCTGCTGGGAGCATCGCTTGGCTTCTTCCTCCTCTGGGGGGTCGTGGAGCTAGGGAAGCTCGCCTTCGGCCGTCGCACGATACGCACTGATAATCCGACGCTTTTGGAAATCACAGGGACCGATGCGGAGCCGCAGTTGATTTTTGGCGAGGAGAGGATCCCGTTAGCCGAACTCTTCTATCGAGAGAAGGACCAGGTCGAGGCCTCCTGTGCTTGGCTGGAGATCGACGGGGAACGGCTCCAGGCTCAGGAGGCTGAGGTGGGTTTGAAGGAAGGGGCATTGATTCTTGATCCTCGTGGTGTGACCTATGGTGAGCGCTTCTGGCCCTATGAGGGGATCTCCGAGCTGATGCCGCTCCGGACTGAGGTGACCATGATCACCATGCCCCGTGAGGCGATGGGCTTCGGCGATGTGAAGTTCCTGGGCTGCATCGGAGCTTTCCTGGGCTGGAAAGGCGTGCTCTTCACGCTCTTTGCCGGATCGATCGTCGGCGCATTGATCGGTGTCGTGATGATGGCCGTCACCCGTGGCCGCTCCGGAGGGAGGATTCCCTTCGGTCCCTATCTGGCCCTTGGAGCACTCCTCTGGGTTTTAGCCGGGCCGGAATTGCTGGAGCTCTACACAAACTGGGTCACCGGAGGTGGTTTTTTTCTCCTGCTACGCCACCCCTCACTGTAATCTCAACGCTTCATGTCCGACCACCAGCAGTCTCATTCTTTAGTGGGGAAATCCGAACCGCTTCTTTTCAAGTATCTTCCCAAGAGCTGGGGGCCGTTCCGGGAACTGGTGGGCTATCTTGCTCCTTACAAGCAGCGTATCGCACTAGGCCTGCTCGCCGGGATTGGTTTCGCGGCGGTCAATAGCTCGATGCTCCTGCTGATCCGATGGATCGGCGACACCGCATTCCAAGGCAAGTTTAGCCAAGCGGACATGATGAAGGGAGCGACGCTCGGCCAAGGGCCGAAAATCGATGCCTTCCTCTGGATGGCCCTGCTGATTCCCGGGGTGATGATCCTGCGCAGCCTGCTCTCCTACGCGAATGTCTACTGCCTCACGTGGGTCAGCCTGAGGGCCCTGCGCGATATGCGTCGTCGTGTCTTTGGCCATCTCATGGGTCAGTCGCTCGATTTCTTTAACAAATCGCAGTCCGGGCGCTTGCTCTCCCGCGTCCTGAACGACACCATGGTCGCCCAGCAGTCGATGGTCACGATCGTCGGAGATCTGGTGAAGCAGCCCCTGACCGCGATCGGGGCGATTCTTGTGCTGCTGCATATCGACTGGAAGTTCACGCTCTTCTCGCTTGTGCTTTTCCCGATCTGTCTGGTGCCGGTCATCGTCTATGGGCGCCGTGTCCGCAAGGCCTCCCGGGCGATGCAGAACGAGGCGGGTGTAATGGCCGTGATCCTGCAGGAATCTTTTGCCGGTATCCGAGTGATCAAGTCTTTCGCCCGCGAGGCCTTCCAGCTGAATCTCTTCGATAAGTCGAGCGAGGAGCAGTTCCGCTCCAGCATGAAGGCGAGCAAGAGCGGGGCCATCGTCCAGCCGATGATCGAGACCGTCTCTGCCTTCGGCGTCTCATTGGCACTCTTCTATGTCTACTTCTCTCACCTGACCATCGGGAGTTTCCTGGCCCTTCTTGGCGGCATGTTCCTGCTCTACGACCCGATCAAGAATATCAGCAAGATCCATGTGACCATCCAGAACTGCCTGGGAGCGGCGACAAGCATCATCGAACTGCTTGCGACCAAGCCGACGATCCACGACCTGCCGGGATCTCGACCGCTCGGGGCCGTGCGTGGGCATCTCGCCTTCGAGGGAGTGAACTTCTCCTACGGAATCCCCAATGCGGAGGGTGGGATGGCGGAGAATGCGGTGACAGGCCTCAATCTTGTCATTGAACCGGGCAAGAAAGTCGCCCTCGTCGGGGCCAGCGGTGCCGGGAAGAGCACGATCCTCTCACTGCTCCTTCGTTTCTACGATCCCCAGCAGGGACGGGTCCTGATCGATGGAAACGACCTGCGTGACCTGACCCTCGACTCTCTGCGCGAGCAGATCGGCATCGTCACTCAGGAGAGCTTTCTCTTCCACGACTCGATTTACGAGAATATCAGCTTTGGGCGTCTCGATGCCACGAAGGAGGAAATTGAGCAGGCGGCGAAGCTCGCTTATGCACACGACTTCATCATGGCCCAGCCCCAGGGTTATGAAACCGTGGTCGGAGATAAGGGATGCCTTCTCTCCGGTGGCCAGCAGCAGCGTCTGGCGATCGCTCGTGCCCTGCTGAAGGCGGCGCCTATTCTCCTGCTTGACGAGGCCACCTCGGCACTCGATTCCGAATCGGAGAAGATGATCCAGTCGGCCCTCGAGAGTCTCTCCGAGGGACGGACCGTGATTGCGATTGCCCACCGTCTCTCGACGGTGCTCGGCAGCGACATGATCGTCGTGATGGATCAGGGCCGGATTGTGGCGACCGGCACCCACGCCGAGTTATTGAACTCCTCCGAGCTTTATTCCAATCTTTACCGCCTCCAGTTCACCCACGCCTGACGGGTTTACGTTCCAACTTTTTTCCAGCAAACCGATCATGAAAATCCAACGCGCCCTCCTCTCCGTCTCCGACAAGACGGGACTCATCGACTTCGCTCGCGGCCTGCATGAGCAGGGTGTCGAGCTGCTTTCCACCGGTGGCACCGCCAAGGCGATTGCCGCCACCGGCATCCCGGTCCGGGAGATCTCCGACTACACCGG
The DNA here is from genome assembly GCA_903868795.1 of uncultured Spartobacteria bacterium. Lineage (GTDB taxonomy): Bacteria > Verrucomicrobiota > Verrucomicrobiia > Chthoniobacterales > UBA6821 > UBA6821. The sequence continues at coordinate 2,550 of CAIPWR010000001.1, read as the reverse complement.
CTTCCCCGAGATGATGGATGGCCGTGTGAAGACCCTCATCCCAAAGGTCCATGGTGGACTGCTCTTCCTTCGCGACGACGCGAAGCATCAGGCACAGGCTGCGGAGCATGGCATCCTCCCGATCGATCTCGTCTGCGTGAACCTCTATCCCTTCGAGGAGACCGTGGCGAAAAAGGGAGTGACTCTTGAAGAGGCGATTGAACAGATCGATATTGGCGGTCCTTCGATGATCCGGAGTGGCTCGAAGAATCACCGCTCCGTCACCGTCGTGGTCGATCCTGATGACTATCCCCGCGTCCTTGAGGCGATGAAGGCCGGCAACGGCGAGACCACGCCAGAACTGCGCGCCCGACTGGCGGTCAAGGCCTTCGCCACCACCGGCGCCTACGACCGGGCCATCAGCTCCTATCTCGATAACGAGAGTGCTCCGGGCGAGACGCTCTCCCTGGAGTTTCCCTTGGCCGGACGCCTCCGCTACGGTGAGAACCCTCATCAGGAAGCCGAGCTCTACGGCAGCTTCTTCGACTACTTCGAGAAGCTCCACGGCAAGGAACTCTCCTTTAACAACATCCTTGATATCACGGCGGCCACCCGTCTGATCAGTGAGTTCGAGAAGCCGACTGTCGCCATCCTGAAGCACACCAACCCCTGCGGCGTCGGCAGCGATGAGAATCTCGCCGAGGCTTGGGAGAAGGCCTTTGCAACCGACCGTTCCGCTCCCTTCGGCGGCATCATCATTGCCAACCGTCCGGTCGATGAGGCCCTTGCCCGTGCAATTTCCGAGATCTTCAGCGAGGTCATCATCGCCCCTGAGTTCACGGTCGATGCCCGCGCCTTGCTGCAAAAAAAGAAGAACCTCCGCCTCATGCGTCTTCTGCAGGAAATTCCAGCCACGGATCGCGACATCCGTTCCGTCATCGGCGGCATGCTTGTCCAGGATGCCGATATCACTCCGAAGGAGGGGCCCGGAAGCATTGAGCACCATGTCGTTTCCAGCCGTCCCCCGACCAAGGATGAGATCGAGGCGATGGAATTCGGCTGGAAGGTCGTCAAGCACGTGAAGAGCAACGCCATCGTCTACGCAGGCAAAGACCGCACCCTCGGTATCGGTGCCGGTCAGATGTCGCGTGTCGATTCCTCCCGGATCGCTGTCTGGAAGGCCGGTGAGGCCGGTCTCTCGCTTAAGGGGAGCGTTGTCTGCTCCGATGCCTTCTTCCCATTCCCCGACGGCCTCATAGCCGCTGCTGAAGCGGGAGCCACCGCTGCCATCCAACCGGGTGGTTCCGTCCGTGATCCCGAGGTGATCGCCGCCGCCAATGAGCGTGGTGTCGCCATGGTCTTCACCGGCACGCGTCATTTCAGACACTAATCAAAGGTACAAGGTGGGAGCATTACTTGGCGTCAATATCGACCATGTCGCCACCGTGCGGCAGGCCCGCTATGCGAAAAACGCGGGCTCCATCAATGTCGAACCTGATCCCGTCGAAGCGGCCCTGGCTGCTGAGCGGGGAGGGGCTGTCGGAATCACCGCCCACCTGCGTCAGGATCGACGCCATATTGTTGATCACGACATCTTTCGTCTTAAGGAGGCAATCGGAACCAAACTCAATCTCGAGATGGGGAACTCCCCAGAGATCGTGGCAATCGCCCTCAAGGTTCTTCCTTCCGATGTCTGTCTTGTCCCCGAATCACGCGAAGAGGTGACAACCGAGGGCGGTCTCGACTGCGTCACCCATCGGGTAGCCCTTGAGCCAACTCTCAAAGCCATGCGTGATGCTGGCATTCGCGTCAGCCTCTTTATTGATCCCGAGCCTGATCAAATTGCCGTCGCTGTTACATTAGGTGCTCCCGTCGTGGAACTCCATACCGGAGCCTATGCCGAGGCATCTGGTACAGTCCGTGAGGCCGAGCTAGCTCGCCTGATCGAGGCTGCCCGTCTAGCCGGCGAAGCCGGGATCCAGGTGAACGCCGGCCATGGTCTCAACTATACCAATGTCGGCCCGATCCTTACTCTCCCCAAACTCGTGGAGCTGAATATCGGCCACTCGATTGTCTCGCGTGCACTCCTCGTGGGTATAGAACAGGCCACGCGCGAAATGGTTGCCCTACTTGCGTAAGGCTTGGGATTTTGGCGCAAGGCGTCGTTGCTGCTCGATCTGCGTAGGACTACTACGCATTCACTCGCGCGTCTAGCCTCTCATCCAAACTTCCAAGCCTAGGGAGAACCAATCTTGCCCTGAGTTTTCTCTAAAATCCCTGCGCCTCTGCGCGAGATTCTGCTGCGATTGCAACGCCGAGTACCGGGAAGCACGCAGCAGTCATTAGGGAGATTTCTTGAACGAGCTAACGCGGTCTTGATCTGGTGAATGTGCTTGAGTGGCGTGTGCCGATAAGGCATCCTGAATGAAGATGCGTTTTGAATGGGATCCTCACAAAAATGAACTTCTCAAATCCACCCGTGATATTTCTTTCGAGGCCATTGTGGTCCATCTGGGACTTGGGGATCTCTGGAGAATTGCGGATCACCCCGATCAGGCACGCTACCCAGGG